>JAPPNY010000198.1:79614-115674 GCA_028818385.1 Spirochaetaceae bacterium
CCCCCCGCGCGGGCCTCCCAACGGGGTGCTGGTCATGAGCGACCAGCACCACGCGGGGATCATGGGGTGCGCAGGAGACCGGGTTGCCCACACCCCGAACCTGGACCGCCTCGCCGAGGGCGGCACGCGCTTCCGCAACGCGTACTGCACCTATCCGCTGTGCGCCCCGAGCCGCATGTCGTTCATGACCGCTCGCCATCCCCACGAGCTGGGTCTCTTCGACAACGAAGGCCACCTCGGCAGCGATGTCCCGACGTTCGCGCACGCGTTCCTCTCCGCCGGATACGACACCGTCCTGTCGGGACGCATGCACTTCGTGGGTCCGGACCAGCGGCACGGATACTGCGATCGGATCGTCGGTGACGTGGCCGAGTCGGCGTATGCGGGCGCGGGCTTGAGACTGGAGAGGATCCTCGGCTACCTTGCCGACACGCCCGGCATGGGCCTGGCGGGAGTGATCAAGAGCGGGCCGGGACGCACGGGCTATCACGCCTACGACGAGGCGGTGACCCGTGCGACGGTCCGCTGGCTGGGCGAGCGCGGCCGCCGCGAACACGACAGGCCGTTTCTGCTGACCGTCGGCTACGTCGCCCCGCATTGCCCGTTCGTTGCGCCCCCGGACGACTTCCGAGCCCATCGCGACAGGATCGGCTACTCGGACCTTCCGCCGCCGGACGACCAGCTCCATCCCGTCAACGCGGCGAAGCGCAGGCGCTGGCAGATCGATCCTCCGCCGCCCCGCGACGCGCAGTGGAGATCACGCGTGGCCTACTACGGTCTCTGCACCTTTCTGGACCGCCAAGTCGGCACCATCCTCACCGCACTGGCGGAGAGCGGACTGCGCGAGCACACCGTCATCGTCTACTGCTCCGACCACGGAGAGATGCTCGGAGAGCACGGGATGTGGTGGAAGAGCACGTTCTACGACGGGGCGAGCCGCGTGCCGCTCATCGTGTCGTGGCCCGACCACGTCCCCGCCGGGCAGGTGCGGGCCGAAAACGTGAGCTTGCTGGACCTCGGACCGACGCTGCTGGACCTGTGCGGCGTCGATGCCCTTCCGGGGGCTGCGGGAAGCAGTTTCCGCCGGCTGCTGACGGGAGAACGCGCCGCGTGGAAGGACACCGCGATCGCCGAGCACGCCGAACGGGGATCCGACGTCGCGGGCCGCATGGTCCGCTCCGGCGGCTGGAAGCTGAACTACTACCGCGGCCTGCAACCCGAGCTGTTCCTGATGGAGGAGGACCCCGGCGAAACGAACGACCTGGCGGGCAGCACCCGGCACCGGGACGTCGAGCGGCGGCTGACGGAACTGGCCCTGACCGACTGGAACCCCGACGACATCGCCGCCCGCATGCAGCGCCGCTCCGAGGAGCTGTCCCTCATCGGCACCTGGGAGCGAGCGGCGCGTCCGCCGGAGCCCGATCCGCCGTGGTTCTCCGGGGAGCTCGAGAACTGGGTCGACACCGGCACCAACGGTCCCCGCCTTGACATCGCACACGGCCCGGGAGACCATCGAACGCCCTGACCGCCAGGATGGTGAACCTCCAACCGGAATTCGCTCAATCGTGATCGCCGGGCGCGCGGGCACCGGCATGCGCGGCACGGCCGCGACATCCGTCGCCCCCCCGGCAGCCGTCGCCTCCGCGGCCGTGCTCCGCCGCAGCTCCCGCGCACGCACCACGGCGAAATTGCGCAAGTACGCCGGCGTCTACGTCCTGCTACTCATCCCGATCGCCTACCTGCTGGTCTATCGCTATTACCCGATCGTGCTGCAGGCGGTGATCGCCTTCAAGGACTACAAGCTGTCGGCGGGCGTGTTCGGCAGCGAATGGATCGGCCTGGGGAATTTCCGCGAACTGTTCGATATACGCGACATCGAGCGCGTCTTCGTCAACACCGTCTACATCAGCGTGCTGCGCCTGGTCGCGGGGTTCTTTCCGCCGATCGTGCTGTCGATCTTTCTCTACGACCTGCACTCCAGCACGCTGCGGCGCATCAGCCAGACCATCCTCTACATCCCCCACTTCTTCTCGTGGGTGATCATCTACGCGATCGCCTTCGCGCTGTTCACGAAGACCGGCATCGTCAACAGCGTCATCGCCGCCATGGGCGGGGAACCCAGGGACTTCCTGGTGAGCACGGCCGCGTTCCGGCCGCTGCTCATCGGCTCCGGGGTCTGGAGGGAGGTCGGTTGGGGCACCATCATCTACCTGGCCGCCCTGTCGAACCTCGATCCGGGCCTGTTCGACGCGGCCAAGATCGACGGCACCGGCCCCCTGCAGAGGATCCGCTACATCACCCTGCCTGGCATCAGGCCGGTCGTCGTGTTCCTGCTCACCCTGTCCATCGGCCGCCTGTTCCAGTCCACGGGCGTGGAGCAGATCCTGCTGTTCTACTCGCCGGCGACGCTGGAGGTGGGTGACGTGATCGGCACCTGGGTGTACCGCCAGGGACTCACCAGGCTGCAGTACAGCCTGGGCACCGCGCTGGCGTTCATCGAGTCGCTCTTCGGCCTGGCGCTCATCCTGGGCGTCAACGAGTTCGCCAAGAGGCGGCTCAAGGTCGGCATCTGGTGACCGTCGGCACACGAGCGGACCGGTGAAGCTGCAGGGCACGGAGCTGAGCTACCAGATCGGGGTCATCTCGGTCGTGGCGCTGGTATCGCTCACCTCGTTCTTTCCGCTGTTCTACGTCGTCGTCCTCTCGTTCGTCAGCGAGGCGGAGTGGGTCAGCAAGGGCGGCATCCTCCTGTGGGTCGACCGGCCCATCCTCAACGGCTACCAGACGGTGCTGAAGAACCCGATCCTGTTCCACAGCTTCTTCGTGAGCGTGCTCCGCGCCCTGTCCGGAACGGCGCTCGGCGTGTTCTGGGCGATGGTCACCGGCTTCGCCGCCTCCAGGCGGGACATGATCGGCAGAAACGTGCTGATCACGCTGGTGCTCGTCACGTTCCTGTTCAGCGGCGGGCTCATACCCACCTACCTGGCCGTGTTCCACACGCGCATCTACAACACGTTCCTGGCCCTGATCGTGCCCGGCATGATCGGCGCGTGGAACGTGCTGGTCTTCAAGCAGTTCTTCCAGAACGTCCCCGGAGAGATCGAGGAGTCGGCCGACATCGACGGCGCCAGCCAGCTCACCATCGCCTTCAGGATCTACGCGCCGATGAGCAAGCCCGTGATCGCCGCTCTCTCCCTGTTCACGGCCGTCGACCTGTGGAACGAATGGTTCACGGCCCTGGTGTTCACCAAGGACCAGGAGCTCAGGCCGTTCATGCTGTACCTGCGCAGCATCTTCAACATCGCGAGCAATCCGTTCGCCGGCGGACAGCTCCTCCTGGACCCCGCGATCCGCTCGACGCCGGTCAGCGTGAAGATGGCCGTGACGGTGGTGGGGATCGTGCCGATCATGTGCGTCTATCCGTTTCTGCAGAGATATTTCATCAAGGGGGTGTATACGGGATCGGTCAAGGAATAGGGTCGGCGTCGCCCGACCGAGGTCAACACCAGGAGGCGGTACGCCTCATCGCTACAATCACGATAGGAGAAACGAAATGAGAACAATCAGATTCGTGGCCGTCGCGGTCGCGACCTTCCTGGCGCTCTCCCACTTCGCCTGGGCTTCAGGCGAGGAGGAGGGAGCCGCGGAGCAGGTGCCGGAGATCGAGCTGATGTTCGGCGGTTGGGTCAACCAGCCGACCGATGAGAACGACCCGTTCCGCGCCTATCTCAACGAGACCTTCGGCGTGGACATCACCATGAACAACACGGCGGAGTTCAACAATGAGATCCTGACCCGATTCGCCACCAACGACCCGCCGGACATCGTCAAGTTCAGTGCCGGCGCCACCGGCGAAGCGTTCCTGACCCAGCTCTACGACGAGGGTTTTCTGCTGGAGGACTGGAACGAGCACGCGGCCAGCCTGCCGACCTGGATGGAATACATGGACGACTACGCGGAGGACTATCTGACCAAGGACGGAAAGCTGACCGCGCTGTCGACCGCGGGGCCGCCGAACATCTGGGGCTTCCAGATCCGCAAGGACTGGCTGGCGAATCTCGGCCTGGAGATACCGACGACGGCCGACGACCTGATGAGCGTGGCGCGCGCCTTCACCTACGACGACCCGGACGGCAACGGCAAGGACGACACCTGGGGACTGACGTCGGCCGGCAACGGCCAGGGGGTCGGCGAGATCAGGAACCTGAAGCTGATGTGGGGACCGACCGACTTCTACATCGCCGGCGGGCAGGCCTCGCACTACGTCGTCGACGGAACCGAGCATGCGTTCCTGGACTTCATGCGAGCCGCCGTCGCCGAGGGCGTGATCGAGCCGAACTGGTACACGATCGCGTGGAACGAGCGGAAGGCGCCGCTCTTCCAGGGCGTGCTGGGCACCGCCTGGTATCCCGGCGTGCTGGTCACCGAGTTCGTCAACGAGGGAGGCCGAACCGTCGAGGAATCGGTGGACCTCTGGGCGCACATGCCGATGCCGAAGGGACGGCCCGAGGGAGGCAGGCTCGCCGCTCCGCGGTTCTTCGACCGCATGTTCACCCTGTCCCGGCAGGCGACGGAGGATCCGGTCAAGCTGGAACGGATCCTGGCGCTCATCGACGGCGTCGCCTACCCGAATCCCGGCTACTACGCGATCCGCTGGGGCGTCGACATAGACAAGGGAGTCCGGCACGAGCTGCCGGGCGGCTACACGGCCATCATCGCCGGGCCGGGCACGGAGCGCTACCGGTCGGTCGAGAACTTCCTGGGCGCCGCCGACTGGGGCAACTGGATGTCGACCCGCGCCGACTTCACCATCTTCACGCCCGCGACCAGCGCCGACGATCTGCCGGCGACGGTCTTCAGCGAGATCGAGCTGAACAACGGCGCACTGGCCGAGGAGACCTATGCGCCCGATGCCTACTTCCTGCACCTGGACCAGTCGGTCGTCGGGGAGCTGAACACCCTGGCTGCCGAGTTCGAGTACAAGTACATCATCGGCGAGACGGACGACTACGAAGGCTTCATGAACGAGTGGCTGGCGGCCGGCGGACAGGATCTCCTGGACGAGGCGACGCGCCAGTTCAAGGCGCTGGGGATGATTCAGTAACCAGCGATTGCGACAATCGGCGATTGCGACAATCGCACGTGTCGACTGAGGCATTCATGGGAGCGCCGGCCGGCTATCGGTCGGCGCTCTCTTTCGGTCATCGGGCAGACAGGTAGGAGGACACAAGCGCGTGGGATCGGCGCTGAGGCTCACATGGGCGTTCGAAAGACGTGGCTTCTCCGTGGCCGCGGTACACGGCGGCGCGATGGCCATGCAGCGCGCCGGCGGCTCGGTGGAGGTGGACGCCAACACGCTCCGCCTCGCCGATGCCGAGGGCGGGAGCTCCGAAGGCCTCGGCGGAGAGGGCAGCGGGATGGCCGAGTTCCGGTTCGCCGTTCCGGATCTGATCTGGCGGTGGGAGGTGGTCCCCGCCGGCGCCGCGGTCGAATTGACGGCATCGCTGTACAACGCCGGCGCGCGTCCGGTCGCCATCGGCGACTGGAACGTGCTGGATCTGCGCGCCGGCGACGGCGCGGGCCTGCGGGTCGGCTCGGATCCGGACCGCGTGCGCTTCTTCGCGTGGCATCCGTGGGACATGCGCGTGGAGCTGCTGTCCGACGGCCGGCACGACTCGGACAACCTCTGCCACCTTTTCGATCCAGGCACCGGACAGACCCTGGTCTGCGGATTCGTCACCGTCGACCGAATGGTCGGCCGGCATTCGCTGGATGCCGGCACCGGGGTCGCGAGATACCGTGCCACATGCGAGCTCGGCGGCGTCGAGCTGGCGCCCGGAGCCTGGATCACCTCCGAGCGGCTCCGCGTGGGCATCTTCGACGATCCGTACGACGCACTGGTGGATTGGGCCGAGGCCGTCCACCGCAGGTATGGAACGACGTATGCCGACGACCCGCCGGTCGGCTGGTGCGGCGGTGCCTGGATCGATGCCTTCAGCGCCGAGGAGGACTGCTGGGAGACCGTGGCCCTGGACAACGCCGACGCGCTGCGCCGGAAGCTGCGCGGCTTCGACGTCCGCTACCTGTGGACCAGTCAGACCAACTTCGTCGACGGGATCCCCGGCGACTGGCTGCGCGCGGACGAGCGGCAGATTCCGAGCGGCCTGGACGGGTTCTTCGCGAAGCTGGGGGAGCGGGAATTCGTCCCCGCCCTGTGGGTGTCCCCGTTCTGGTTTTTCGCCGAGGCGGAAGGAGCGCTCGAGGAGAACCGCGAGAACCTGCTGAGGGACGCGAGCGGAGCGCCGATCTGCGAGCGGCGGAGCTGGGAGTTCGACCTCCACTCGGACCCTGACGACGCTCCCCGGCTCCACCAGTACTTCCTGGACGGCACCCATCCGGAGACCGCGGCATACGTCCGCCGCATCTTCGCCCACTACCGGAAGCTGGGCGTCCGCTACTACATGCTCGACTTCCTGGCGGTGAAGAAGGGCGCCCGGCTGCACGATCCGACCCGCACTCCGCTCCAGGCGGCACGATCGATTCTCCAGGTGATCCGCGATGCCGCCGGCCCCGACACCCACCTGCAGACGGCGGTCTCCTCCACTCCGGGGTACGTGGGGCTGATCGACGCCGCCCGCGTCGGCCGCGACTTCGGCGAGGGGCGGCCGCTGTTCCCGCCCTACAACAACTGGCGCAACGCCGTCTACGCGCTGCACGACCGCCACTTCGGCAGCATCGAGTACCTGGTGCAGAACGCGGCGGCCAGCTTTTTCACCCACCGCCGCACCTATCTCAACGACTTCAACCTTCTGACCGTCGACAAGCCGGTGCCGATCGAGCACGCGCGGGTCGCCGCCACCGTGTTCGGCCTGGGCGGCAGCCCCCTCATGCTCGGCGACGACTACCGCCGGATCGATCCCGAGCGGCTGCGCCTGGTCAAGGTCTGCCTGCCGCGCACACGGGGGGTGCCGGTGCCGGTCGACCTGTTCGACGACGTCCATCCGGACGGGTACGCGCGGATGCTGAAACTGGCGATCGACACGGGCTGGGATGAGTACACCCTCGTGGCGGTCTTCAACATGGACGACGAGGCGTATGCCACCGATGTCTCGTTCGCCCGCCTGGGACTGGCTCCGGAGTCGGCGTATCGCGTCTACGAGCTCTGGAACGAGGAATACCGGGGCACCTTCAGGGGTCGCTTTCGCGCGGTCGTGCCTCCCGCGGCGTGCCGGCTGTACCGGATATCCCAGGCGCGTCCGTACCCCTGGCTGCTCGGCACCGACCTGCACGTCCAGCAGGGCGCGGCGGAGATCACCTCCCTGTCCTGGGACGAGGAGAGCATGACGCTCGCCGGCACCGCCACCCGGCCGGCCGGCGAGCGCGGCAACCTGTTCTTCCTGATGCCGCGCGCCATGAGCTTGATCAATCACACCGAGTCGTTTCTGATGAAGGAGGTGCTGGACATGAACGTGGTGATTCGCAGACCCGTTCACTTCAGCACGGAGCGCGAGGCGTTCGAGCTTCGCTTCAGGCCGCGCGGCACGCCGTACGTGTCGCGCAAGGGCTGGCTGCCGTACACGACGGAGCGGGAGTGGCTGGAGTACGCGGAGCGACACCGCTCACCCGGCGACCCGCGCGTGTTCGAATGAGGAGCATGACATGAACCAGGTGACCGACGACGAGAAGTTCCTGTTCGATCTGCAGGGCTATCTGATCCTGCGCGGGGCGATCGATCGCGACCTGATCCGGGCCCTGGACAAGGCCGTGGTGGACAACGAGGCGATCGACCACGACGAGAGCTGGGCGGAAGGACTGCCGGTGGTGACGGCCGCGCACTTCATCAAGGACACCTGGGTCGAGAACCAGATCCGGCTGAACGGCCTGCCGCGGCTGGACCCGATCTTCGACGAGCTCATCGCCCATCCGGCGCTCATGCCCTATCTCAACGAGTTCATGGGCGAGCCGCAGCTCGTCAACACGTGGTCGATCTCGAAGTACGCGGGACGCGAAGCCTCTGGCTGGCACCACGGGATACCGACCGAGCAGTACACGGTGCGCGACGGCGTCATCAGCTCGACCATGGTGAACGTCGCCATCATGCTGACCCCCAACCACCCGGGCGACGGGTGCTTCATCGTCATCCCCGGCTCGCACAAGAAGAACTTCGAGCTCGACAAACGCTGGCGGATCGCCGGGCTCGATACGCCCGGATCGGTGGAGATCACCGGTGATCCGGGTGACCTGATGATCTTCACCGAGGCGCTCACGCACGCCGGCGCGGCGAAGACCAGCTCACGGCGCCGCACGACGCTGCAGTACAACCACGTCCACCGCCAGCGCGGCGGCGGCATGTGGGACCATCACAACGTCCGGCACTACTGGATGCCGCCGTCGATCCGGGCGCGCTTCAACCCGGCGCAGGAGGCGCTCACCCACTGGATGGCGTACTCCATACCGGACCGGTCGGTCCCGGGAGCCGAGCGAATCGACGACTGAGATCAGCCTCCCGGCGGCGACGCAGAGAGCGTAGCGATCATGTCGTAGTTGGCCTGTCTGGTGTGGAACTCGCCGACGGTCCTGAATCCCCACTTCCGGTAGAAGGCGACCGCCCGCTCGTTGCGCTGCTGGACGCCGCCGAGCAGCATGAGTCGCCGCCGGCCGAGTCCGTGCAGCCAGGGCACCAAGTGGCCCATCACCGCCGAGCCGACGCCGGTGTTCTGATACGCATCCTCGACCGACGGCGCCAGGTAGGCGTCGGTGCGGTCGTCCAGCGGCGTCCCGCGCGCCGCATAGCGCTTCACATCGGCGTCCTGCATGCGAAATCCGACGATGAAGTAGGCGATGATCCGCGCGCCGTCGCCGTCCGCCACGGTCACCACGAACCGCACGACCTCCGTGTCGGTTCGCGTCTCCCTGCAGAGCCGGTCGGCGGTCTCCTGGTCGAACCGGTGGGGTCCGTAGAAGTCGCGCGTCCGCGGTGACAGGCTCGCGAAGTAGGCTCCGAGCAGCTCCCCGTCGTCATCGCGCAGGCAGCGCAGCGTGGCGCCGATCCCGGAGCGCAGCGCAAGGGTCGCCCGCAGGTCGGGCGGCCGCTCCGTCTCCCCGGCGGTCACGGCGAGCTCGCCCGATACCACTCGCGCTTCGGGTCGAAGAACTCCTCGTTGATGGACGCGCCGAGGCCGGGTCGGGCCGGCAGCGCGACGTGGCCGTCGGCGACCTGGGGAACGTCGTCGATGAGCTTGGGATACACGGTGTAGATGTGCGCCCGCACCGTCTCCTGCAGCACGCAGTTGGGCAGCGCGGCGTTGAGGTGGATGCCGGCGTACAGCGTCAGCGGCCCGGTGCAGTCGTGGGTGCTCACCGGGAGATTGTATGCCTGCGCCATGTCCGCGATGCGCCTGCCCTCGGAGATGCCGCCCACCCAGGTGGGGTCGATCATGATGTAGTCGGCGGCCCGCTGCTGGAGCACCTCCGCGAAGTCGGGCCGGGTCAGGAGCATCTCGCTGGCGCTGATCGGCATGCGGCTCTGCCGCCGGAACTCGGCCAGCATGCCGATGTTGTCCATCTTCAGGATGTCCTCCAGCCACAGCGGCCTGACCTCCCGCAACGCTTCGGCGATGCGCATCGCGGCCGGGAACTGGAAGTGGGCGTGCCCGTCCACCAGCAGCTCCAGGTCCCAGCCGACCGCGTCGCGCATCGCGCGCAGCGGCCCCATCGCCTCCTCGATGGCGGACGCGCCGATGAGCGCCGGTCCGCCTTCGATCGCCGCGCGATCGAACGGCCAGACCTTCAGCGCCGTGTACCCCAGTTCGACCAGCTCTCTGGCAAGCGCCGCCGGCTCGTGCAGCGCCTGCCAGGTATCGGCCAGCGGCCCCGGTTCGCCGACCGATCCCATGCCGGGCCAGCCGTGCGCGCCCGCTCCGGCGCCGTAGCTCGGGTGGCCGCAACTGTTGTAGACCCGCACCCGCTCGCGCACCGGGCCGCCCAGCAGGCGATGGATCGGTTGGCCGGTCGCCTGGCCGAGGATGTCCCACAGCGCCAGGTCGACCGCCGACAGGGCGCGCAGCTCGGCGCCGCGCACGCCGAAATTGGCGGCCCGCTCGTACAGGAAGCGCCAGTGGCTTTCGATCGCCAGCGCATCGGCGCCCAGCAGGCGGTGGCGGAACCAGTCGTGGATCACCGCCTCCACGGCTTCGGGCAGGTAGTAGCTCTCGCCGCAGCCCACCAGCCCCTGATCGGTATGGATGCGGCAGAAGATCAGCCCCTGAAACAGGTCCGCGGGGCGGTACGTCTCGATCCGGGTGATGCGGAGCGCCGTGTCCGGCGCCGGCAGCGGCGGCAGGTAGCCGGGGTTCACCGCGGGCCGCTTGCCGGACCCCGGTGGGGCAAGGGACGCAGGCTGGCGGCGTTCATCACGAACGGGCCGCCGTCTGCGGAGGCCTCGTCGAGCCGGGCCTTCTGCTCCGGCGGCAGGCGCCAGCCGACCGCCCCCACCGCCTCGTCGACGTGCTCCGGCAGGTCGGGGCCCAGGATCGGCGCGCTGAGCGCCGGATTCGCCAGCAGCCAGGCGATGGCCACCTGCGCCGGCGTCTTTCCCAGCTCGCCGGCGACGTCGACCAGGGCGGCGATCGCGGGTTCGGCGTAGTCCAGGACCCGGCTCGTGTCGGCGCTGTCGCGCCAGTGGCTTTCGGCCGGCAGCGGCCGGCCTCTGCGCACCTGTCCGGTGAGCAGGCCGATGGCGAGCGGGCTGTAGGTCATGAGGCCCAGACCGTGCCGGACGCACAGCGGCGCCAGGTCGTACTCGGTGTGCCAGCGGTGCAGCAGGCTGTACTGGTACTGGAGCATCGCCGGCGCGGCCAGTCCCTCGCGCTCGGCTGTCCAGAGCATCTCCACGACCTCCGCCGCGTGGTGGTTGCTCACCCCCACGTGCCGCGCCTTGCCCTGCCGGACCACGTCGTCCATCGCCCGCAGCGACTCCTCCAGAGGCACGGTCGCGTCAGGCTGGTGCATGAGGTAGATGTCCACGTAGTCCATCTGCAGGCGGTGCAGGCTCCGGTCGATCTGTTCCAGGATGTACTCGCGCGACAGCCCCCGCTCGGACGGCGCGTCGCCCATCGCCTGGCCCACCTTGGTAGTGATCACGAGCCGGTCACGCCCGCCCAGGCGCTTGACGGTCCGCCCCAGGAGCTCCTCGCTCCATCCGCGGCCGTACACGTTGGCGCAGTCCAGGAAGTTGATCCCGAGATCGACCGCGCGCTCGATCGTGGTCATGCAGTGCTCATCCGTCAGCCCGCGGCGCTGGCGGCCACGAAACGCCACGCCGACGCAGAGCGCCGATGCGCGGATGCCGGTCGTGCCGAGCTGCCGATACTCCATCGACCTCATCTTGACCGTCGGGGGACTGTCGTGTCACGGGATCACGCGGTGTAGGGGCCGGACCAGTCTGCTTGGCGACCGCACCGCACGAGTGGGGTTTCACGTCCGCCTCAGCGATTCCTCAAGTTCTGTTGCGATAAGTGGACTCTTCTGTCAATTTGACGCCATGAAATTCGCCGAACTCGCAGCCCGGATCCCGCCGAACGGGCTGTTCAGGACGGGGCAGATTCTTGCCGGAGAGCGTTCTCCCCCCGATCTCCGAAGACAATTGCACCGGTGGACCCACAGCGGCCGCATTCTCCAACTGAGACGCGGGGTCTACCTTCTCCGCGCGCCGTACGCGAAAGCGTCCGCCCATCCCTTCGCGGTCGCCGGAGCGCTCAAGAGAGCCTCCTACGTGAGCCTCCACTCGGCCCTGGCCTACCACGGGATGATTCCGGAGTTCGTACCCGTCACCACCAGCGTCACGAGTGGCCGGCCGGAGGAGATCGAAACTCCGTCCGGGCGCTTTCAGTTCCGGCACGTGAGCGCGCGACTGCTGTTCGGCTTCTCGGAGGTCGAGATCGCTCCGGGACAGCGAGCGCTGCTCGCCTCGGCCCAGAAGGCGCTGGTTGACCTGTTGTACCTGACGCCACACAGCGATCAGGAAGCCTACCTGCGGGAGCTGCGCGTGGAGCCCGCCGAGTGGTTTGACCGGGAGACCCTGCGCGAGACCGTCCAGCGCGCCGGATCGCGCAAGGTCGAGCGCGCCGTGCGGCTGCTGCTCGAACGCTGGGACGACGAAGAGGCGGAGGCGTGAAGTCCCTGCTCATGGACCTGCTGGCGGACGAGCCGGACGCCTTCCAGGGACGGAGCACCGCCCGCGAGTACCTGCAGGCCAGAATCCTGCTCGCCCTGCAGGACCACGGCTCATTCACCGACTGGGCGTTCGTCGGCGGTACGGCGCTGCGGTTCCTGTACCGGCTCCCTCGTTACTCGGAGGACCTGGACTTCTCGCTCCTCGCCGCCGGGCGGGACGCGCGATTCGAATCGCTGATGCGCTCGGTACGCCACGATCTGACGGCCGAGGGATACGAGGTGGAGATTCAGTCCCGCGCCCGAGGGGCAGTCACCATCGGCATGGTGAAGTTCGGGAGGTTGCTGTATGAAGCGGGGCTGTCACCACACGCGAGTCAGGTTCTCGCGATCCGGGTCGAGATCGACACCAATCCGCCAGCCGGCGCCGATTGCGACACGAGCGTGGTCCGCACGTTCGGCATGCTCAACCTGCTGCACCATGATCGTGCGTCGCTGTTTGCCGGCAAGCTGCATGCCGTGCTCATGCGCGCCTACACGAAAGGCCGCGATCTCTACGACCTGGCCTGGTACCTGTCCGATCCGGAGTGGCCGGCCCCCAACCTGCGGCTGCTCAACAGCGCCCTTCGGCAGACCGGCTGGGCCGGCGCGCCGGCGACGCCGGCGACGTGGCGTGAGCTGGTCGCCGACAAACTGCAGTCGATTGACTGGAGCGTCGCACGAAACGATGTCTCTCCGTTTCTGGAGCGACGACAGGATGCGGACCTGGTCGATCGCGACGTTCTGCTGGGGCTTCTGGGCCAGCGAAGGGAATCTTAGCGAACGGTGCCCGGGCTCAGGCGTTGGCCGCGTCGCGGCGGAAGGCCCAGCCGGTGAGGCGGCGCTCCAGCCAGGCGAAGGCTGCGTACATGCCGATGCCCTCCACGGCCAGCGCCCACAGGCCGGCGAACACCAGCGGTACCTCGAAGTTGGCCTGGGCGATCAGCAGCATGTGGCCGATGCCGACGTTGGCGGCCACCGTCTCGGAGATAACAGAGCCGACGAACGCCAGGGTGATCGCCACCTTCAGGGAGCCGAAGAAGTACGGCAGCGCGCGCGGGATGCCGACCTTGAGCATGATGTCCCGCCGGTGGGCTCCCAACGCACGCAACACGTCCTCCAGCTCCGGCTCCAGGGTCGCCAGTCCCGTGGCGACGTTGACGACGATGGGGAAGAAGGAGATCAGGAACGCGGTGAGGATGGCGGGAGGCGAGCCGATGCCGAACCACAGCACCAGGATCGGCACCACGGCCACTTTCGGGACGCAGTTGAAGCCGATCATGATCGGATACAGGCCGTTGTAGATCGTCTTCGACCAGCCGATGATCAGGCCGAGCAGCAGGCCGAATCCCACCGCGATGCCGAACCCGGCAAGCGTCGTCCACAGCGTCTGCAGAGAGTTGACGAACAGTGCGCGGCGGAACTCGGAGAAGGTGGAGAGGATCAGGGTCGGCGGCGGCAACACGTAGGTGGGGATCCGGAACACCCGGCAGACCGCCTCCCAGAGCAGGAAGCCGGCCACGGTCATCACCCACGGCGACAGCTTCTCCCGCCAGCGCATGCGCACCGCGGCGGCCGGCTGTGCGGACACCTGCGGAGGTGGTTCGGCCGACGTCGACATCAGATGACCCGGTGCCGCGCGATGTGGTCGCGCAGCTCCTGGACGATGGTGACGAACTCGGGGGTATAGCATTCCTCGGGCTCGCGCGGCCTGGGCAGGTCGATGGTCCGGGTGACATCGATCCGGCCGGGGCGCGCGCTCATCACGTGCACGGTGTCGGCCAGGAACACCGCTTCGCGCAGGTCGTGGGTGACCAGGATCACCGTGAACCGCTTGCGCTCCCACAGGTCGCGGAGCACGCACCACAGCTCCTCGCGCGTGAACGCGTCCAGGGCGGCGAACGGCTCATCGAGCATCAGCAGGTCCGGCTCGTGAATCAGGGCGCGGCACAGCGACGCCCGCTGCTGCATGCCGCCCGAAAGCTGCCACGGGTAGTGATCACCGTACCCGGACAGGCCCACCAGCCCCAGCAACTCCTCGGCCGCCGCCTCGTACTCCGCACGCCGCGAACGAAGCTGGCGCCGGTGCGGCTGCACGATCTCCATCGGCAGCAGGATGTTGTTCAGCGTGGTGCGCCACAGCAGCAGGGTCGGATTCTGGAACGCCATGCCGACGATCTTCAGCGGTCCGGTAACCGGCTCGCCGGCCACGACCGTGGCGCCGGCGCGGGCGGGAAGCAGGCCGGACACCAGCTTCATCAGCGTCGACTTGCCGCACCCGCTCGGCCCGACCACGGCGGCGAACTCGCCCCGGCCCACCTGCAGGTCCATGCCGTGCAGGACGAGCGGGGCGGCAGGGTCGCCGCCATAGGTCAGGCTGACGTCTCGCAGCTCGACAAACGCGTCGTTCTGTGTGCGTTCGCTCCCGCCCGCCCCCACGGCGGCGCTACTGTAGCATCCGCTCCGAAGCGTCCGGCAGGTACTCGCTGGTGAACACGTCCTGTGGTGCCGGCGGCGCCATGGAGAACTCGTAGGTGACCCCGATCTGCTCGATGGAAGAGGCAAACCGCGCCGGGTCGACGTCGCCGAAGCCGTGCTCCTGCACGTACGCCGTGTTGACGTTGTCGGCGATGGACATCTCCAGGCGCTCCAGCTCCACCGGCTCCTTCGCCACCAGGTTGCGCTCCAGCACGTGCTTCACGGCGGCGGCCGGATCGGCCACCACGTCCTGCCAGCCCCTGATGGTGGCTCGCACGAAGCCCTTCACCGCGTCCGGGTTCGCGGCGGCGAACTCGGGATTGACGATGATGGTGTTGCCGTACAGGTCCAGCCCGTAGTCGGTCATCAGGAACACGCGGATCTCGTCCGGCGGCACGTCGTTCGCCTTGAGGTTGAGGAACGAGGAGAAGGAGTAGCCGGTGATGGCGTCCACCTGACCGGCCACCAGCATCGGCTCGCGCACCGGGAAGCCGACGCTCTCGATCGTCACCTTGCTGGCGTCGATGTCGTTCTCCTTCACGAACGCCTTCCACTGCGCATAGGCGCCGTCGGGAGCCGGCGCGCCGAGGATGCGCCCTTCCAGGTCGCGCGGCTCCTCGATGCCGGTGCTGGCAAGCGTCACGATCGCGAAGGGCGGCGCGTCGTAGACCATCAGGATTCCCTTGATCCCGACGTCCGGGTTCTGGTCGCGGAACTTGATGAGCGAGTTGATGTCGGCGAAGCCGAACTGGTAGACGCCGCTGGCGACGCGCGGGATCGCCTCCAGCGAGCCCTGGCCGGTGTCGATGGTGACGTCCAGCCCCTCATCGGCGTAATAGCCCTTGTCGTCGGCGAGCAGATAGGCAGCGCTCGGCCCCTCGAACTTCCAGTCGAGCGAGAACTTGACGGCGAGCTGGTCGGCGCCGGCGGCGCCCGCCCCAAGCAGTGCGCACGCGACGGCGGCCAGCACCAGCGCAGCGCGATGAACGGTCTTCATGAGAACCTCCTGTCGTTATTGGCAAGGAGCGTATCACCCCTGCCGCGGGCGGCTACACCCCTTCGGTGGACGCCAGCCGCCGCAGGCAGTCGATGCCGTAGATCAGCGCGCGCGGCAGGTGAAACGGGTCCTTGACAGCCAGCCCCTTGACCGCGACGGGGGCCGGCCGTCCGGCCCGATCCAGGTTCTGATGCCAGTCGCCGGCGGCCGCCGGAAACCGGCTGAACGCGTAGTCGTGCACCCGCCAGTACCACTCCATCAGCCACTCCTGACCGGTGAGCTCGAAGAAGCGGAGCAAGGTCACGAACGCCTCGGTGTGCGGCCACCAGACCTTGGCGTCGGGCGCGTGCCAGCGCGGCGTGCCGCCGGTCAGGTGGCAGGCCAGAAAGAGCCCGCCCAGCTCGTCATCCCAGCCGCGCTGCAGGCTCCAGCGGATCACGTCCACGGCGGCGCGCAGGCGCTCGGAGCGCCGCGGGTGGCCGCGGTAGACCCGCTCCATGAACCACATGGACTCGATCGCGTGGCCGGGCACCAGCGTGTTGCCCACGTCGTCATCCCGGTAGCCCCCTCCCGGCCGCACGAACTCCAGCAGCGCCTCGAGCTCCGGGTGCACGTGCCAGGCGAACACGCGATCGGCAAGCTCCACCGCCCGCGCACACAACGCGTCGTCTCCGCCGATGCGGCCGACGTGGTCGAACACCATCGCGAACATCATCCAGACGCCGTGCGCGGCGAACCGCGGAGGAATCGGGTGCGGCGCGGTTGGCAGCTCTTCATGGCGCTCCAGCACGGGACCGAGCCGGCGCAGCGTCTGCACTGCGGCGTCCAGTGCGGTGCGGTCACCCGTAGCGCGCGCGTACTCGGCCAGTCCGTAGGCGGCGAAGCCGTCGACGTAGACGCTGGCCGGGGGCCGCGACACGCTGCCGTCGCGGTGCAGGGCGAAATGCCACCTGCCCGCGTCGTCGCGCCCGTGTCGGAGCAGGAACGCTGCGATCGGCCCGGCCATCTCCAGCCACGAGGGATCGCCGTCGAAGTCGTTGTACAGGCTGGCGAAGGTGAACAGCGCCCGGCCCTGCGACCACAGGTACTTCTCGGTCGAGGTCACCCGTCCGTCGTCGGTGATGATGTTGGTGACCCCGCCGTGCTCAAGGTCGATCGCCCGCTCGACCCAGAACGGCATCACGTGCCGGGTCAGGTGCTCGCGGTAGAAGCGCAGCAGGCCGGGGAAGCCGGCATCGCGCAGTTCCGCGGTTGCGGGGATCATTCCGGCCGCTGCTCTCTCCGCCCTCGGCCCGACCGGCTGTCTACTCGGTCTGGGTCAGGGCGAGTTGGATCGCGTCCGGCAGCCGCTGGACCTCCCGTGCGGAGATCAGGAACTCGCGGGCACCGTCGACTTCGGCGGCGTAGAAGTCCTGGTCATAGGGGATCAGGCCGACGTCGATACGTTCCGGCGGCCCGGGGTCGAGCACGTAGCCGATGCGGATCGTCGGCTCGCCGGCGGGGGCCTCGCCGGGCAGCTCGATGTCCGCGAGCAGCCCGATGATCGCCTGGTACAGCTTCTTGGCGGGATCCTCCGCGATGGCGGCGCCGTTCAGGGTGAAGGTCTCCTCCTCACCGTCCTCGGCGGCGGGGATGACGTCGAGCGTATAGGACTCATCGCCGATCTCCACGGTCACCAGGTCGATCGCGGTGATGATGACCAGCGCCAGGAAGCGGCTGACCAGGTCGAACGGCGCGACGTCCATGAAGCGCTGCACGTCGCGTGCGTCGATGCCGTAGATCTTCGGGTCCTGGGCCTGCTTCACGTACAGGCGGTCGCGGCCGTAGCCCGAGCCGAACTGCAGGTGCAGGACGCCCCGGCCGTGGTTGACGACGATCTCCATGCGCGGCGGCGCCAGCCCGTAGGCGGTCGGGTCGTCGGCCTGGTCGGCGATGAACTCGTCGACGCGGATGGCCGACGCGGCGTTGATCAACTCCTCGACCTTCTCTCCGTCCGCGCCGCGCTGCATGGCGTACGGCTGCACCATGACGTCGCGCGACATCACGTGCGGCATCCCGTGCGGCTCGAAGTAGCGGACGATCTCCGTGGTGCCGTGGTCGTTCGTCACCAGCAGCCGGTTCACGCTGGCGGTCTCCACGCGCGGCAGGCGGCGCACGCGCAGGTCCTCGATCGTCCAGGCCATCTGGTTCTTGTTGTTCTGCCAGACCGTGAATACCCGCGAATCGCCGTCGATCATGATGTAGTCGGTGTTGCGGCTCGGCGTGCGGTCGCCGAACGTGACGGTGCGCTCGGTGCCGTCGGCCAGCTTGATCCGGCCGACGATGTCGCCGCGGTCCAGGCCGTAGATCGACAGGTCGTCAGGATCCTCCGCGATCACGTCGCGGGCCCAGAGCCGGGCGAACATGGACACGATCGTCAGGATCCGGTTCGGATCGAGGTCCGCGTCCTCGTGCCCGGGCACGAACCAGCTCGCGTCTTCGCTCCGGCGCAGCGACAGCCCGGTGTCGGGGGTGCGCAGGTCGATCTCCAGGATTTCCTCGTCCGGAACCTGGTGCACCTTGACGTTGTCGTCCGGGAGCGGCGGAAGAGGAGGCGGCGGTCGGTTGATCAGGAACAGGTACGCGCCGACCAGCGCCGCGATCGCGACGCCGAAGACGGCCAGCAGGATTCCGCGCTTCAACGCCCCGCCCCTACAGGTGCCGGCGCCGCAGCCAGACCACCAGGCCGGCGCCGAGCACGATCAGCGGCACCACCACGACGACCGCGCCGGTGAAGATCCAGGTCGACAGGCTGTTGAGCCGCAGCGGCAGCATCAGCGTGAACTTGGGGCGCACGGAGATCGTCTCTTCCCGTTCGAAGACCCAGTTGATGCTGTTCACGATCAGGTCGACGTTGCCGGGAAACGATTGCTGGAAGTCCCCGCGCAGGAAGAAGGCGGTGGACAGCACGACGATGCGGGTGTCGTCGCCCTCGACGGTGGGCGCGGGGTCGGTGACGGCGACGCCGAGGTGGAACGGCCCGCGGGCGTCGCCTTCCTGGGGCAGCAGCTCGCCGCTCTCGGTGGTGATGATCTCCGCGCGCGCGAACGCCTCCTCCGAGCTCTGCAGCAACGGCTGGATCTCCAGCGACCGGCGGCGCACCTCCAGCTCCTCGATCCACGCCGGCGCCGGCAGCAGGACCAGCCGCCGGTCGAGCGAGATGGGCGAGGTGATCGGGTGGCTCACCACTTCCGGCACCAGCAGGTTGGGCTGGTTCGGCAGGTGGCGGCGCGAGTCCTGCTCGAACACCCATTCCTGACGGAACTGCACGCCGTAGCTGCGCAGCAGGCCGTTGAGATTCACCATGTCGACGTCCGTGACCTTGCTGAGTGCGAAGATCGCCTTGCCGCCGCCCTCCAGGTAGGCGCGCAGCTTGGCCACCTCATCCTCGGTGTAATCCGTGGTCGGCGCGGTGACCATCACGATCGTCGCGTCGTCGGGGATCGCTTCCACCTGCTGCAGATTCAGGTCCTCCAGTGCGAAGTTCTCGATCTCCAGGATCGGCCGCAGCCCCAGAGCGGTGACGTTCTGCTCGCGGTGGCCGATGATCGAGTAGATCTTCGGGTCCTGGTCGGAGGTCACGAACAGCAGCGCGGAGGTGACCTGCTGCTCCACGTTGAGCCCGATCTGGCGGTTGTTCTGCGTCAGCCGTAGCGAGAAGACGCTGATCACGCGGTGCTTGTTCTCGGTCGCCACCACAAGGTCACCGGCCCGCAGGCCGCCCTCGTCGTCGAAGCGGTCCGCCTGCGTGGGACTGCGCTCCGGGTCGAGGGTCTTGACGGCGATGTTCTTGGACCGGTCGGCGTAGAGATTGAGGATGTCGTCGATCTCCGGATTCTCGTCGCCCAGCGCGTACACCCCGTAGATCGTCACCGGCTCCTCGATGCCGTCGGCCACCTGCCGGGACTGCTCGGACAGCGAGTAGATGCCGCTCTCGGTCAGGTCGAACTCGATGTCGAGCTGGTCGACCACCAGGTTGACCAGCACCAGCGCCGCCACCGCGATCAGGGAGACCAGCGTGGCGTAGCCGCCGTAGCGGACCTTCTTCTGGTCCTTGAAGTCGAACGACATCAGATCCTTGAATGCCATGGTCCCCTCCTCAGGCCCAGCGCCGCTTGTCGATCATCCGTACCGTCAGCAGCAGGAAGAAGGCGCTGAAGGTCAGGTAGTAGACGATCGGACTGAGGTTCAGCAGGCCGCGGGCGAAGGTGTCGTAGCGGTCCACCGGCGAGAACCAGACCAGGAACCGGTTGATGAAGGTGTCGTAGAAGGTGATGTCCACCAGCACGATCACCACCACCGCGGCCGCCGCGACGACCGCCGCCCCGGCCGTGACGATGATGTTGCGGGTGGCCAGGAAGGTGAGCCCGGCCACGCCCGCGCCCAGCACCGCGGTGAAGATGATGCCGGCCGACTGGTCGGCGGGGATCAGCCGCTGCAGGCCGGGCATCACCCACATCAGGAACAGGGCGACGAACGTGACGATCGCCGCCACCACCAGGCTCTCCGTGGTCGAGGAGATGAAGCAGCCGACCGCCACGAACGCGGCCGCCAGCAGCAGGAAGCCGACGTACGCGGTGACGATCTCACCGGCCGGCAGATCGCCGAAGAACGACAGCGCGACCGGATAGGTCACGGTGATCAGCAGCATCGTGACCAGCACGGTCATCGCGGCGCCGAACTTACCCAGGACGATGTCGGTGAGCTGCAGCGGCACGGTCAGGAGCAACTGGTCGGTGCGCAGCCGCCGTTCCTCCGTGAACAGCCGCATGGTGAGCACCGGGACGACGAAGATCAGCATGAAGCGCATCTGCGCCAGCACGCCGCCGTACAGCGGGCTGCGCGGGAACAGGATGCTGAAGGTGGCGGTGATGCCGAACAGCACCAGGAACAGGCCCATCGAGATGTAGCCGAAGGGCGATTGGAAGTAGGCGCGCAACTCGCGCCACCAGATGGCTGCCACTGTTCAAGCCTCCTGATCGGAATCGTCTTCGGTGAGCTGCAGGAAGATCTCCTCCAGCGTCACCTCCAGGGACCGCATGCCGAACAGCGGCAGCTTCGCATCGGCGAGGGCGTAGAAGATGGCCTCCCGCGGATCGGCCTGACCGGTGTCAACCTCCAGGTCGACGGTGCCGGTGGCTTCGCTCTGCCCGGTCACCCGCACCGACTCGACGCCGTTCACCTTCCCGAGCGCCGACTGGGCGGCGTCCGCCGTGCCCTTGATGCGAACCGACAACCGGCCGGTGCCGGCGAGCGCCTTGCCCAGGTTCTCGGCGGTGTCGCTGGCCACGATCTTGCCGTGGCTGATGATGATGATGCGCTCGCAGACCGCCGATACCTCGGGCAGGATGTGGGAGCTCAGGATGACGGTGCGCTGCTCGCCCAGCGTGCGCACCAGGTCACGCATCTCGATGATCTGGTGCGGGTCGAGCCCGATGGTCGGCTCGTCCAGGATGAGCGCCTTGGGGTCGCCGACCAGCGCCTGCCCCAGGCCGACGCGCTGCCGGTAGCCCTTCGACAGGTTGCGGATCATGCGATCGGCGACGTGCTCGATGCCGACCGACCGCATGATCTGCTCATTGGCGTCGTCGCGGTCGACGCCCTTGACGCGCGCGACGAACCGCAGGTAGTCGCGCACGGTCATGTCGACGTACAGGGGCGGCAGCTCCGGCAGGTAGCCAAGCGTGCGCTTGGCGCCGATCGGATCCTCCAGGACGTCGATGCCGTCGACGGTCACCGTACCGTCGGTCGCGGACAGGAAGCCGGTGATGATGTTCATCGTCGTCGACTTGCCCGCGCCGTTCGGACCCAGGAAGCCGACGACCTCACCGGCTTCGACGCGGAAGCTGACGTCGTCCACGGCAGTGTGCGTGCCGTATCGCTTGGTGACGTTCGTTACCTCGATCATCGCCTCAGACCGTCATCGAATGTTGGGGTTGTTGATGCCGGGCGACCCGACATGCTTACGCCGCGTTCGGCGGACTCCTTACTATATAGAGCAATGGTCGGGGAGAAGCAAGCTTCCGGCGGCTCCCGCTGCCTGGTGTCGACGATCTGCCGCGGCAGCGGACCCGGGGAGCCGTCCGGATACCTGTACGTCCTCGATCCGGAACGCGGCGTGCTGGGCTCCTGCCCGGTCCCGCCCTGCGAGCACCTGCACCGCGAACCCAACCCGCGCGGCGGCATCCGCGGCGGCCGCGGGCTCGCCGCCGACGGGGACACCGTGTACGTCGCCAACGGCGCGGAGGTGCTGCGCTTCGATCGCTCCTGGCATCGGCTCGCCGGCATCAGCCACCCGTGGTGCGGAAACGTCCATGACATCGCCGTCCACGACGACCGCCTGTGGGTATGCTCGACCGCCAACGACGCGCTGGCGGCCTTCGATGCGGCCGGCCGTCTGACCGACCTGGTGGACCTGCGGCCGGCGGCGGGACTGGCCGCGGACGGCTCGCGCTTTGCGGCGGCTCTCGACTATCGGGATCCCGCCGGGTACCCCCTGACGGCGACCAACCTTCTGCATGCCAACGGTGTCGCATTCGACGCCCACGGGGAGGCTCTGGTGACGCTCGGCCGGTCGGAGGCAGACGGCGAGGGGTGTCGCCGCGGGCTGATCGCCCGCGCCGATGCGCGCCGAGCCCCGATCCCGGTCGCCGACGACCTCCCGGTACCGATCCACAACGTCCTGCCGATGCCCGACGGCACCCTCCTGACGCTCGACACCGGCGCCGGCACGCTCTGCATCCTGCGCGCCGACGGCACGGTCGCCGACTCCCTGACGCTGGCACCGCCGGCCCCGCACGGGTTCCTGCGCGGCCTCTGCCGGGCAGGCGAATGCCGGCTGCTGGTCGGCGAGCGCAACCGGCTCCTGCTGGTCGACCTGAAGAGCCGGACGGCCGACACGCTCGCGCTGAGCGATTCACCCCGCGAGGCGGTGTACGCGATCGCGCCGCTGCCTGCCGGCTTCGAACCGCTGCCGGCATCCCTGGTGCCCGAGCGTCACTGGTAGCGCAGCAGCCGCGGGCTGCGCAGCGCGATCCACGCCGACAGCAGGATCAGCAGCACCCCGAAGATCACCAGCGCCATGCGCACGCCGAGCAGCTCGGCCAACGCGCCCGCCGGCAGGGCGCCGGCCGGCGTGAGCCCGAAGTTCATGGCGTAGATGCTCACCACCCGGCCGCGATACTCCGCGTTGGCCGACTCCAGCAGCAGCGCCTGGTTGAGCGCCCGCCGCAGCGCGTCGCCGACCCCGACCAGGACCGTCAGCCCGACCGCCACCGCGAGCACCGGCACCGTCCCGACCAGCGCCAGTCCCAGGCCGCTGGCCACGGCGCCGCCGATCAGCAGGGCGCCGCGCCAGCGGCGCCCGCTCCATGCCACGTAGGACGCGCCGACGATCGCGCCCAGGCCGATCATGCTGGACAGCAACCCAAGGGTGCGCGGCCCCTGATCGTACACGTCGACGACCAGCACCGGCAGCAGGAACCGGTACGGCATGGCCAGCACGGTGAAGGCGAGCGCCACGACGATGAGCGCCACCAGCAGGCCGTCGTTGCGCACGTACCGCAGCCCGGCGCCGATGTCGCGCAGAAACGACCGCTTCCCGGATGACGTCGACGCCCTCGGGCGAGCCGAATGGCGCACCAGGCTGGTGCAGAGGACGGCGAGCAGATCGGAGCCCAGGACCACGACATACACGCCGAACGGACCGATCGCGTCGTACAGGACCCCCGCGACCGCCGGACCCAGCAGGCCGGTGACGCTGAACGACACCGACACCAGCGCCACGGCGTTGCCGGCCAGCTCCTCGCCGACGATGTCCGCGATCAGCGACTGGCGCGCGGGCACCACGAAGGCGAACGCCACCCCCTGGACCGCGGATGCGGCCAGCAAGTGACCCCAGACGACCACGTCGAGCTTGATCGCCACCGCCACCGAGGCCGCGCTCGCGGCGATCAGGAGCTGGCCGATCTGCAGGATGCGCTTTCGAGGAAACCGGTCTGCCAGCGCCCCGCCGAACAGTGACAGTGTCAGCATGGGCAGCGCGAAGCCCATGCTGACCAGCCCCAGGATGAACGCCGAGTCTGTCAGCTCATAGGCGAGGTAACTCGCGGCGATGAACGTGGCCTGGTTGCCCCCCATGACGATGGAGTTGCCCAGCCACAGGTAACGAAAGTCACGGTGGCGCATCGCGCTGAAGCGCGACGCCCACCCGGAGGCAAAGCGCATCGAGTCGCGGCCGCCCTCACCATCCCAGCCCGTAGCCGATCACGGCACGGGGGGAAACGCCGCCGCGGATCACACCGCGCTCGGCGTCGATGCGGACGGCCATCGGCTTGCCGTGTCCCCACGGCCCGGTCATCCGCACCTCGTGTCCGCGCCGGCGCAGCTCGTCCAGCACGCCGGCGTCGATGCGGCTCTCGGCCGACACCCCCAGCGGATGGGCGCTGCGGGGATAGAACGACGACGGGAAGTGCGTGGAGTGCACGGTCGGCGCCTCCAGCGCCTCCTGCAGCGGCATGCCAAACACGGCGTGGTTCAGGAACACCTGCAGCGTCCACTGATCCTGGCCGTCGCCGCCGGGCGTCCCGAACGCCATCTCCGGCCGGCCGTCGCGGGTGACCAGGCTGGGGGTCAGCGTGGCGCGCGGCCGCTTGCGCCCCGCGGCGGCGTTGGCCCGGTTCGGGTTGAGGTAGAACATCTGCGCGCGGGTGCCGATCGGGAAGCCCAGCCCCGGCACGACCGGGGAGGAGCCGATCCAGCCGCCCGACGGGGTGCAGGCGACCATGTTGCCGTCGGCGTCGATCGCGTCGCAGTGCGTGGTGTCGCCCATGTGCGCGTGGCCGGCGCCCGACCCCGCCTCGCGGCCGGCGATCCCGAGCGCGGCCCGGTTGTCCGCCGCCACGTCCGCCAGCGGCAGCCTTTCGGCTCCCAGCGGTCCGGCGACCATCTCCACGGAGGCGTCGGCGCCGATCGCCTGCCGCCGTTCATCGGCATAACCGGCCGACAGCAGCCGCTCCAGCGGCACATCATCGTGGTCCGGGTCGCCGTAGTAGGCCTCGCGGTCGGCGAACGCGAGCTTCGCGCACTCGATGACGGTGTGCAGGTAGTCGGCCGTGTTGTGCCCTATGCCCTGCAGGTCGAAGCCGTCGAGCAGGCGAAGCTGCTGCAGGAAGACCGGTCCCTGCGTCCACGGCCCGCATTTGTGCACCTCGACGCCGCGGAAGTCGACGCTGCACGGCGTCTCCGCCGCCGCGCGCCAGGCGGCCATGTCGTCCATGGTCAGCAGGCCGGCGTGCTCCTCACCGGTGGCGTCGAGCACCGGCTCGGCGATGAAGCGGACGATCGCTTCCGCGATCGGCCCCTGGTAGAAGGCGTCGCGCGCCGCCTCGATGCCGCGCTCCCGCCCGCCGCCGGAGGCCTCCTCGGCGGCCGCCATCGTGCGCAGCGTCGCCGCGAAGTCGGGGTTGCGGAACCGCTCCCCGGTTCGCGGGATGCGGCCCCCGGGGCAGTAGATGGCCGCCGTGGAGGGATAGCGCTCCAGGAACAGCCTGGCCTTGTCCTCGGTGCTGCGGCTGAACGCCGGGTAGACCGGAAAGCCCTCTTCGGCCAACTCGATGGCGGGGGCCAGGATGTCCGCGAAGCGCAGGCGGCCGAAGCGCGCCACCGCGCACGCCCACGTGTCCACGGTCGCCGGCACGCAAGCCGGCAGGAAGCCGTCGCCCGGGATCAGGTCGATGCCTTGCTCCCGGCAGTAGTCGATGGTGAGCGCCGCCGGCGAGCAGCCCATGCCGCTGATCGCGTACGGCCTGCCCTCCGCGGCCGAGTAGACCAGGGTCGGCGCCTCGCCGCCGATGCCGTTGGCGAACGGCTCCAGCAGGTTCAGGCAGATGCACATCGCCGCCGCCGCGTCGATGGCGTTGCCGCCCCGTTCCATGACGTGCGCGCCGGCCGCCGTGGCCAGATAGTGCCCGGAGGTGACCACGTAGTTGCGGCCCATGATCTCCGGGCGGGTCGTGAAGTCGCTCATGCTCCTACCTCGGTTGTCGTCAGAGTTGGCTCAGGAAGGTGGCCGCGGCGGTCGCAGCCGCCGCGATGTTCTCCTCGATGGTGACGCCCGACCGCTTGCGCGGCATGTAGCCGTGGTCGCCGTCGGTGATCCAGGCGATGCGGATGCGTTCGGGCAGCCCAAAGGCCGGCACCTCGTCGCGGTTGCCGAACGGATCGCGCTCGCCCTGCACGATCAGGGCCGGAGTGCGCAGGTCATCCAGGTGCGCGGTGCGCAGGCGCTCCGGTTTCCCGGGCGGGTGGAAGGGATAGGCAAAGCAGACTAGGGCGCGCACGGCGCAGTCGTCGGCCACCATGCTGGCGATGCGCCCCCCCATCGAGCGGCCGGCGATCGCCAGCCCGGACGGATCGCCCAGCGCGGCGATCACCGAACGCCACGTGTCGATGAGCACCGGTTCGCGATCCGGCGCCTTGCGGCCGGCAGCCATGTACGGGAACGCAAAGCGGACCACGCGCAGCCCGTGCGATGCGAGCTCGCGCGCCAGGGTGACCATCGCGATGTGCTGCGGCCCCACCCCCGCGCCGTGCGCGAGCGCGATGGGCGGCCCGTCGGCAGGGCCGTCGAAGAGGAGCTCCGGAGTCGGGTCGGGCACGCGCGTTACGCCGCGAACTGACCGCTGGCCAGCAGCACCAGGGTGCAGGCGCGGATCACCGGGATGCCCCGTTCCTGCAGGCGCCGCTCGACCAGATCGGATTCCGTGCCCGGGTTGAGGATCACGCGGCCGGGAGCCAGGGCGATGATCTGTTCGATCAGCTCCTCCCCATGGCGCGGGCCAACGTAGACGGTCAGCGTATCGACCGCGCCGTCGATCGCGGCAAGATCGCGGGCGGCGGCAAGGCCTTCGATCTCGTCATGCGCGGGATGGACCGGGATCACGTGATGACCGTGCTGCCGGAGGCGACGCACCGCCTGGTTGGAGGTCCGGTCCGGTTTCGGGCTGGCCCCCAGGACGGCGACGCGTTCGGTACCCATGATTCGCCTGCAGCGTAGCACGGCGGCGACCGGCCGTTGGCCCGGTGCCGTCGGTTAGAATGGGGGACAAGGAATTGCTGAACCGATGAAGATCGAACACATCGCGCTGAACGTCCCCGATCCCGCGGCGATCGCCGACTGGTACGTCGCCAACCTGGGCATGCAGGTCGTGCGCCAGACCGGAGCGCCCACGTACACGACCTTCCTGGCTGACAGCGACGGTGAAACCGTCCTGGAGCTGTACCGCTTCGAAGACGCTCCCATGCCCGACTACGCCGCACAGGATCCGATGGTGCTGCACCTGGCGTTCACCTCCCCGAACGCGGTCGAGCAGGCCGGGCAGCTCGCCGCGGCCGGCGCGCAGCTCCACGGCGAGCCGCGCGCCACCGGCGGCGGCGACACGCTGATCTTCCTGCGCGACCCGTGGGGCATCGCCCTGCAGCTTGTGGAGCGGACCCAGCCGCTTCTACGGTGAGCGGAGCGAACTCAGACGCTCTGCGGACAGCAAGCCGCCGTCCGATCGCGCTGGGCGCGGTCGGACACCTGCTGCTGGAGATCACCAACAACTTCCTGCCGGTCACCTACCCGTTGCTGATCCCCCTGCTGGGGCTCTCGTTCACACAGGTGGGGCTGATCGCGCTGGTGCACTCTTTCTGCGGCACCCTGCCGCAGCCGTGGCTGGGCGCGCTGGCCCAGCGATGGGGTCCGCAGCGGATCATCGTCATCAGCCTGGCGTGGTCGGGGCTGTTCATGGGGCTCATCGGTCTGACCGGTTCGTACTGGCTGGCGCTGGTGTGTGCCGGGCTGAGCGGCTTCGGCGGCGGCGCGTTCCATCCCGCCGGTGCGATGAGCGTGGCGCGCATTGCGGCCGGACCCTCCGGACGGCAGCGGCGCGGGGCTGCCATGTCGCTGTTCTCCGTGGGCGGCAACCTGGGCTCGGCGCTGAGCCCGGCCCTGATGGCCGTGGCGCTCGGCCTGTTCGGCCTGCCCGGCACCGGCGCCGCGGTGCTGATCGGCCTGGGATCGGCGCTGCTGGTGTGGCGGCTGCTCGCGCCCCGGGCGCTCGCGTCCGGCGGCGAGGCGGCCGCGGACGGCGCCCTGCCGGGCTCCGCGTCATCTCCGTCGCCGGCGCGGCCGCGCACGGAGCGGCGGATCCATCCCGTCATGCCGCTGGCCCTGATCGTGGTGTTCGCGATGTCGCGGAGCTGGTTCCAACTGTCGATCACCAGCTTCCTGCCCACCTGGACCGCCGAGTCGCTGGGCTCCACGGCCTGGCCGCTGGTGCTGTTCATGGGCTCCGTCGGCGCGGGCAGCCTGTCGGGGGGCCGGCTGTCCGACCGCATCGGCCGGACCCGTACGCTCCTGGGCGCAGCGCTCCTGACCATCCCCGCGCACCTGACCTTCATCCACGGGTTGCCGTCGGTGCAGTTGGCGGCGGTGGCCGTGCTCGGCGCCGCCCTCGGAGCCACGCTGCCGGTGGCCATCGTCATGGCGCAGGAGCGCCGGCCGCATGCGACCGGCGTCGCCGCTGGACTGGTGATCGGTTTGGGCGGGTTGCCGGCCGGCATCGGTGCGTCGGTCACGGGGCTGCTGGCGGACGCGTTCTCCCTCGCCGCCGCGCTGCAGTGGACGGTGCTGGCCCTGGTGGTCGGCGCGCTGGCCGTTATCGCCCTGGCGCTCCTGGAGCAGGATCGGGGCCGTCCAGCACCTCGGCGCACGCCTCGCGAAACACCGCAAGCGACTCCCGCAGCGCCTCCTCGGTGATCACCAGCGGCGGGGCGATCTTTACGCACTCGCCTGCCACCCCCACCGGCGCGAACATCAGCAGGCCCCGCCGGTAGCAGGCCTGGACGATGGCCGCCGCCGTGACGGCGTCGGGCTCCCACGTGCCGGCCGGCCCGGGTCCGGGGCGCATCACCTGGATGCCGGCGACCAGCCCGCGGCCGGTCAGGCACGCCAGCGCCGACGAGTGCGGCGCGACGATCCGGGCCAGCTCCTCCATCAGGATGCGCCCGAGCGCCTCCGCCCGCTCCACCAGGTGCTCACGCTCGATGAGGTCGAGGTTGGCCAGCGCGGCCGCCACGCCGATCGGGTTGCCGGAGTGCGTGGAGGTCATCGACCCCGGCGGGTACAGGTCCATGATGTCCCGCCGGCCGATCACGGCCGCCAGCGGCAGGCTGGAGGTGATTCCCTTGCCGCACGTGATCAGGTCCGGCGTGACGCCGTAGTGCTCGAAGCAGAACATGCGGCCGGTGCGCCCGAAGCCGGACTGCACCTCGTCGAAGATGGTGACGATGTCGTGCTCGGCCGCGAAAGCGCACAGCGCCTGCGCGTACGCCGCGGGCAGGAAGTCCGGGCCGACCCCCTGGTACGACTCGGTGATGATGCCGGCGATCTCGGCGGGCTCGACGCCGGACTCGGCGATCGCGGCCAGAAATCCCTCGAAGGAGGTGTCCGGGTTCTTGAACCCGTCCGGGAACGGCACGCGGAGGAAGGTCTCCCCCTCCCCGCTCAACCACTCGTGCTGGGCGGCCATGCCGCCGGCGAGCTGCGCGCCCATCGTGCGGCCGTGGAACGCGTTGCGGAAGGAGACGATCACTCGCCTGGACGGGCCGTGCCGGCGCAGGCCGTAGGTCTTGGCCAGCTTGATGGCCGCCTCGTTGGCTTCACTGCCGGTGGTGACCACGAACACCGTGTAGTTGCCGGGATCGGGGGCGAGCGCCTGCAGGCGGGAGGCGAGCTCCGCGCGCCCTTCATGCGGGAACACGTAGGCCGACAGCAGCGGGCGCGACACGGCCTCGGTCACGGCGTCGCGGATCTCGCGGCGGCCGTGGCCGGCATTGGTGATCAGGACGCCGGACGACCAGTCGATCCAGGTGTTGCCCCAGCGGTCGAAGACCTGGAAGCCGTCGGCCCGGTCCCAGACGATGGGCGGCTGCCCGGCCATCGCGCGCGGCTCGGCCGCCCGCAGGCGCTCCAGCACGGGCAGCGACTCCGGCACCGGCAGCGCCGTGCAGATACGGCGGTGGCTGGTGTGCGCCGGCGGAACCGCTACCGGCTCCAACGAGAACTCAGCAGCCATCGATGACCCCCGGCGTCCCCTCGTAGTCGATGTGGACCCTGGATCCCGCGGATGCCAGCGACTGGCGAGCCGCCTCCACCACCAGCTCGTTGATGCCGCTGTTGAGCGGCGTGGCGATCAGCCCGGTGCGGTCGATTTCCCGCAGGCGGGCCCGCCGCCCGTCGACCGGGAGGTCGCGGAGCGCTCGGGCCGCCTGCACAGCGGCGGCCATCGACTCGTACCCGTAGCCGATCGCGTCCGCGCCGGCGCCCTCCCGCGGCGCCAGCCGGAAGAAGTCGGGACTGACGAAGTTGAACCGGCTGCCGCCCGGCCCGGTCGCCGCCACGTAAGCGTACTCGACGCCGCGGTGCTGGTCGTCGTGGTCGATCAGCCCGGTGCGTCCGTCCCCCTCGCAATACAGGGTCATGCCCTGGTCGTTTGAGCCGGCGCCGGCGTCCGGATAGCCCAGTCCGGCGCTCACCGACAGGATCGCGCCGTTCTCCCAGTGCACCCGTCCGTGCGCCCACAGGTAGCCGGTGTTGCCGTTCGGAAAGGCGCCGGTGGCGCCGGCGGCGCTGACCGCCACGGGACGCAGGCCGGTGATGAAGTACACCAGGTCCACGTAGTGGCAGCCCACGTAGGTGAACGGGTCGCTGTTGTCGCAGGTGAACCAGTTCTGGAAGTTCGAGTGGCGGTAGAAGTAGGGCTCGAACAATCTGGCCTCGCCGTAGGCGAACTCCCCGAAGTCGCCGCGCCCGTACTGGCGGCGGGCGACCAGCGAGCGGCGATCGAAGCGCTTGTGGTAGTCGATCCCCACGAACAGTCCGCGCTCGGCGGCAAGCTCGCCGATCTGGCGGCCCTGCTCGTACCGCTGCACCAGCGGCTTGACGCTGTAGACGTGCTGGTCGCGCTGCAGCGCGTCGAGGATGACCTCGTGATGCAGGTGATCGGGCACGGCCACGAAGACAAGCTGCTGCGGGGCCAGCGCATCCAGGGCGCGCAGGTACGCGCGCGGGTCGCGGCCGGCGTCTCCGAGGCAGGGGTACGCCGTGAACCCCTGGCCGGGGAACGCCTCCGCAAGCTCCTCGTCGGAGGCCAATGGCGCCAGCCGGGCGGTGCTGGTGGCCGCGAGCGAGATGGAGCCCACTTCGCCGCTCCGCTGCAGGTGGTAGAGCGACGGCAGGATGACGTCACGGGTGAACATGCCGGCGCCCACCACGACGGCGTCGATCGGTCCGCGCGCACGGGGATGGCTGTCAGGTCGAAGGATACTCATGCGGCGGGTGGGCATCGCCAACGCGGGCGACCGGTTCCATGGTATGGGCGTGGTGCGACACCGTCAAATCAGAAGCCGCCTGCCCTCCTTCTGCAATCCAGATACGACGAGCTTATTCGATGCGCACCCGCCCATCAGCCGCTTGACGGGGTCGGCCGAACCTCCCAAGCTGTCAGCAGATCGGCACGCCTACATGTGCCGTTTGGCGGCGAGTCGCACATGCGCTGTGAAGACCGTGTCGAGATTCATGGAGTCGAGAAGAGGCTCACGGGGCCAGTCCGGTTCGTCTTGAAGCTGATGGAGTTCTGGCGCTTGCCGAGGGACCGGGTCGTCGGTCTCCTCGGCTTCGACCAGTCCGACGCAGACCACGTGACCGCCGTTCTTGACGGAATCGAGACGTTTCGCGGACGCGATGTTCGAGACAGGATCGCATACCTGTTTGCGATTCGGGCGACCTTGCGCTCCCTGTTCCGCGACCTGGATGTCGAGAACAAGTGGCTGCGAGAGCCACACTCATCGCTGCGCGGGAAGTCGCCGCTGGCCCTGTTGTCGAACGGTTCAGTGGAAGACCTGCTGATCGTCAAGGAATATGTAGATACCGCCGCGGGCCGGTAGTTCGACCCGAACACCGGAGAGACGACCGTGCGGTGAACCCCGGAGCGCGCAAGCCGATCACGGTAACAGACTACTTCTCGACGGACCGGGGCTGCTCGTCTTGGGCTCCGCCCTTACCCTGCGTAGTCGGACCGTTGACCTGTGATTCGGATTCCGAGTCCTGTGCCGGTTGCTCGGCCGCCGGTTGCTCGGCGGGCGCCTCCTCGGCGGCCGGCTGCTCCTCGGTGTCTGCCTCCTGCTCTTCCGATTCGGCGGCAGGGGATTCCTCGGCAGGCTCCTGCTCTTCGGTAGCCGGCTGCGCTTGGGCAGGCTCCTGTTCCTCGGCGGCTTCCTCCACGACCGGTTCGGCCGGCGCCGTCTCTCTGTCACGTGTCGCGACGAACACGATGATCGCAGCCACAACAACGACGACGGCGGCGACAACGACGATGCGTCCAATGTTGGATGACCTTTGATTCATGGTTCAAGTTACTATGAACGGCAGAGCATGGCAGCGAGTTGACCGTTCGCATCGGGGTCCGAAGTCGATCAGGCAGCGCGGCTCACATCCGGCGCCGCACACACAGCACGGACTCTATGCGACAGAGCCCGGATGCCTGCAAGAAGCTCATCTATGGTCCCGGATAGATCAAGGGCATGAATCTCCAGGCGCTTGCCCGAATGGCGTACCCGGTGAGGGGCCGGGTTCTCGCCCCCCGCGTAGATCAGCAACCCGCCCGGAAGATCGAGCGCTGTGGTATAGGCCAGTAGCTGATAGAGGTCCGCGTTGGCTGCGCTCCCGGATTCGGTCCGCTTGTACTTGGCGTCGGCGACGAATGTGTACCGCACGCCGTCCCACAATGCGAGATCGGGTTGAAGACGGACGTCACAGGAGTCATCGAGATAGACGCCCGAAATGCGATCGGCCGACTGCAACACGCGTTCAGAGACCCCGAGCTCCTCCCGGAGCGCCAGTGTCACGAACTCCTGGAACACGCGACTCATGTCGATCAGGAAGCCCGGCGCCCGCACGGCTCCCCGGCGGGTCTCGAATGACGAGTGCCGCAGGACGAGCCTCGCAAGGGCCACGACTTCGCGGTAGTGCTCGTTCAGCCGGTCGAACGAGACGTCGGGAACGTCGGCCGGCGGGTACTCTACGAGAGACACGTTCTCCAGCCGGCCTGCGACCCAGCGCAGCCCCTCGCGGGAGCACCGCGAACGCAGCCGCATCCTGCCCAGCCGCACGACCGCCGCCTTCACCAAGCGGTTGGCCGTGACGTCGTCGGTGAATTCGTCGTAGCGCACCTCGATGGGTATGGGGACGCCAAATCTGCGCCGGAGTTGATCGTCGATGCGGATTCGGCCGCGGACGGTATGCAGCGCCTCCTCTTCGGCCTGGTAGCCGTGGAGCAGTCCGCCGGCGAACGCACGGCGGGCGGCAACTGCAAGCGCCGGGGCCAGCGCCTCGACCAGCGCGGTGGCTTCCTGGAGAGCGAAGCGGTCCATCTCGCGCAGCCTGAGCGACCCCATTGCGTAGCAGGCAAGAAACAGCACTCGTGCGACATCCAGCTTGGGCCGGATGGACACCGAGAGCTCGCCGATCTCAACCGCGCCGACGATGGAACCTGGCGTCAGGAAATACGTGCCCACCTCTCCGCGAACCGGCTCCACAGTGACGGACGGCAGGGCGTCCCGTAGCGCGTCGCGCTCGGCGATCGAGAGCGGCCACGGCCCGCTTGGCTGATACTCCCGCAGATCAATCGGTCGCATCGTTCTCGCCGGCTGCCTCTTTCGCTGCGTGGCGGAGCGCGTCCAGCGCAAATTCCGCGAGGCGGGCGCGCTCCCCGTAGAAGCGCTCTTCAAGGTACGGGAGCACGTTGTGCTCCCAGATCAGTCGTATCGCCTCCTCATCGAGGTCATCCTTCATGAAGTAACTCGGCCCGACGGCTGCCTGCCGGTCGTCCATGATCTTCCGGTTCGCGAGGTCGACCACTTCGGCGATCCATGTCATATGGGGAGCCTTCTTCGTCAACCACCGTGCGAGCAACCCCTGAACCGGCGGTCGGTCAGGATGGAACTCCACGAAGTGGAACCGCCGGCGGAGCGCCAAGTCCACCAGCGCGATCGACCGGTCGGCCGTGTTCATCGTACCGATGACGAACAGGTTCTTGGGCAGTTCGAACGGCTCTTCGGAATACTGGAGGCGTATTTTCTCATCGCGGTCCTCCAGAAGGAAGTAAAGCTCGCCGAACACCTTTGCGAGGTTGCCTCGGTTGATCTCGTCGATGACCAGGAAGTGGTCGACGTCCGGCTCGTCTCGCGCCTGCTCCGCCGCTTCGAGCAGCGGCCCGCTCTTGAGCGTGAAGCCAGGCTGACCTTGTTGCAGCGAGGGACGGAAGCCCTCGACGAAGTCCTCGTAGGCGTACGACGGGTGGAACTGGACGAGACGGACTCGTTCCGGCGACCCGGCGAGGCACGCCGCCAGCTTCCGCGCGACGTAGGTCTTGCCCGTGCCGGGCGGCCCCTGAAAGATGACCTGACGCTTGTCGTCGAGCAGATACTTGATCGTCCGCAGCCAGGCGATGTCAAAAAGCAAGTCCTCGGCGAGTACCTGCAGATCGTACGCCGGACGCTCAGGATCAGGCGCGTCGTCCGCGGCCATAACCTCCGCGGTCTTTTCTTCCGGCAAATCATGCTCGATTCCCCAGACGACCGACTGCGCTTCCAAGCGGTTTCCGGGCCGGTCCAATCTCCGTGCCGCCGACTCATTGATAACTTGATCGAAGAATCCCAACGCGTGCTCGTATTGCGCTCCCTCATCCGCATCGCGTGAAGGCTTGGAGTATCCGACGCGCGAGTACGCGCTGTTCAACTCCGTCTTCTTGAACGGCGGATACCGCTCGGCGTCGAGAGCCATGAGCAGCACGGAGATCGTCCGCAGCCGGCCTCCGGCCCCGCTGATCACGTCGGCGGGCAGCCTGCTCGAGAACGCCCGAATCCGCGCGATCACTTCATCTTCAGGTGGAACTTGTCCTTTCGCTCGGTCATCGCGCGCCCACAGCGCACGCACCGCCTCCGCCCCGTGCCCGGTTTTCAGCCACTCGCGGACCGCGTGCATGCTCGGCCAATAGTCGAGCCAGTTCAGGTCCGCGGTTCGGGCGGTGATCGAAACCGGCCCACGGTGATCGAGCGCCCGCTTGCGATCTCCCTTGAGCTCCGTTTCGATCGATCGCTTTCGACTCAGTTCGACGTCGTCGAGCTTCCCAGTGGCGAGGTATCGCCGCGCGAGCTTGATGTACTGGTCCCACGTGATCGCTTCGGCCATGCTACGTCTCCCACTCGTGGTGAGTGCGAATCATACCCCATGCGACCGCGCCGCAGGGGGCAGTGCAGCGAGGATCGCGTGGATGCTGCTTACGAGCGGCTTCTCACCCCGCGCAGCATGTCAACACTGGCAAGCCAAAACAGGTCTGCGGCTCATTGACCGATCTCTGCACCATGGGTATGGTACACTGTACCGGCGGTGCATTTCGAAATCGTTGACACCATTGGGAGTGTCGAGACAATCGCGATAGGCGGAAGGATCCGAGAGATCATGAGGATCCGAAAGCAATTCGGTACGGGCCGCTGGCGCAAGCTGAAGGGCGTTGCCGACGTTCGGCTTTCCAGCGGCAACATCCGCAGAGCCGAGCTGCATTGGTACGAAGCACATGGAGTCGGCAGGGTGAAGATGAAGATCAAGAGATTCCTGGACTGATAGCATGGAAGAGCAGTACGCGTTGTGTATCGACAACAGAGATTGTGACGATTTGGAGATACGGAAGCTGTATCGGATCGTTCCTGACGAAGAGGCAGCCCATGAAGGGTACCTGCGCGTCATCGACGAGTCCGGTGAGGACTACCTGTACCCACGGTCGTACTTCGTGATCGTCGACGTGCCGCAGCAGGCTCACGCGGTCCTGCGCTCCACAGAGGGTCGCCAACCTGGCGCTGGATGAGGACTTCGCCGGCCGCCACTTCCCTATACGCCGCTCGGCTCGAACGTGATCACCAACCTAGCCAGATCGAGGTCTTCGTCGTCCCTCTCAAGGTAGAACGGACGATCCGGTGATTTCACGAACAGCCGGTCTACCACTCCGTCCGACCGCCGGTAATACACACACGAAGTGTCGTCGGCAAGGTCTGGGCCACACCACCACGTATCGTATACGTAGCTCCGGTAGGGTATGTGGGCGCCGTTGCGGTAGAAGTGCAGCTCCGCGAAGAGTCGGACATAGCGAACGTTCACCAGCGAGTCCCGCGGGCCGACGCCCGAGCTCGTTCCTGTCCGGCAATCCCCGGTTTGAGAGAAGGAGCCAGCGGGGAGC
>JAPPNY010000133.1 GCA_028818385.1 Spirochaetaceae bacterium
AATCGGCGGACGCGCCTACTTTTTCTCCACTCCTGCGCGAATATGCCGGGATCAGGCGAGAGGTGGACGGCAGGAAGCCGCGCTTTGCCAGTTCCTGTTGCAACCGGCCGCTCGCGGCGAGTTGCTCGATGCGCGCCCGCTGGTCCCGGCGAGAACGCCGGTCCACGGCGTGCGGGTCGCAGAGGTCATGGAGTCTCTGCCGCATGCGGTCGAGCGCATCCGCGGCAACACCGCCAGCGCCGGCCAGGTCGTTCATCTCGCCCGGATCCTCAGCGAGATTGAACAGAAGCGGCGCGGATCCCAGGGTCTCGATGAGCTTCCAGTCACCCTGGCGAACCGCGAAGGATGCGGCGCGGGGAAACATGTGACACTCCGCGATCGCGTGATCCGGCCGCGACGTGGCGTCGTTGCGGCCGCCGGTCAGGGCGAGCCATGACGCCCCGCGCGCGAAGCCGGGCAGGCGCACGCCCACCGCCTGGCCGATCGTCGGGTACAGGTCGAGCAGCGAGACGGGCTGCCGGCAGACGCGCCCGGCAGCCACGCCCGGCCCGCGGATCAACAGGGGCACCCGCAGGCTGTCCTCGTACATCGAGATCTTCCCCCACGCGCCGTGCGCGCGCGCCTGCTCGCCGTGGTCGGAGGTGTAGATGATCAGCGTGTCGCCGGCCAGGCCGTTGGCGTGCACGGCATCGAGCACGCGGCCGACGTGGCGGTCCACTTCCTCGATCTCCGCGTGGTACGCGCAGTGCGCCCGCGCGATCGCATCCGGATCGCCGGCATAGCCGGCCGTCCACCGGCTGCGCACCCGTTCGGCTTCGGAGAGGTCCTCGAACGGCTGCAGATACTTGGGCGCCAGAGGCGTGGCCCGTTCCAGGTGGTGCCGGAAGCGCTCGGGGTCGGGCCGCCACGGCGGATGCGGCTTGTAGTAGTGCACGGCCAGCACCCACGGACGGTCTGCCGAACGGCCGGACTCCAGGAAGTGCACCGCCTCCCCCGTGATCCGTTCCTCGGTGCCGTGCGGTGCGCCCGGCGCGTCGGCAGGCTCCACCTGCCAGAACTGCTCGACCGAGCCGGGACGGGTCACCGGCGGACTGTCGCGAAACAGGCCGGTCACGTCCCAGTTCCGCCGGACCTTGACGGTCATCGGCCGCTCGACCGAGGCGGTGCCGCGTTCGGTGAAGTCCAGCTTGCCGGTCACCGCGTGCAGCACGCCGCAGTCCCGCAGGTACGTGCCCCAGTCCGACCGGCCGCCGTCGTATGGGGTCGCGTTGTCCCAGCAGCCGATCTCGTGAGCGTAGCGGCCCGCGAACCAGCTCGCCCGCGACGGCGCGCAGATCGGATACGTGCACCAGCAGGCGTCGAACCGGGTCCCCTCCTCCGCCAGCCGGTCCAGGTTCGGAGTCCGGGTCCGGCCTCCGTAGCAGCCGGCGAACTCCGCGTTGTGCTGGTCAGAAACGATGCAAACGACGTTCACCCTGCATCCAATCCGACTACGTCACGTCTGACGTCATCCCAGCCCAGGACCGGATCGCTCGGATCACGCAACCGTTCCAGGGCCACGCTGAGATCGTCGATGTCCTCCAGAAATCGTTCGATCGCCTCCCGGACGAGATCGGCGCGGCTTCTGCTGAGCTCCCTGACGGCAGCGTCCAGCGCTCCGGCGAGGGCGTCCGGCAACAACACGGTAATCTGGCTCACGACGACTCCGTCCTCAGCTCATCCCCGTAGTCACTCGATGTCAAGGCAGGTCGAGACTTCACCGGAGTCTCCCCGATCCGAATCTGCCGGTCGGCTATACTTCGACAACGATGAGCAACTTCGGAGTCGAGCGCCTGAACGACCTGCCGCAGCGGCCCTATCTTCCCGGCCCGTCGCCGCTACAGCGGATGGAACGGCTCTCGGAGCTGCTCGGCGGCCCGGACCTGCTGATCAAGCGCGACGACACGCTGCCGCTGGCGCTGGGCGGCAACAAGGTGCGCAAGCTGACGTACGTGGTGGCGGACGCCCTGGCGCAGGGCGTCGATACCCTGATCACCACCGGCGCCATCCAGTCCAACCACTGCCTGCTGACCCTGGCGGCAGCCAACCGGGAGGGCCTTGCATGCCGCCTGGTGCTGGAGGAGCGGGTCCCGGGGACCTACAACCCGGAGGCGAGCGGCAACAACTTCCTGTACCGCCTGCTGGGAGCGGAAGGCATCGACGTCGTCGAACGCGGCGGCTCGGCGGACGGCTTGCGGCGGGCGGAGGCTGCCGCCCGCGCGGAGGGCCGCACGCCGTACGTGATACCTGGCGGAGCCTCCAATCCGCTGGGCGGGTGCGGCTACGCGTCGTGCGCCGTGGAGCTGCTGGACCAGTGCGAGGAGATGGGAGTGACCGCCGACCGGATCGTCTGTGCGTCCGGCAGCGGCGGGACCCATGCCGGCCTGGTGGCAGGGCTGCTCGCCGCCGGCTCCGGCGTCGAGGTCACCGGCATCAACGTGAGCCGGTCGCGGGCCGAACAGGAGCCGCACGTCACCGAGCTCACAGAGGCGATCCTGGCCTTCCTGGGCGTCGACGCCGCGGCCGCGGCGGATCGGGTGACCTGCCGGGACGAGTGGCTCGGCCCCGGCTACTCCCTGCCGTCCGCCGAGATGCTGGAAGCGGTCACGATGGTGGCGCGGACGCAGGGAATCGTCCTGGACCCGGTGTACACCGGCAAGGCGATGGCTGGGTTGATCGGCTTGATCCGCGGCGGCGAGTTGCACGCCGGTCAGACGGTGGTATTCCTGCACACCGGCGGCACCTCCGCCCTATTCGCCAATCGAGGCATGTTCACCTCGGCCCTGGTGGACGCCGGCCACGACGGACGCCGGGGCGAACTGGCCGCGGCCGGCAGCCCGTGAGCGGCAGCGAGCCCTGACGAACTGGACCATCCACCTGGGTCCGCGCGCCACGCGTGCGGACCGTAGCGCCGCAGAGTTGATCGGCGCGGCGCTCGCCGCCGCGGGAGCAGCCAGCGGCGTTGCCACCGGAGACCGCCCGAAGGGGGACGTGGTCGTCGCCGGCACCCCGGCCAGCAACCCGTGGATCGCCGAACTGGCGCGGAGCGGCGCCGTCGACGTGTCGCCGGTGCGCCCGTCTACCCCCGAGGAGGGGTTCCACCTGCGCCTGCTGGCGGAAGGCGGCAGGCGGCTCTTGGCCGTGGCCGGCAGCGGAACGCTGGGCGTGCTCTACGGCGCGGACGAGCTGGCCGCCCGCATCGGCGAGGCCGGCACCTCCGACCTCCAGGCGCTGGAGGGGCTGGACGAGCGCGACGGCCCGCACTTCGCCCTGCGTGCATTCAAGATGGTGCCGCCGCTCCACGACGACTACGTCGCTTCACGGCGACTGAATGCCATCTACCTGCCCACCTGGATGCCGGTGGGCACCGACTTCGCCGGCATCCACGCCGGCCTGCAGGTGATGGGCGAGCTCGCCGGCGTCACGCCGGACGACTGGCCGGAGTTGCAGTGGTGGGAGCAACGCGGCTACCGCGGCCGATTCCCGCACCTGCAGCAACCGCCGGCCGAGATCGAACGGCAGGTGGACGCGTATCGCCGCCGCCTGGCCGAGCTTCGCGGGCTGGGCGTGCGGGTGTTCCTCAGCCGCTACGAATGGGGCTTCCCGATCCTGACGCTGGCGCGCACGCATTACGCCTGTGAAGTGGTGACGGGCGCGATCGACGCCAGCAAGGAGATCTCGCTCTGTCTGTCCTCCGAACGGATGCAGCAGATCGTGCGCCTGACGTACGAGCGCACCTTCGAGCTGTTCCCGGAGCTCTCCGGGGTCGTCGTGTACACCTCCGCGGAGGGCGGCTTCGGATCGCCGTGCGGGTGCGAACGCTGCACGGCCGCCCTGCGGCGCTACGAAGCGGATCTGCCGGCCGGCTTCCGCATCGGCGGGCCGCGCGCCGAGCGCGGCAGCTCCGCCGTGCGGTTTTTCCACACCTGGGCCTTCGATCTGGTCTACGACGCCGTGAAGCGCGTCCGGCCGGACGCCGAGGTGGTGCGCAACGTCTGGGACTTTCAGCCGATCAAGTCGCCGCTGGCGGCCGAGTACGTCGATCGCCAGACCCCGCCGGACGTGATCTTCATGCCCTACACGGTGTCGACCGACACCAACCTGCGCGAGGATCCCAACCCGCAGATCACCCTCTGGACCGGCCGCGGCCGGCGGGTGGTTCCCAAGATGTGCCAACTGGTGGAGCTGCATCCGCGCTCCGGCTGCTTTCCCAACGACATGGTGGACCGCGTCGCCCGCTTCTACCGCGACTGGGGACGGGCGGGCGTGCACGGCGTCGTCCTGCACGGCGGCTGGCTGCCGGGCGAGCGGTTCGGCGACTACGACGCCATGGAGGACAACATCGGCTTCGGGATCAACCTCGACCTGCACTGGAGGCTGCTCTGGAATCCGTTCCGGGACGACGTGGAGCTCCTCAAGGAGCGCTGGCTGGAGCGGAACTTCGGCGCCGGAGCGCGCGACGTGGCCGGCCGTTGCCTGCAGCGGGCCGGGCGGATCTACCGCCTGGGTCCGCAGGTCCACGTGGCCGGCGATCCGACCTACCGGGACTACCAGGGATACGCGGCCAAGGCGGACGGGGTGGGCGGCGACGCCGGATTCCTCTACCCGTTCGGATTCGACATGCTGCTCCTGAACGACAAGCTCACCCACAAGTTCCTGGCCAACCCCGCCTTCATGCACCGCGAGTTCGTCTACAACTACCAGGAGTATCCGCGCTTCCAGCGAGACCTGGCGGACGCCCTGGCTTGGCTCGGTCAGAACGTCGGCGAGCTGGAGGAGCTGCTGGGCGCGGGCGCTCGGGACATCGACCGCCAGCGGATCTCCGCGCTGGCCGAGTGGTTTCGGGTCGAGCGACGGTTCCTGCACGGCCTCGAGCTGCTCTACCGAGGAGAGGAGCTCTACCTGATCCACGGCGCATGGGCAGAGGCGGCGGATTTCTACGGGCGTGCGCATGCCGTGCTGCGAGAGGCGCTCGTCCGCTGGGGCCGGATCGCCGTCGAGCAGGCGGTGTGGCCGTTCTCGGCCGGCGGCCACTTCTACCCCTATCGCGGCGCCCCGCCGGACCCGGAGGGGGCGTGGCTGGAGGGCGACGTCTTCGGCGTGTTCCTGCGCTGGCTCGCCGCCCGGAGCGCCGACCCGCGCGGCCCTGACGTGATCGGCACGTACGAGTCGGGTCCCCGACACTTCCTGGCCGGCCTGCGCCGCTTTCGCTGGCCGATGGAGTGAATCGCCGCCGCGCTTGCCGGCCGTACGGATGGCGGATAGGGTCATCCACTGTCCGGTTCAGGAGGTAAACGCATGCGTATCCGCTCCTTCCCGTACGTCGTGGTGGCCGTCGTCGCCGCCCTCGCCCTGCCGACCGCGGCGCTGGCCAATCCCTCGGCGGAGACGCCGCAGACGGCGGCCGCCGCCGAGTTGGCCGCGAACAGCTGGGAGACCGACACCAGTCCCGTGACCCTCTCGGTCTACGTCGACTCGCCCACCCAGCTACGCCTGACCACGTTCTGGGGCATCGACCCGGTGAGCGTGCGCTGGCAGGAGGACACCGGCATCGACCTGGAATGGGTCATCGCCCCGGACGACTCGCAGGCCAAGCTCAACGTCCTGATCGCCTCCGGCGACCTGCCCGACCTCATCCACCTCAGCCAGGAGCTGCCGCAGATCCGCCAGCTCGCCGACAACGGGCTCGCCTGGAACATCAGGGAACTGTCGGAAAGCCACGCTCCCGGCGTCTGGGACTACCTGTGGGAGCGCAACAAGCACGTCATCGTGCACTTCCGCACCCTGTTCGATTCGATGGACCTCTTCATGGTGCCGTTCCAGCACCTGTCGCAGGACTACTTCGACAGCCCGTACGCGATCCGCGCCTATCAGGGGACGACCGCCCAGGACGTGATCCTCGACGATGCCGGCAAGCCCAAGGTGGGTAGCACCAGCGACTACGTGGACCTGCTCCGCACGGTCAAGGCGGCGCATCCGGATCTCATCCCGGTGCAGTCTTCGCGCAACGCCAGCCCGAGCCGCGACGGCGATCCACAACTCGTGCAGTCCGCCCTGCCGATCGCCGGACTGAGCCAGCGCTACTTCGACCTCGACGGCACCTGGGTCAAGTACTGGGAGCATCCGAACTTCGTCGCGCTCCTGACCTTCGCCAACACGCTCTACACCGAGGGACTGCTCGACCCCACCGAGTTCACCGACGCCAAGAGCGCCCTGAAGGCCAAGGGCTTCACCGGGCAGGTGTTCTCCGAGCTCTCGCAGGACGCGGACAACATGCCGCGCTGGACGACCAAGATGCAGGAGGTCCATCCGGACCGGAGCTACGTCATGCTGCCGCACTTCACGGTCGACCCGGCCACGATGCGCTACACGACCGACGCGCTGGGCGGAGGGACCGGCGGCAGCGGCATGATGATATCGACATCGTCGAAACATCCCGACCGGGCGATCCGCTTCATCGACTATCTCTATCAGGACGACATTCAACGGATGATCGCCTTCGGCATCGAGGGCCACGGGCACACGATGGAGGACGGCATCCCGCGCTATACGCAGCCGGCGCAGGCATCGATCGACGCGGCTACCAACGCCGCCGACTTCGGCATCTTCGCCTACAACATCTGGCGGGACGCATACTGGAGCGGGGTGCGCACGTTCACCAACGCATCCCCGGAGCTGCAGGACATCCTGGCGACGACCAACGCCACCTACGAGGACCTCTCGTTTTACCGCGGAGCGGAGAACTTCCCGTCCAACTCCGAGGAAGTGAAGGCCTTCTCGGTGATCAAGGACTTCTATGCCACGGAGGTCATGGAGGTGATCACCAGGCCGCCCGATCAGGTCGCATCGCGCCACGCGGCGATGGTCGAGTCGATGCACGACCTGGGGCTCGGCGTGCTGAACGCCTACTGGACCGAGCTGTTCTCCGGCAAGCTGGCGGTGCAGGAACGGTACAGCTCGGACCTATAGGAATCTGTCGGGTTGGCCGCGCAAGCGGCCGATCCGTCAGACTCCTATAGTAGAGGAAGGGATGGGCCAAAAGCGGAGCCGAAGGCGACGGTTTTGGGGCGCTGAGAGGTTGAGCGCGTCGCAGACATCGACGGATAGCTTGGACAGCGGCCGGTGAGCGCACCCGCCTACCGGCCGCTGGCGGACACCCGCGTGCGCGCCGGCGGCCTTCGCGCGGGCAGCGGCCTGCCTTCGTTGCGCGAGCGGCTGGCGCGGGAGCGCAGCCTGCACCTGATGGTGCTGCCGTCGGTCGCGGTGGCCGCCGTCATCCACTACCTGGCGATGTACGGGCTGGTCATCGCCTTCAAGCGCTACGACATCTTTCAGGGCATCCTGGCCAGCCCCTGGGCATCACACGGCGGGTTCGAGCACTTCATCGACTTCTTCCGCGCCCCCAACGCGTTCCGTGTGCTGCGCAACACGGTGGCCATCGCGCTGCTCAAGCTGACGTTCCTGTCGCTGCCGCCGATGATCCTGGCGATCCTGCTGAACGAGATCCGGGTCATGGCGTTCAAGCGCATCAGCCAGACCATCTCCTACCTCCCCCACTTCATCTCCTGGGTCGTGATCGGCGGGATCATCTACGACCTGCTGAACCCGTCGCGCGGGCTGCTCAACAAGCTCCTGCTGGGCGCCGGGATCGTCGACGCACCGATCGACTTCATCTCCACCGATCTGTACTTCTGGCCCCTGATCGTCCTTTCTCATCTCTGGAAGGAGGTCGGCTGGGCGTCGATCCTCTATCTGGCGGTGATCGCCACCATCGACCCCAACCTGTTCGAGGCCGCCGAGATCGACGGGGCCGGGCGCCGGGCGAAGATCAGGTGGATCACCTGGCCGCACCTGACGGGGATCTTCATGATTCTGTTCATCCTGCACAGCGGCAAGATCATGTCCGGGTACGGAGACACCTTCGACCAGGTGTACGTGCTGGGCAACGTGAGCAACCGCGGCGTCTCCGACATCCTGGACACCTACGTGCTGCGGATCGGCCTGGAGAACCTGCGCTTTTCGTTCGCGACCGCCGTCAACCTGTTCAAGTCCGTGCTCAACCTGGGACTGCTGCTGGCCGCCAACTATCTCAGCAAGCGGCTGACCGAGAAGTCGCTGTTCTGATGGCCGGCCACGCACGCTCGGGCGTTCGGGGCGCCCGCAGCGACCGCGCGGGCGACGTGGCGATCTACGCGGCGCTCACCGCGTTCTGCCTTGCCGTCCTCTATCCGTTCTTCTATACCGTGATCAACTCGCTGAACGCGAACCTGCCGTTCGGCCCGGCATTCCTCTGGCCGACCCGCTGGACGCTGACCAACTACCGCGTCGTGTTCCGGGACCCCAACCTGGCCGGCGCCTTCTCCGTGACCGTCGCCCGCACCCTGGTCGGGGTCGTGCTGGTCACCTGCAACTGCGCCATGGCCGGCTTCGCCCTGCGCAAGAAACGCCTGACGTTCCGGAAGCTCTACCTGGCGATCCTGCTGATTCCCGTGTTCTTCCAGGGCGGCCTGATCCCGACCTACCTCAACTACCGGCGCCTGGGGCTGCTGGACAGCTTCCTGGTGTTCATCATTCCGCAGCTCTTCGCCTTCTTCTACCTGGTCATCTTCATGTCCGGCTTCGACGACATCCCGGACTCGCTGGAGGAGTCCGCCAAGATGGACGGCGCCGGCTACTTCAGGATCTTCGTGCGAATCTACCTGCCGCTGGCGTTGCCCATCCTGGCCACCATCTCCCTGTTCGAGGGGGTCGCGCAGTGGAACTCCTGGTTCGACTCCGTGTACTTCACCAACTCGCCGGGGCTGATGACACTTCCCGCGCTGCTGGTCCGGGTGGTCAAGGGGGGAGAAGTCGAGGACTTCCTGCGCGACCCCGAGGCGTACCAGATGCAGAACCCCGACGGCATCAAGCTGGCGACGATGGTGGTGGCCGTGCTGCCGATCACCCTCGCCTATCCGTTCCTGCAGCGCTTCTTCATCAAGGGGCTCACACTGGGGTCGCTCAAGGGATAGGCTGTCCACCGGAACCGCATCCATGCCCACGAACATCCTGCTGATCATGGCCGACCAGCTCCGCGCCGACGCGCTGGCTTGCAACGGCAACCCCGTGATCGAAACGCCCAACCTGGACCGCCTGGCGCGCACCGGCGTCAACTGCACCGCCTGCTACACGCCGGCGCCGATCTGCGTCCCGGCGCGGGCGGCGCTGGCCACCGGCTGCTACCCGCACCGCTGCACGGGCACCAAGAACAACGAGGGCGCCATCCTCCCCGGCTTCCCGCTGCTGCCGGCCGAGCTGGCCGCGGCCGGCTACCGCACCTACGCCACCGGCAAGCTGCACTACCTGCCGTACGCGCCGCCCGGGGAGCCGCGCGTCACGCACGGCTTCCAGGTGGCGGAGGTGGCCGAATCGGGCCGGGCGCTGGGCAAGTGGGATCCCGAGGGACGGCTGCGCGGCCTGGAGGACTACCTCGACTACCTGCACGAGGTCGGCTGGGGCGGCTACTCGCGCGCCAACGGCCTGGGCAACAACGACGTGTTCGCGTCGGCCAGCCAGATGCCGAGCGAGCACTACGTGGACGCCTGGGTCGCCACGCGAGCCATCCATCACCTGGACCGGCACCTGCAGGAGCACCGCGGCCGGCCGTTCTTCCTGTTCGCCTCGTTCCCCAAGCCGCACAGCGCCTTCGATCCGCCGCGGCCGTACGACGCGCGCTACGACCCGCGGCAGATGCCCGATCCGACCGGCAGCGTCGAGCTGCTGGCCGAGCGCGGCCTGACGGCGCTGGCCAGCCGGCCGGCGGAGTACGAGTGGAACAAGCTCTCCCCGGAGGCGAGGCGGACGATCAAGGCGCACTACTACGGGCTGGTCACCTTCCAGGACCTGCAGGTCGGCCGGCTGCTGGACTTCCTGGAGCAGCGCGGCCTGCGCGAGGACACGCTGGTGGTGTTCACCGCCGACCACGGCGAGATGCTCGGGGACTTCGGGCACTACTTCAAGGAGACCTTCTATGAGGGCTCGGCGCGCGTGCCGCTGATCGCCAGCCAGCCGGGGACGCTGCCGGAGGGCCGCCGCGAGGAGGGGCTGATCGGGCTGCACGACCTGATGCCGACTCTGCTGGCGGCGGCCGGCGAGCCGGTCCCGGCGGGGATCGACGGCGTCGACCTGTCGGCGATGCTGCGCGGCGGCGGGCCGGTGCGGGAGGCGCTGGTCGCCCAGTGCCACGACGCTCCCCGGCAGCAATACATGGTGCGCGACCGGCGCTGGAAGTACATCTACCACCAGGACGGCGCGGTCGAGGAGCTCTTCGACCTGGACGCCGACCCGCACGAGCTGTGCGACCTGTCCGGATCGGCGTCCGAGCCGGCCGCGTCCCGGCGGCGCTCGCTGCGCTCCTGGCTGATCGACTGGTGCCGCCGGCACGGCGACGAGGCGATGCTCGACGGCGACGACCTGGCCGCTGCCGACGCGCGGCCGCACTTCCGCCGGCCGCCCCCCGAGTACTCACCGTTCGGGCGCCGGTTCTATTGAGGAGAATCCCCCATGACAGAGCATGCCGTCGTCTACCACGACCCGGGGTTCTGGGCGGCGACGCCCGCCAACAACGGCGGCAACGGCCCCACGTGGCAGTGGGGCGACGAGCTGCTGATCGGCTTCACGCGCGGCACGTTCCTGCAGGCCGAGAAGGGCCATCAGTGCACGTACGACCAGCCGTTCGAGTCGCACCTGGCGCGCAGCACCGACGGCGGCGCGTCGTGGACGACCTGGCAGCCGGCCGGCTTCGCGGGGAACCTGAACCCGGCGGAGGCGCAGCCGCTCACGAGCGGGCTCGACTTCTCGGGCCAGGGGTTCGTGCTCCGCGCCGAGGGCGCCGGCTACCACGGCAACCGCGCGGCACGCTGGTCCCACTCGGAAGACCGGGGCGCATCCTGGCATGGGCCGCACGCGTTCACGGGCCTGCTCGACCACCCCGAGCTCGCCGTCAAGGAGTTCACGGCGCGCACCGCCTACATCGTCGACGGCCCGCGCGAGCTGTCGCTGTTCCTGACGGTGCGGCGCCGCAAGGAGCCGCACGAGCTGGGTATCTCGCTGCAGGAGAAGACCTTCCTGGCGCGCACCGACGACGGCGGCCTCAGCTTCCGCTTCGTCGCCTGGGCGGTGCCGTGGGAGGACCCCTACCGGGCGGCGATGCCGGCCGCGGTGCGCCTGTCCGCCACCCGCCTGCTCGTGGCGGTGCGCCGCAAGTCGGAGAAGCACAACTGGATCGACTGCTTCGCTTCCGAAGACGACGGCGCCACCTGGTCGTTCCTGTCGGAGATCACCCGCACCGAGGTTGCGAACGAGTGGAACGGCAACCCGCCGGCCCTGGTCCGCATGAGCGACGGCCGGCTGTGCGCCGTCTACGGCAACCGCACCGACCGGCAGATGCAGGCCCGCTACAGCCCCGACGGCGGGGCGCGCTGGAGCGCTCCGCACGTGCTCCGCGACGACTTCCGGTCGGCCAACGGCTTCCCCGACCTGGGCTACCCCAGGCTGTTCCAGCGCAGCGACGGCCGGCTGGTGACCACCTACTTCTGGTGCACGACCGAGCGGCCGCAGACCCACATCGCGGCCACGATCTTCAACCCACCCGATCGATAGGAGGCAGACCATGCTGGATGTCGGCAATCGCAAGCAGCTCTTCATCGACCGTCGCTTCATCGACGCGGCCCGGGATGTCGAGCTGACCGTCAACCCGCCGGTCAAGCTGCCCGGACCGGTGCTGACCTCCGAGCATCCGTGGGAAGCGTTCTCCATCGGCTGGAGCTGCGTCCTGGAGGACGACGGCCTGTTCAAGCTCTGGTACGCCGCCTCCGACTCCGACCAGTGGTCCGGCGGCCGGTGGCACCTGTGCTACGCGACGTCCGCGGACGGGCGCACGTGGGAGAAGCCGGAGCTGGGGCTGGTCGAGTACGGCGGGTCGAAGCGCAACAACATCGTGCTGGCCGACTGCAAGCTCGCCGACGTCTTCATCGATCCCAACGGCGGGAAGGCCGGCCGCTACAAGCTGGTCGAGCAGGTGCTGGGCCAGGGCATACGCATCGGCACCTCCGCGGACGGGCTCACCTGGGACCTGCCGGACCGGCTGGTGTGCACCCTGAAGCCGGACACGCCCAAGCAGGTGTACTGGGATGCCCGCATCGGCCGCTACGTCGCCTGGCTGAAGCTGATGGTCGCCGACGACGGCGCGCCGATGTTTCCGTTCGTCGACCCGGTCGACAGCGACCCGCCCGTGATCGCGCCCCGCCTCCTGCGCCCCGGGCGCTCGATCGGCCGCATCGAGGTGGACGACCTGACCGCGCCGTGGCCGGAAGAGAACATCCGCACGGTGCTGGCCGCAGACGAGCACGACCCGCCCGACTCCGACATCTACCACCACGACGTGCTGCCTTACGCCGAGGCCGAGGACGCCTACTTCATGTTCCCGATGACCTACCAGCACTTCGGCGAGGGCGAGACCACGGTGCGCAACGACGGGCTGAACGATGCGCAGTTCGCCGCCAGCCGCGACAGCATCCACTGGATGCGCTACGACCGGCGGCCCTACGTCGGCCGCGGCCTGCCCGGCACCTTCGACGGCGGCACCATTCACGCATCGCCCGCCCATCTGCGCCGCGGCGACCGGTTCTTGCAGATGTACACCGGCAGCCCCTGGACGCACGGCGGCTTTCGCACCCTCGGCGACGAGGAGCGGCACGGGCGCGGCTACGGCAACGGTCTTGGCCTGGTGGAGCAGCGCCTGGATGGCTTCGTGTCGGCCGACGCCGCCTACACCGGCGGCACGCTCACCACGCCGCCGCTCCGCTTCGCCGGCGAGAGGCTGGAGCTGAACATCGACGTCGCCGCCATGGGACAGGCGCAGGTCGAGGTCCGGGACGAGGCCGGCCGCCCGCTCCCCGGGTTCGAGCTGTCAGGCTGCCGCCGCGTGATGGTCAACGACGTGCGCCACGCCGTGAGCTGGGACGGCTCCCCCTCTCTCGGCAGCCACGCCGGCCGGCGGATTCGCCTGCACTTCGACATGCGTTCGGCCAAGCTCTACGCCTTCCAGTTCCGCTGATCCGGACCGGCCGCCTCAGGTGCCCTGCGGCAGGTAGCACACCTTCAGCGCCTGCTTGGCGAGCAGGAGCTGCACGCCCTCGTCGTAGCGCTCGAAGGGCAGGCGGGCGCCGATCAGCACCTCGGTGTTGAGCTCCTTCGCGGCCCACAGCCCGGTCACGTAGGAAGCGTCAGGCGCCTCCGGCGCCACTCGCGAGGCGATGCCCGTGCGGTTGCGCCAGTGGCGGGTCGTGTAGATCGCCTCTCCGTGGATCACCCCGAACGGCGACACCGGGCCGTCGACGGTGTGGTCGAGCGCCACCTGCATGCCCGCGGCCGCGCCGGTGCAGTCGATGCTGGCTTCCAGCGGCTCCCGCTCCAGCTCCACCGGCGGCGTGCCCGGTTCGACGCGCACCACCTGGTCCGCGCCCAGCGTGCCGGCAAGCTCCAGCCGCTCCGGCACCACGTCGATCGCCACCACGGCCCCGGCGCCCTGGGCCCGCACCATCTGCAGCGCGATGATGCCGGCCGGCCCCAGGCCGACGATGCCCACCCGCTTGCCGGCCACGTCGCCGAGTGCGTGCACGTAGGGGGACATGTGGAAGGCCATCTCCATCGACGCCGCCGCCTCGTACGAGGTGTTGTCCGGGATGCGGACGACCATGTCCGCCGGCCGCGCGATGAGCTCGCTGTAGAACCCGGGGTTGCTCTCGCCGCCCGCCTTCAGGGTGGCCACGCGGTCCCCGATCTGCAGCGAAGTGACGCCCTCGCCTACCGCCTCGACCCGGCCCGACACCTCGTGCCCGGGGTAGCCCACCGGGATCGGGTACTTGGGGTGGCCCGGCCGCTCGAAGATGTCGACGCCGCGGAACAGCGTGGTGTCCCAGTGCGGACACGTCACGCAGGCCTGCACGGCGATCAGCACCTCGCCCGGCCCCGCCTGGGGCTCCGGCGTGTCGACGATACGGAACCGGCCCGGCTCCGTGATTTGAATCGCTCTCATGGCCCGCCCATGATACGACTTCCACCGCCGCCCATCAGCGCATCGGCACGCTGCTAATCCGGCGGTAGAACGCCGCCGTGACCAGGTGGAGCACAGTCGAGCACGTAGGTCGTCAGCGACGGGATGCCGACGCTCCAGACGACCGGCGACAGTTGGCCCGGCGGGCTCCAGATGTACCCCAACAGGTTCAGCTCCTCGCGCGCAGCCAGCCGAGCCGCGGCGTCGGCGCCGGTCGTGGCGAGCGCGGCGTCGAGCGCGTGGTCGGACGCCGTGGGGGCAGCCGCAAACAGCCGTGCCGTCGCCACCGCCGCGGACAGCAGGCCGCGGGCCTCCAGTTCCCGATAGCGGTCCTGGTAGTAGTCCGCGATCCTGGTGGCCACCTCGGGCCGCGCCGCGTCGGCGTGAGCGACGGTCAGCCGGGCTGCGCCCGTGGCCAGGCGCCGGTCCCACAGCGCCTCGCCCCAGAGTTGGATGAAGTACGGATAGCGCTGGCTGCGCTCCACGACCGCGTCGAGGGCTCCCGCGTCGATGGCCACGCCGTGCGCATCCAGCGGCTCGACCAGGGCGGCGCGCGTGGCGGCGTCGCTGAGCAGGCCGATGCCCAGGCGCCCCTTGCCCAGGCGGCTCCAGAAGGACGCGTTCATGGTGCTCAGGTGCGCCGGCAGACCCGGCGTGCCGGCAAGCACCAGAAGGAACGGCGCGTTGGCGCGCACGTCCTGGCTGACGTTCAGCAGCAGCTCGCCGACCTCACGATCGAGCGTGTGCGCTTCGTCGACCAGAACGACGAGGGGGCTCTTGCGGCACCGCGAGGTCAGCCGCTCGGTCAGGTCGTGCACCGACGGAGTCGGCGCCGGCCACTCGGCCTGGCCGACGCCCGCGACGCCGAGCTTCCTGGGCAGGATCTTCCTGATGATCGTCGCCGGCAACAACGCGTCGGCCAGCGCCTGCCCGGTCCGGGTCCGGCTCGGCGACAGGCGCGCGACATCGATCCGGCCGGCTTCGCGGCAGGCGCCCTCGAACCAGTTGAGCAGCACCGTCTTGCCGTTGCCGCGCGGCCCCATCAGCGCCACGTCGTGCGGGGGAGCGTCGCCGCCAAGCAGGTCCGCCAGACACTGTCCGAGCACCGCCTGTTCGCGCTCGCGACCGGTCAGCGCCGGCGGAGCCGCACCCGTCCCCGGAGTGAACAGGCGGTGCGCCGTCGCCTTCATGACGCACGTATGATACGACTTCCACCGCCGCTCATCAGCGCGCGGGAGGAACCCATGGGCAACGGACCGATCCACGTCGGCGGCGACAAGCAGCTCTTCATCGACCACCGTTTCATCGAGTCCGCCGAGCAGGTGACGCTGCGCGTGAACCCGCCGCGCAAGGAAACCGCCGACCTCTTTCCCCGCGACAAGCCGTGGGAGGCGTTCACCATCGGCTGGTACAGCATCGACTGGGACCCGGAGGCGCGGCGCTACAAGAAGTGGTACGCCGCCTGCGACGGCGACCAGTGGGCCGGCGGCCGCTGGCGGCTCTGCTACGCGGAGTCGCGCGACGGGCTGACCTGGGAGAAGCCCGATCTGGGGCTGGTCGAGTACTCAGGCTCCCGCGACAACAACATCCTGATCGACGAGGAGAAACTCACCTACACCTTCCATGACCCGCACGGCCGGCCGGAGGAGCGCTTCAAGATGATCCGGGGCTTCCCGGAGAAGACCAAGGTCGGCACCTCGCCCGACGGCATCCGCTGGGACCTGCCCGACCGGCCGGTGAGCGACCTGCCGCCCGGCTGGGACACCGCCAAGCAGGCGTGGTGGGACGAGCGCATCGGCCGCTACGTCGTCTACCTGCGCGTGCAGATCGACGAGGAGAACCAGCTCCCTTACCCGTTCGCCGACCCGATCGACAGCGATCCGCCGGTGGTGCAGCCCACGCTGGCGAGGCCGCTCCGGGCGATCGGCCGCCTGGAGACCGACGACCTCACCGCGCCGTGGCCGGACGACGAGATCCGCACCGTGCTGTGCGCGGACCAGGACGACCCGCCCGGGTCCGACATCTACCACGCCGGCGTCTACCCCTATCCCTACGCGGCCGACGCCTACTTCATGTTCCCGCTCACCTACCACCACTTCACGGAGGCCGAAAGCCCGGTCGTCCGGAACGACGGCGTCAACGACTGCCAGTTCTGCGCCAGCCGCGACGGCATCCACTGGATGCGCTACGACCGCCGGCCCTACATCGGCCGCGGCATCCAGGGGGAGTTCGACGCGGGCGGGATCCACGGCAGCCCCTACCTGATCCGGCGTGGCGCCGAGTTCTACCAGCACTACGGCGGCGAGCCGTGGACGCACGGCCAGTACCGCCGCCTGAGCGACGACGAGCGGCGCGACCAAGCCAACTGGGCCCGCGGCCGAAGCTGCGTGGCCGTGCAGCGCCTGGACGGCTTCGTGTCGGCAGACGCGGCCTACACCGGCGGAACGCTGCTGACCCCGCCGCTCACCTTCTCCGGCGACCGGCTGGAGCTCAACATCGACGTGGCCGCCATGGGCGAGGCGCGGGTCGAGCTGCGCGACCGCGAAGGCCGGCCCATCGACGGCTTCGGCGCCGCCGACTGCGACCGGCTGACCTGCAACGATGTCGCCGCCCGCGTGCGCTGGCGCGGAAGCGACGAGCTCGGCACGCTCCGCGGTCGCCCGGTCCGGCTGCGCGTGCGCATGCGCTCGGCGAAGCTGTACGCCTTTCAGTTCGTGAGCGCCTGATACTCCGGACGCCGGTGCTTCGAACTCGGTTTTCCGGCGTGCGGCGATCCATCTCGCGCCGGCTGGCAGAAGGGTGGTCCGGCGTTACAGTCGATCTTCCTGACGAGGTTCCGCGTCGGCAACGCGGGACAGCGCTTGCTCGAAACGCGCGCGGCTTCCTCGTTTCGAGCGTTCGTCGAGATACACCTCCGTTGCCAGCGCCGACATCTTCTCCGCAAGCGCCGTCGTGATGAGTTGATTCATCGAGATGCCTTCTTGTTTTGCCAAGTCCCTCGCATGTCTGTGAAGCGCCTCCGGTATCCGAAGACTAATGGTGCTCATGCCGGTGCTCCTAAGTGGCGCAGGAAATCTCGCGGCGTCTGCGCGAGGATGCCAAATCGTGCGACTCCGACGAAATGACGGATATTGAATGTGACGATGTGCTGGGCTTGGGCGGCTACGGCCAACTCCAGCAGCATGTCATCCGATGGATCCTTGAGAAACGGCCGCCACAGATAGAAGATCTTCTGACGGAGCGCGACGCTGCACACATAGTCAAGCACATCATCGATGCCCTCTCCGGGGAGTCGGGCTGCTTCGGGCTGCCGCTTGGCTACGCTCTCGTACTCGAGTATCTGCGGAACCGAGACCGCGATGTCAAACCAGCCGGTCCCGATCATGCTGACGAGCTTGAACGATGCCCCGTTTCGCGACTTCAGAGCTGAAACAAACACGTTGGTATCGATCACGATGAGCGGCCGCACATCTGGTATTGTATACGATACCGTTACCAGCTCCCAACTGAGTCAACCCGATCGGCGGAACCGCAATCGGATGCCGCTGCACCTCCGCATGCGCTCGGCGAAGCTGTACGCCTTTCAGTTCGTAAGCGCCTGATCCGCGGGCGCGCTCAGACCCCCTCGGCCGCAAGCGGCGACGGCATCGGCCCTTCGTCGAGGTCCACCGTCAGCATGCGGTCGCCCTTGCTGGCCCAGCTCCACGACAGGCCGTTGACGCCAGGGATCGCGCGCAGCAACTCGTTCGTATACTTCCTGCCGTACATCTTCGCCAGCCGCTCGCGGATCATCAGGCTCGCCCAGAGCCCTACGCCATGCTTGGTGCAGAGCGGGCCGTAGTGCTCGCCCAGCATCTCCGGCAGCGGCTGCAGGCCGAATTCGCCGTCGAAGTAGCTCTGCACGTAGCCGTAGCCGGTGCGCAGGTGTTGGCCGACCACGTTGGCGTGGCCGATGTTGATGCCGTCGATGATCTTCTCCGAGATCCAGGTACGCCAGTCCAGGTGGATGTTGCCGACCGGCCGGCCGAAGTGGTCGCCGGGCGGCACGCCGATGCCGAGCGTCAGGCCGCGCTCGTCGCAGAGCGCCCGGACGTCGCGCAGGTACTGGGTGATGCCCTCGCCGCGCAGCCGCCGCCACGCGTCCAGGTCGAAGTTCTCGGTCAGGATGTCGACGCCGTAGCGCTCGCGGAATGCCTCCGCCACCGGCAGGTTGAAGCCGTACTGGTCGCCGTGATCGGCGTTCATGCGGTGGCCGCGCGTCGAGATGTAGACCCCGTCCCAGCGGTAGCTGTCGACCAGCCAGGCCAGCTCCTCCCGGCACTTGTACTCGCGCACCTCCGGATAGGAGTACTCGGGCACCCCCCAGTGACGCTTGTCCCAGGTGCGGTCGCAGGCGTAGTACTCCGGATGGTTGGCAAAGAACTCAGACTCCCACTGGAACGCGCCGTGGGTGTACGCGTCGGAGTGCGGCGGCTGCCCTTCGTCATACAGGTCGACGTAGCAGTAGATCTTGACGCCGGCGTCGCGGGCCGCCTCGGTGGCCGCCGCGGCGTCGTCCACCTGCTGCACCACGTCGTAGACCTGGGGCTCGTTCCGGCGGGCGCGGTCCGTGATGCGGGCGAGCTTGGCGAGCCAGCGTTCCTGGCGCCACAGCACCCCGAGGATGCCGTAGGTCTCCTTCCAGCTCACCAGCGCGTCGCGAATGCGCTCGGGCGAGTCGAGCACGTGCTCCGGGCGCTCGGCGTTCAGGGTGTCACCCCAACTGCAGATCATCAGATCGCCGTTCTGGTTGTGCATGGTCGTTTCCTCCTTAAGAGTTCGCGCCGGTTGTACCGGCCTGCCGGAAGCGCAGCGCAAACAGGTCGGCGTCCCGCATGAGCAGGCGCAACCGCACCGTCCGTCCGGCCAGGGCGCCCACGTCGGCTCCGCCGGCCCAGCTTGCCTCTCCCTCGATGTGATTGCCGATCAACTCGCGCGACTCCCCCAGAGTGTAGCCTGGAAGAGGCCGGCCCCGGGCGTCCTGCAGCTCGACGCGAATGCTGCCGGCGGACGAGGTGGAGTAGTTGAGCAGCAGCCGCGTCCCCGCGAAGGTCAGCGGCCTGGTGAGCATCTCCCCGCCCGCGTAAGGCGCGCGCACGGAGGCGAAGCCGTCCAGGCGCAGGGAATAGCGGCGCAGGTGCGCGGTCGCCTGGGCGTTGTCCTGCACCAGGTACAGCGACATCTCGTGCGGGCCGGTCGGCACCAGCCCGGTCGCCGGATAGTTGGTACGCGTGATCCAGTTGTTGGGACCGATGCCGGGGCGGATGAAGCTCTCCGTAAAGGTGCGGTCGAAATCCAGCCCGCCGCGCGAGCTCATGAACACCGCGTCCGAGCAATCCTCGACGTAGTCCGGGGTCAGGCCGAGCCTCCGGCACTCCTCGGCGGTCACCACCTGCCGCCCCTTCTGGAAGCGCGCCGGGAAGGCGATCGACACGTGCGGCGCCCGGAAGTAGGGCTGCACGTTGCTGGTGTACAGGTGCTCCACCGGTTCCGCGCGCACCTTCACAAGCGGGGTCCAGGCGAGGAGGTCCGGCGAGGTGGTTCGGGCGATCCACCGGATGGAGCCGGCGTGGCCGGGGCGCTTGGGCGGCCCGAGCCAGTCGCGCAGGTAGGCGACGTAGCATCCTTCCTCCACCGACCAGAACGTCGGCACGGAGGTGGTGTCGCTGACCGTCGGGCCGCGGTGCGATTGATCGATCACCGCCTTGTCGCGGAGCTGCTGCCAGCGTCTACCGTCCTCGGAGCCGTACAGCAGCATGCCGCCGGTGGTGTTGTCGATCTGGTCGTGATCGAACAGGCCTGCCAGCGCCTTGAGCCGGAAGCTGCCGGCGGCGGGGCCGGTATCGAGGAACGCGCCGAAGTTGTGGCGTACCGCGGGCGATTCCGGGCCAAGGATGACGTTGTTGTCGCGCGAGCCGTCGATCTCCACCAGGCCGAGGTCGGGCTTCGTCCAGTGGCTGCCGTCCGTCGACTCGGCGTAGCAGGTGCTCTCGTCCTCTGCGCCGTCGGGGCCGTCGCCGCTCTTGCCGCGATAGTAGGCGCGGTACGTGTCGCCGTCCTTGAGCACCGTGAAGTAGCCGATCAGGCCCTCCCACGGCCGGTCGCGCCGGAGGACCGGCCCCTCGTCACGCGGCTGCTGCAGCGCCAGACGGGTGCCGTCCAGTCGGTCGATGAGGTAGCGGTCGACGATCGGTTCCAGGCGCGTGCCGATATCAATGGTCGCAGTCATGTCTCTCCTTGTTGGCGGCGGCACTCTATCTCATTTGACGCCGCGTGTGCGCTGGTCTACTTCCATCGGCCTCTCGGACGGGGTTCTCAGGGGCTGAGGCGAGTCGTACCGGGCCGCGGCGCTCAGACGCCCGCTGGCGCGCGGTTCTCGACGATGGACACCGAGTACAGGTCGCCGCGCTCGACGTACACCTTCAGACGAATGGTGCGACCTCGCACGGAGTCCAGGTCCGATCCGGATGACCACGCAGCCCACGCCCGCAGATGGTCGCCAGCGATCGGTTGCGCTTGCTCGCGGGACAGGCCCGGCACCGGCCGGCCTTCCTCGTCGAGCACCTCGACGCGCAGCGAGCCGCGGACGTCGGCGTTGACGGCGATGGCCGGCCCTTCGGAGGTGAACGGCTCGGTGACCAGGACGCCGGCGCCTTCGGCGGAAAGCGAGGCGAAGCCGTCCAGCCGCAGCGTCGCCAGCCCGGTCTCAATGTTCCAGGGCTGGATACGCTGGGGCCTGGTCGCGCCGGGCGTCGGCGTGGCGCGGCCGTAGCCGGTGTAGTAGAGGTAGATCTCGTCGCCGTGCACGAGCGGGCGGGCGGCGAGCAGCAGGGTCTCGTCCCAGCTCCCCTCCGGGCCCAGCGGGATCAGCGGCTCGCGGTGGATGCGGTCCCAGCGCACGCCGTCCCGGCTTGCCACCAGCTCGGTGTGCATTTCCCGGCAGCGGACGTTGTTCATCTCGATCGGCGGCCCGAAGAAGCCCTGCCGCGTGTTGCGCTCGACGATCCGCCGCCACTCCTCCCGGCCGGGCTCCGGCAGGTTGCGCGCGACCCAGAGCATGCCGACGTGGGTGCCCTCGTAGTCGGTGGCCGCCAGGCCGGCCGCCTCGGTCCCCGGCCGATCGTCGTCGTCCGGCACGAACACCGGCTCCGGCGGAAGCTCCCAGCGCACGAAGTCGTCGCTCTCGCTGCGGGCCGTGACCCGCATGCCGTAGCCGTCGGCGCTGGAGTACATCACCAGCCGCCCGCCGATGCGCTCCAGGCCGAACGGGACCGCGACCTCGGCGTCGCCGACCCAAACCGGGTTGTCGGGATGCTCCTGCCAGCGGATGCCGTCGGCGGAGAAGCCGACGCAATGGCCGAGCAGCCAGCCGCCCTCCTGCGCGGCGTCAGGCCGCCCGCCCCACCACACCGCCTTGTAGCGCCGCCGCGGATCGGGGTCGGCCGG
>JAPPNY010000115.1 GCA_028818385.1 Spirochaetaceae bacterium
CTCCGAGCCTCAATTCAGCCAGTTTTCGGCCCGCGGCGCGAATAATCCGGGCTTACTGAACCTGTCCGGCCTCGCCGACACCGCGAATCCGGAGCGCGAGTTCGTGGATCTCCTCTTCTTCCCCACCGGCGGTGGCAAGACGGAGGCATATCTCGGGCTCGCCGCGTTCACCATGGTACTAAGGCGCCTGCGCAATCCCGAAGACGGCGGCCGGGCCGGAGCGGGGGTCAGCGTCATCATGCGCTACACCCTGCGGCTGCTGACTCTCGACCAGCTCGGACGAGCTGCCGGTTTGGTGTGTGCACTGGAGTTGGAGCGGTGCAAGGACGCGGGCCGATACGGCGGCTGGCCGTTCGAGATCGGACTGTGGGTGGGCAAGGCGGGTACGCCAAATCGACTCGGCGAACGGGGCGACAACCGCTCGGATTCCGCGCGCAGCAAGGTCAGTCAGTACAAGAACAACCCGCAGGGCAAGCCGGCACCGATTCCCCTGGAGGGGTGCCCCTGGTGCGGGGAAGACTTCACACCGGACTCCTTCACGCTGCTCCCGGACTCCGACCATCCGACCGATTTGCGCATCGCCTGTGCCAATTGGGAGTGCGACTTCTCGGGAGGCACTCCGTTGCCGATCGTCGCCGTGGACGAGCCGCTCTACCGGCGACTGCCGGCCTTCCTGGTCGCCACCGTGGACAAGTTCGCGTCGCTGCCGTGGGTCGGCGAGTCCGGCGCGCTCCTCGGCGGCGCGGATCGCCACGACGACACCGGGTTCTACGGCGCTGCCGAGCCGCGCCGGGGCAACCGCCTGACCCGTCCGCTCCCGCCGCCGGACCTCGTTATTCAGGACGAGTTGCACCTGATCTCCGGTCCGCTGGGGACCATGGCAGGTCTCTACGAGGCGGCGATCGAAGTGCTGTGCGTCAGGGAGATCGACGGAAGACGGGTGAAGCCGAAGATCGTCGCGTCCACGGCCACGGTTCGCCACGCTCGGGAACAGATCCAGGGGCTGTTCGGGCGCCCGGCGACGCACATCTTCCCGCCGCTTGGACCGTCGCGGGACGACTCGTTCTTCGCCCGCACCGTGCCCGCCTCGGAGCGCAGTGCGCGCCAGTACGTGGGCATCGCGTCCCAAGGACGCAATCCGAAGGAAGCGATGCGGCGCGTGTTACTGACACTCATGGGCGCGGCGGAGCGGGCGTGGCGCGATAGCGGCGGTCACCGGAACCCGGACAATCCTGCCGATCCGTACATGACCGTGCTCGGCTACTTCAACAGCCTGCGCGAACTCGGTGGCGCCCGCCGGATCCTGGAGGAGGAGGTCCAGAACACGCTCAAGCGCTACGGCGACCGCAAGCGGCTCGGCGAGGCGCAGGGACTGTTTCGCGACCGTACCAGCTTCTCCGACGTGGTCGAACTGACCTCGCGGGTGAGCACCGACCGGGTAGCCGAGGCGCGGCGGCGGTTGCAGACCACCTTCCACGACCGCCAGCGACGGGTCGACTGCGCCATCGCGACCAACATGATCTCGGTTGGCCTGGACATTCAGCGGCTCGGGTTGATGCTCGTCTACGGACAGCCGAAGACCAACTCCGAGTACATCCAGGCGACCAGCCGGGTCGGACGCGACGACAACCGCCCCGGACTGGTTGTGGTGCTCTACAACGTGCACCGGCCGCGCGACCGGTCGCACTACGAGCGCTTCCGGCATTATCACGAGACCTTCTACCGCTCGGTGGAGGTCGCCAGCGTGACCCCGTTCGCCGCTCGCGCCCTGGACCGCGGCTTCGCCGGGGCGCTGGTAACGCTCGCCCGTCACTCACGGCCGGCGATGACGCCGGCGGCCGGGGTCGAGGCGATCGAGGCGGAGCGCGTGGAGCTCGAACGACTTCTGCTCGAAGTCTTTCGCGCCCGGATCAACGAACAGCCCCTGCAGGACGAGGCCGAACGCGAAGAAAGGCTCCGGAGCATTCAAAACCGCGTCGGCGACCTGCTCGATTCGTGGCGTGCGATCCTCGACGACTACCGCGCTGACGGCGTGCCGATGCAGTATCAGAGATACGAGGCCGCGACCAGACGGCCGCTCCTCCGCGAGATGCTGGACACCGACTTCGAGTCGGCTCATCACAAGAAGTTCCGCGCCAACCGGTCGCTGCGCGACGTCGAACCGCAGGTGAACCTGTTCCTGCGGGACCTCTCAAGCCGGCTCAGCGGGAGCCGCGAATGAACGGTAAGGCGCACGGCCAAGTGCGGCGCAGCCAGGTAATCACCACGTTCGGGCCGGGAGCCCTGATCGACCTGCCCGACGAATCCGCCATCGTGGGTGGGCTCGACACCTGGGGCTCCGAGACCAACCTGGAACCGGTCGAAGAGCCGCGCCTCGCGTCCAAGCTGACCTCCATGACGGGGGTGCGCAGTCCGAGGCTCTATGCACCGCCGCCCGAGCCCGAGCATTTGCAGGATCGGCAACGCGGCATCGGCGCGTGGCGGTTCCCCGAGTGGTTCGTGGTGCAGGAATCCAACCCCGGCTCGACGGGACAGACCGGCTCCCGTTCGCGGCGCATGGTGCGCCGGACCGCGCTCGATCGGGGCCGGTTCGACAGGAAGCCGGTGGTGGCCACCCGGTTCGTCCGAGCCTGCTCCAGGGGCCATGTGGACGACATCGACTGGCATCGGTTTGTCCATGGGCCGGACGACCAGTGCCGCCGCCAGCTCCGATTGGACGAGCGCGGCACCAGCGGCGATCTGGCGGAACAGATCGTGCGTTGCGAGTGTGGCAAGTCGCGCCGCATGCACGAGGCGGCGGACGTGGCGAAGTTCCCGCTCGGCACCTGTAGCGGCGCCAGACCGTGGCTGGGACGCCACGCGAACGAATCCTGTGATCAGCCCAGCCGGCTGCTGATCCGCACGGCCTCGAATGCCTGGTTTCCGCAAGTGCTCAGCGTCCTTTCGCTGCCGGACCGCGGCACGGAGGTCGATCAGGCGGTCGAAGAACTCTGGCAGCAACTGCAGATCGTCAACGATCTGACGCAGCTCGGCTTCGTGAAGCAATACCCCGGCGTCGCGGACCGCTTGGCGGCGTTCTCGGATGACGACGTGTTGAACGCGATCGATGCGCGACGTTCGGGCGGCGGTGGGGCAGAGCGGCCGATCAAGTCCGCAGAGCTCGATGCGTTGCTCGCGGTCCCCGCGGGCTTCGGCGACGACGTGCCCGTCGATCCCGATTTCCATGCTCGGCGTCTGCCGGAGTCTGTGTGGCGCCGGTCGGCGAACAGCGACGGCATCGCGTCCGTCATCCAGGTGCACAGGCTGCGCGAGGTGCTGGCGCTTGCCGGCTTCACGCGGTTGGAACCCGTGATGCCCAACGTGGACGGCGAGTACGAAGCTGAAGTCGAGCGGGCGGACATCGCGCTGGAACCGACGTGGTTCCCGGCAGTGGAGAACCGCGGGGAAGGGATCGTCCTGCAGCTTCGCGGCGGCGCCGTGATGGACTGGCTCGGCCGGGAGCCGGTGAACGAGCGGCTGAGCCAGCTTGTCGACGGCCACGATTCCTGGGCGCGTCAGCGGAACAGCGAACGGCACTTTCCGGGCGGACCCTACGTGCTGCTGCACACGCTGGCCCATCTCCTGATCCAGTCGCTGTCCATGCGCTGCGGGTACCCCGCCGCATCGATACGGGAGCGCATCTACGCTGACTACGAGGGCAAGCGCTTCGCCTTGTTGCTGTACACTGCGAGTCCCGATGCCGAAGGCACGCTGGGCGGTCTGGTCCAGGAAGCGCGCCGCTTGGAAGACCACCTTCGGTACGCGCTGGACTCCGCGGCGCTGTGTTCCAACGATCCGGTCTGCGCCGAGCACGTACCGGGGCAGAGCATGGAGGAACGCTGGCTCCACGGGGCGGCGTGCCACGGCTGCGCGCTGATCGCGGAGACTTCCTGCGAGATGCGCAACGAGTACCTGGACCGCGCGCTGGTCGCCCCGGCGCTACACGCCTCGGAAGCCGCGTTCTTCGGCGCTCCGTGATCGACGCACTCCTTGGGCTGCCCGCGCACGTGCGCAGCCGATTGTCGCTCGCTTTGGAGTCCGGCCAGCTCGTCCCGCCGTACTCGGCGGTCGCCGTCCGCTCGACGGTCGGCGGCGACCATCAGGATGCGATTCTTGAGGTGCTCGCCGAGTGGGAACGCATCGGCGTCTCGCCGGACGCGGGAGTCGTCTGGTTGAGCAGGCTGGCGCGCGCGGCGGACCGCGCACCGGCGCCCGACTTCGTCTGGACCGGCCCGGAGGTCGTCGGGCTGCACGCGCGCGACACGCGCCGGGTGTACGAGGAGTTGATCGCTTCAGCGCAACGTTCGATCTGGGTGTGCAGCTACGCGTTCTTCGATGGGCCACGGGCGTTCAAGACGCTGGCATCACGCATGGAAGCGAACCCTGGACTCGAAGTCACGCTCCTGCTCAACATCGAACGCCGGCGAGGGGACACGACGGCTGCTGACGCCGTGGTCCGCCGCTTCGCGGACGCGTTCTGGGGAGAGGTGTGGCCGGGAGGAGTGCGTCCGAGGGTGTTCTACGATCCCCGTTCCGTCGCGGACGACGGCCCTGGCCGTGTGCTCCACGCGAAGGCCGTGGTGGCGGATGAGGAGTCGGTGTTCATCACTTCCGCGAATCTCACCGAGGCTGCATTCGACCGCAACATCGAGCTGGGACTCCTCGTCCGCGATCGCACCCTTGCCGAGACAACGACCATCCACTTCCGCACGTTGATCGAGAAAGGAATGTTGCGGCTGTTGCCACCCACGTAGCTATCGGCGAGTTACTCGGACACTTGTGGCGTTACGAGGCTCATTTCTGCGTGCCGGCGTCCTCCGGCAGCCGGCACGCCGGTGGAGACGGAGTAGCTGACGCCAGCACGATTTCGGCGTCGAAACGCCGCGCCCTCCGGCTGTCCGGCGGCAGTGGGTTCACTCGGTTGAATGGACCTCCGTCACTGACCGCGGGCAGATCGTGGACTCCGCATACGCCACCTTGTGGACAATGCCAAGAGCAGCCGCCCCGGAAGCTGACGTGCACGAGGAACAGCTCACCTCGACGAAAGTACGACGCCATCGATCTCGGGCCGACGCCGAGAAACCTCGGAGTTCGCCGCGCATGCCGCCGGCCGGTCAGGACGACGACGTGATCGTACGGCAGGTTGTCGACCAGCGTGCGAAGATTGAGGGCCATTGATGCTTCCCGATCTCGTGCCGAACGTACGGTGCTGTCCATGCCCCGGAGGTCGATCGCCAGACCGCGATTTCGATACTCCCGAACGTCCTGCAGAAGTCCGAGCATTGCGCGGCTCGATCTGCCGTCCTGCCATGCGGCGGGGCGGTTCCAGAACACCTCGCCCGCGAGAAGCTGGTCGACACCGATGGTGCCGGCCACGAAATCGGCCAACGTCCCATTCAGGAGATCGAGAACTTCCAGTGCCACCAGGACTTTCGCCCCGTCCTTGGCAAGCTCGTACGTGACCGCGCTTACAAGCTCAGGGACTTCGTTGGTTCCGTGGACTTCTCCAAACACGATCATCCTGTGCTTGCGCAGGAGCGCGATGTTCCCGATGTCCACTCTCAGGAAAGCGGCGGAGCCGTGCTCTACGCCAGGCAGCCTTCCACCTTCGGCGGCTGATCGGGGGTGAGCCAGTCGCGGCGCAGGGGTAGGCCGGGCAGCACCGTGGACCGGATCGCGGGGTCGCCGGCGGCGAACTCGGTGAGCACCTCTCCGCGGCGCGCATAGAAGCGGTGCGCCAGGGTCTCGGGGTCCAGCACCCAGTACTCGTCGACGCTATGCTGTTCGTATTCGACGAACTTCACGCCCACGTCGCGATGTGCGGTGTGCGGACTCAGCACCTCGACCGCCAGGTCGGGCGCGCCGTCGATGTAAGTGTCCCTTTGCAGGCCGAGGCGATCCTTGCGGTAGAACGCGAGGTCGGGGAGGAACACGTTGCGTGAGCTCAGGCGTACGGCAACTACCTCGCGGAACACCATGCCGAGATCGAACCGCTCGACGTGGAGACGGAGCAGTGAGTCCACGAAGTTCAACAGCCGGGCGTGGCGCAGCGATACCGGAGAATGCATGGCGATCTCTCCACCCAGCAGGTCGGCATGGCGATCGGGTGTCAGCCAGTCGAGGAAGTCCTCGGCGACAAGGATTTCATCGTGTACGTCGGCCGCGAGCGAAACGTGAGTCGGCATGCTGCGTTTCAGTACATCCCTACGGCTTGTCTACGAGGTCCAGCGATGTTCGGGGAGGAAGCAGGCGAGAGGATCGTCGCGGCCGGCTCCGGCGGCGAAGCGTGCCTCCCGGGTGGCGAACAGGCGGTGCAGAGGCTGTTGCGGGGCCGGTCCGGGGACGCCTTCGAGCACGCGCAAGGAACGGCCGTCCTCGTAGTCGATGGCCATGACGGTGTTGCCGCGCCACCTGGTCGGAATGCGGTGGCCGACGATGGGCTCGGCCTTGGGGCCGAAGTAGGCGCCTGTGCCGCCCTCCGCGGCCTGGGGGACACGGACCACCTGATCGGCGTGACGCTCCGGCAGCGGGTAGTTCAGTGCGACTTGGGCGCCGGCCGGGACGGTGTCAAGCGCCACGTAGCCGTCCCGGATGACGTGGGGAACCTTGGCTCCGTCGATCGACACGGTGACGCTCGCAGCGAACGAGGGTAGGCAGATGCGCACGGGTCCGGTGCGTGCGGGGACCACCTCCAGCCGGCCGGCGAACGGCTCGTGGCAACAGACCGCCGCCAGCGGCGTCTCCAGCGTGTAGTGGAGGTTGACCGAGATGCCGCCTGCCGGCCCTTCCATGACGGCGTGGTCGGCGATCTTGCCGAGTGTCCAGATGGCATGGCCGCTGCAGCAGGTCATGAGCCGGATGCGCCAGCAGAGGTACTCGTAGGGACTGGCCCAGAAGAAACCGCCCAGCGAGCGGTCGACGATGTCGCGGGTGTCGTCCCAGGGCTTGGGATCGCCCGGCGCGTAGCCGCGGTGGAGCGCCTCAGGATCGCGGAACTGGCACTCGACAACGGTGTTGCGGAACCAGCGGTCGACGGTGTCCCAGTGATCGCCGCGTCCCGCCGTCGTGAGCGCCAGCAGTGCGGTGGTCATCTCCATGAGGGTGCAGCACGGCTCCTCCTCCGGGGTGGCGCCGCCCTCGGCGATCAGCGACAGCGCGGTCCGGCAGAGCCCCTCGGCCCGATCCAGGAGCCGGTCGTCCTGCACGTGCACGGCGTAGCGGGTGAGGCCGGAGATCGCCGCCGCGCACCCGCGCAGACTGCCGCTCAGACGGTGCGAGGAGTCGGTGAAGCCGGTCGCCGGCTGCAGCAGGGAGTGGATGATCCCGTCGCAGAGCTCCAGCGCGTCGGGGTCGCCGGAGAGCGCGGCGTACTTGGTCAGGCACTCCACCATCGACGCCGGCGACAGCACGGAGAAGGCGCCGTCGGTGTCGTACGGCGCATCGATGACGCGGTGGCCGCCTTCGCGGTGGATGATGCGCATCAGGTCGGCCACGATGCCGCGCACATAGGCGAGTACGCGCTCGTCCCGGTTCTCCTCGAACCACGCCAGCAGCGCGAACATCACCCGGCCCTGCTCCCACAGGCACAGGCGGGTGCGCTCCGACCAGCCGCGGACGTAGTGCGGGTAGGCGAAGCCGTCGACGTTGTGGAAGGCCGACAGCAGGAGCTGCCGCTGGCGGCGCTCGATCTCGGCGCCGCCCAGGTAGCCGGTGAGGCGGCGCGCGGCGATGCGGCCGATGAGCGGGTAGGGCAGGACCTCGATCCAGTCCCGGCGGTGGTGGCTGAAGCAGGGCGTCGGCCAACCGAGCGACGCCCCCACGTAGGGTGCGTAGTGGTAGTCGGGGTCGCAGATCTCGTCGTAGTGGCGGAGCGCGGCGCCCGCGACTTGGATCAGATCAGACTCGGCCAGCCCCGGAACGACATGGTACGGCCGAGGCGGCGGGGCATGGCCACCCGCACGGTGTCGATTCTGGCCGCATCTCCTGTTATAATGCAACAAGCCGAACCTCGATGAAAGACATCCACGAGCGGACACGTCCGACTAAGCAGAGTCGACGGCGCCTTATCGCAGTGCTGCTTACATTTGCTCTGATGTCGGCACCGGCCATCCCTGAAACGTTGCGCCTCGTTCCCCAAGTAAACCTGACAAGCATGCGCCCGGGTATCGTATCGTTTCATCCTAGTAATCCGAGCGTCATCATGGTCCACCACGCCCACGGGCGAATTGACATGGTTGAAATTACCGATACCACGAGACCAAGAAAGCTAGCTGAGATACCAGGAACTATAGTAAGTGCTCATCTCAGCAATAATGGCAAGACGATCGTATCTGGCGACCGTAGCGGTAGAGTCATCCTATGGGACGCTGAGAGTGGAACCCGTATCGATTCCTTATCGGGCCATGTGGGATCCGTTACTACTGTTGCAACTAGCTCCGACGGTACGAGGGTCGCCTCCGGGGGAATCGATGGCAAGGTCCGCATGTGGGACATCGACTCACCCTCCGTGGTCAAGGTAGGGACCGGTCATGATGGAATAGTTACAAGCGTCGCCTACAGCCAAGACGGCTCAAAGCTCGTGTCCGGAGGAGTTGACGGTGCTGTGAGTCTGTGGGATACGACACAGGGGACGCTCATTCGCACATTCCCTTCTGCACATTCTGGGGCCGTCACTCATGTTGCGTTTAGCAGAACCAAAGAGGATATATTTGTTTCTAGAGGCAAGGACGGAAAGATTCACATCTGGAACCAAAGCGAGAAACAGATTAAATCTGTCAATACGGCTCATGTCGAGCTTGCGGCTATCGCTTTGAGTCCAGATGGCGCGAGCGTAGTATCCGGAGGGATGTCCCTTCCGACTGATGTGGGGTACATCGATTTAGTCCCGTTGATGCTTCGGTCGTTTTTTGACCCAGAAGGCCCTTCAATAGAGCTGTCAAATACGCTGCATTTTTGGAACATGGAGACCGGAGAGTCCATCCGCCACACTATGAGCCAATATGGAGCTGCTGTAATGAGTGTGGCTTTCAGCCCGAAGGGGACGCGTGTACTGTCTGCCGGGAGTGACGGCCTACTAAGGTTATGGGATGTGGAAGGAGCCGAGTTCTACCAAGCCCTGTCGGTAGATCGAGGTGCGGTTTCGAGCATCGACTTCAGCAGCGACAGCGTCCGTTTGGTCGCTGGCGACGAGAACGGTATGCTAAAGATGTGGAATCTCGAGGCGTTGAAAGATCAGAAAGATCCAAAAAAGGCGCACATTTTCGGTATATCTACTGTCTCCATTGCACCTGACGATCGCACGATAATTTCTGTCGGACCAGCTCATGGATTGGGTCGATGGGGTGGGTCTATTCCGAACACAGACAATCGCAAGAGTGAGTTCCGGCTATGGCGATTCCCGCAAGACGAATTGGTGTCGGAACAAACATTGACATTACCTGAGTTGCTTGTAGACGGAGGCGTTTCACTGGTTTCAAGAGCCAATCTTACGACGTGGATAGACTATCGAGGTCGGCTGCAAACCTGGGATTTGAATACCGGCACGCAGGTCAACATAGCAGAGCGCAGTAATCAATGGCTAGCAATCGCTATAAATGCAAATGGCGATCGAGTCATGACGCGATCCGGAGGACAATGGCAACTGCGGGAGCTAAACAACGGGAAGACTATTGGAGAGTCATTTCGTGCGGATGATGGGGCGACGAGTATCGCCCTAAGCGCCGACGGAATGTACCTAGCAACTGGCAGTAGTAACGGCTCCATACGGTTGAGGGACATCCGGGGCGGTGGTGAAAGAATCCTCCGGAGTCATGAGGATCGAGTTTCGAGCATCGCGTTTGGACCAAGGGGTCTGCATTTTGCGTCGGGGGGAGAGCACGGCACGCTGCGTCTGTGGAACATCGAGGGTCAGCGCCCAATTGGCGATAAACTCCGCGGTCATACTCGCCGTATTTCGGCTCTCACTTTCAGTGACGATGGTACGTATTTGGCATCCGGTGATGGTGGTGGGAACATTCGATTGTGGAGACTTGGCCATCCGACACGGGTGGCAGAGGCGATTCGTGGAAGTGAAACGTCGATACCGAGTGTTGGGTTCCATATGGACCGCGACGGTATCTCAACGGTGAGCGACGGAGGAGTTGGCCGTACTTGGGCTTTCCAGGCCGACGCTACGAACGTTTCGTTATGGAACGTGAGAACAGCCGTGAAAGTCGCGGGCTTCAGCGAAAACGGGAATAGCGCAATTTTGATTGGCGATGACGGCACCATAGGACGTTGGGACAGTAGGAACGCTAGTTCACTCGTAGACGTTACGACGGACGGAACGCAGATTGTGCACGTCGGACTCACAGAGATTGGTGTGAGGTTCATCGGTAGGCGAGCGGACGGCAGTCTATGGATGGGAGATTTGGTGGAACCGCAATCGCCCGCCGAAAATGCGTTTGAAATTGATCCGAGCGGTTCTAACACGACAGGGTTTGCGTTCAGCAAACGGGGAGATCGCTTCGTGTCTGGGCACCAAGACGGCAGCGTAAACGTTTGGCACATATTGGAATCGGGCGAGGTTGAACACCTCGCGAAGTTTGGGGCTGCGAGAGCCAAAGTAACTGCCTTGGCGTTCAGCCCAGATGGGCGCAGAGTCGTGTCCGCCAAGGACGATGGAACGGTAGGGATTAGCATTATAACTGGGTCCGTCGATAGTGCGTCAACGACAACGTGTATACCGTCGCATTTGCAGTGGATTAGTTCGAAAGTCGTGGTCTCGAAATGCAACGATCGTGTGGTGGTATTTGATGACGATCTCAAGAAACGTGGCGAGATTTTCCTAAGACCAGATATGGAATCATAATCATTGTTGACGAAAGAGGAGTATATTCCTCATCCGTATAGCCTCGGCGACCATATCCTAGCCTATATGGGAGGCGAATATGAAGGTGTAGCAGGAGAGGTTTAGAAGTCGACGAGGTTTCGAAAATATTTGCTCGACGAGGTAACTATAGCGGCTATTGATGTTACATTGTTGGCGCGATTCGCAGAAGATATAGCACGGATGGTGGGCGACGTATTCACGAGGTTCAACGGCATTGGAAAGATTGTTCCTGGAGTTGGGTCAGGCATCGCAATTTGGCTCGTCTTTGTTCTAACGTCGATAGGCTTGTGGCTCATGATGCCAGTTCGCTTCGCATGGTTTGCTATGTGGCGCAATGATAGGAGGCAAGGGCGAGGGGAAGGTACGAAAGTTTTGAGGAAGATCGGTGCGTTTATGGGCGTGTGGAGTGTGCTGGGAGGATCCGGGCGTTCCTTACGCAGTTGGTTGCGGAAGTATCGAAAGAGAATAGAGTGCAAGTGTTTCTCTGAGAGCCGGGTTGTCAAGCGTCATCGCAAATTCTGTGTAATTGGCGAGAGCTACGTAGACAAATTCAACGAGGTGATGGTAGGTGGTGGGCGTGCGCTATTATGGATATCGGGGCGTGGGGGGAGTGGCAAGACGGCGCTCGCTATTCACTTGGTGCGTACGACGGTCGTTGGCCAGAAGAAGAAGCCGGTTCCGGTATTTGTGGGAGAGGGCTGGAAGGGGCCTCTAGTCAAGAAGATTGTAAGATCGCTAAAGACGGGGAAGTGGACGATTGGGCCGACGGATGAAATGGTGCGTACTATGGGATCTAAGGGGTGGATATTGCCTGTGGTTGACTCGCTTAGTGAAAGGAGGATGCAGGATGCGGTGTCGATTGTGGGTGACGCGATAGCCGATAGAGACTTCCAGAATCTGATAGTTACGTCGAGAGGTGGTTTGCCTGAGGGGGAGCGCTGGGACTCGGTGGAGGAAATTCATCCACCGGTGATGGAATGTGCAGATGTACATAGGTTCATTCAGGAGTATGCGGGAGAGAAGCGGGCGGTTGATGTGAAGGGTGAGATCGAGGCGTTTTTCAAAGGCAGCAGGGTTCCGAGTCCATTGTTTCTGCGATTCGCAATAGAGGAGGCACTAGACGGTCCGATAGGTAGTAGGGACCGTCGTATGCTGGTAGTTAGGCATGTGGAGAGATTATGCGAGAATAAGATGAACATTAAGCCATACGACATGAAGAGGGCCGGGGCGACTGCGGCGATGGCAGCGATTCAGGACCAACTTAGTGCTCAGGAGTTTACTGAAGATCGGCTGCGGTCGTTGTTGAAAATGGAAGAGCACGACATGCCATTTACCAGTGAGGAAGAGGGGCATCGGATCACGGTGGCTGCAGTAGTAGATATGCTCGTTGAATCGGGGCTGATAATCCAAGGAGATGAGAGCTTTCAATTCACTTATGATGCCGTGGCGGAGTATTTGGTATTGTGGAGGTTAGATGATGCTAAAGGACGCAGATTCGAAGGGTTGAGGGAACGGATATTGACGTCGGAAGGAACGGAGATAGGTGATGTTTATAGGGAGATAGTCGGGATAAATGAGTGACCGAGTAGGTAGCATAGGCAGGCAAGCTTGGCGTAGAGTAGTAGCGTTCCGTGAAATGAGAATGTAGTCAGCGTCGCGGCGGTGTGAGGAAAGTCGGCGGGTCATCAGATGGGTCTTGTGGGAGGGAGTCAACACGGTCCGCGGGTGCACGGCTCGACTCCGTGGCGGCCTCGTTGGCCTTGCAGCGGCGCAGGTACACCCGGCGCGGAGGCTCCTCGTATCCCTTCCAGGCATACGGGTCCACGCCGGCCACGGTCTCCACGGCCCGGTGGTCGGCGCTGGCCGGCCGCTCGTTCTCCTTCGGGTGCCACGGCAGCAGCGACCACGCGTTCATGTAGTGGTTGACCAGCACGCGCCGATAGGTGTTCCCCCGGTTGCGGCGCGAGCGGTGCAGCAGGTAGCCGTTGAAGAAGACCACCGTGCCCGCCTTCACCTCCACCGGCTGCTCGCCCGACTCGTCGAAGCCGTGGCTCTCCGGGCCATTGTCGAACTCGTCCCGGTTCCCGTGCTCGCGCTGCGGGTACAGGTAGCCCTTGCGGTGCGACCCCGGCAGCACCCACAGGCAGCCGTTCCGGACCGTCGCGTCGTCCACTGCGATCCACGCCCCGAGCAGCGAGCGGTCGCGGGTCGGGATGTAGATCTCGTCCTGGTGCCACGCCTGGCCCTGGAAGCCGGGCGGTTTGACGAAGTACATGGACTGCATGCACTTGACGCTGCCGTCCCACCACGGCAGGTGGGCGCCGGTGATCTGCGCGAGCACGCCGCAGATCCGCTCGTGCCTGACGAAGTCCCGGATCACCGGGCTGACGTGGTGCGGCTGGTGGATGCAGAGGACGGTATCCAGCACCTCCGCGTCGGCGGCGTCCGCCGGCAACGGGTCGAGCCCGTCGGCTCCGTACTCGCCGCGCGCGACCCGCACTACGTCGCGTTTCAGTTGCTCCAGCTCGTCGCCGGTGACCAGGTCCTCGACGGCCAGGAACCCGTCGCGCAGATAGCGCTGCACCTGCGCGTCGCTCACGATCCGCGGCACGGCGATGGGTGCGGCGGTCTGCTCTTCGAGCGGCGTCTGCACGGTCGCCATGGCGTGAGCCTACTGCATGTCGGTCGCCTGCGTATCTTCCGTAACGCCGCACCACGACACCACGAAGTGGGCCAGGGTGCGGGCCGCCGCCACGAGCTGGTCGACCGGCAGCCGCTCGAACGCCGTGTGGCAGCAGGCGATGTCGCCGGCGGCGAAGTAGACCCCGGGGATGCCCACGGCGTGGAGCAGCGGCTTCTCCGACCAGTACGGGGCGCCCTCGATGCGGGCGTCTTCGCCCGTGGTGACCGCGATCGACCGGGCGAGCGCCGCCACGCCGGGATGGTCGGACGGCACCTCGTCGGGCGTGCCGCCGACCGGGTGGTCGCGGGGCGCGGTGAACCGCACATCCTGTGCCACGCCGAACTCACCGGCGGTGCCGGCGGCGATGCCGCGCAGGGCATCGGCCGCCCCGTCCATGTCGTCGCCGGGAAGCAGCTTGCGGATCAGCGCCAGCTCGAACCGCTCCGGCACCGCGATGCTCTCGCCTGCGCGGACGTGGGTGACCAGCAGGAAGCGGCCGCCGAGCAGGTCGTGCGGTGCGCCCGCGCGGAGCGCCCGGTCGTGCTCCCAGAGCGCGGCGAGCAGGGCGTGTCCGGCGCGCAGGGCATCGACCCCCTGCTCCGGGGTGCCGAAGTAGGCGGAGCGGCCGGTCAGGGTGATCTCCGCGATCAGGAACCCCATCTGTGCCGTGTAGACGGCGGCGTCGGTGGGCTCGGCGTAGATGGCGAAATCCGGTGTCTCGCCGGCGTCCGCGAACCGGTCGCGGACGGCCGCGCGCATGCCCGCCGACAGGCCGCAGCCCGGCTGGCCGGACTCCTCGTCGCACACGAACAGGCCGTCCACGCGGCCGCGCAGCCGGAAGCCGGCGCGGCGCACCGCGCGCAGCACCTCGATGATGGTGCAGATCCCGCCCTTCAGGTCGGCGGCGCCGCGGCCCCAGATCTCGCCGTCGACGAGCCGCGCGGCGAACGGATCGGCGCGTTCGGTGCCCTGCCAGTGCGCGGCCCAGTCTTCGCCGTGCACGGTGTCGAGGTGGCCGGCCAGCACGAGCGATCGGCCGTCGCCGACGCCGCTCGCGGCGTAGACGTTGGGCCGTCCCGGCTCGGCGTCGCGGAGCTCGACCTCGTCCCAGCCGCCGCGCTCGAGCTCCTCCCGGACCCAGTGCCCGAACGGCGCCTCGTTGGGGGTGACGCTGGGCACCCCGACCGCGGCGACGACCAGGTCGACCAGGCTCTGCGCGTCGATCGCGTCCGCGACGAACGCGGCCGGGTCGTCAGCCATTCACAGCGTCTCCGTGACCTTGCGCAGGTGCTCGGGCCGGTCGGGGTCCTCGCCCAGCTCCGCCGAGAGCGCCTCCACGAAGCGGTAGAAGCTGGTGATCTGGCAGATCGGGTCGAGCAGGGGATGCGCCGCCGGCGCCACCGGCAGAGCGTCCGCTCCGCGCTCCTCTGTATCCGCGACGAACACAGGCGCACCGATGCCGCGCATGGCCGCGCACGCCTGCTCCAGGCTCGCCCGGCTGGCGTCCCTGGCATGGAACATCAGGGCCACGAACCGGTCGCGGGGACGGCTGCGGGCGATCGCGATCGGCCCGTGCCGGACCTCCGCGGCGCTGTAGGCCTCCGCGTGCAGGCGGCAGGTCTCCTTGAGCTTCAGCGCTGCCTCCCGCGCGATGGCGTAGCCGGGGCCGCGGCCGATCACGTACAGGGAGTTCGCGCCCGCCACGGCCGGCAGGGCGTGCTCCCAGCGGCACGCCAGCGACGCGGCGAGCGACTCCGGAAGCGCCTCCAGCCCGCGCGCCAGATCGTCGTCGCCCGTCCAGCCGGCGACGATGCCGGCGATCGCGACCAGGGAGGCGACCAGCGACTTGGTCGCGGCCACGGCCGTCTCCGGTCCGGCCATGACCGGTACGACCTCGTCCGCGGCGGACCCGACCGGCGATTCCGGCGTGTTGAGCAGCGCCAGCGTCTCGGCGCCGCCCGCGCGCGCGTGGTCCTGCAGGGAGACCAGGTCGGGGCTGCCCCCGGACTGCGAGATGGTCACGCACACCGCCCGGTCGAGCGACAGCCGCGCGTCGTAGACCGAGGCCACCGACGGGCCGACCGCCGCCACGGGGATGCCGACGCGGGTCTCCACCAGGTACTTCAGGTACACGGACGCGTTGTCGGAGCTGCCGCGCGCGCAGGTCACGATGACCGTCGGCGCGAGCCGGCGCAGGTGGGCGCCGACCGCCCGGTACTGCGCGAGTCCGAGCGCCGCCTGCCGGGAGACGACCGCCGGGATCTCGGCGATCTCGCGCGCCATGGCGGTGCCGCTGCCGGTCACGGTCAATCCACCCCGGTGACCATGGACACGACCTGGTTGCGGTCGGTGTCGGCGATGGCGCGCACGCCCACGCGGGCGCCGCGCCGCAGCACGCACACCTCGTCGGCGAGCCGGAACACCTGGTCGAGATTGTGGCTGACCATCAGGATGGCCAGCTCGCGGGCGCGCAGCGCGTCGATCTGCCGCTCCACCTTGGCCGTCTCCGCGACGCCCAGCGCGGCGGTTGGCTCGTCGAGCAGGATGATCTTCCGTGCCCAATGAGTTGCGCGGGCGATGGCAATGCCTTGCCGCTGACCGCCGGACAGCACGCGGACCGCCGACCTGACCGACGGCACGTGCACGTCGAGATCGTCGAGCAGGCGTTGCGTCTCGCGAATCATCCGCACCCGGTGCAGGCGCCGGACCGGTCCCGTGGTCTCCTCGCGGCCCAGGAACACGTTCATGTAGACGGACTGCCGGCTGGCCAGGGCCAGGTCTTGATGGACGACCTCCACGCCGTGGGCGCGGGCGCCGCGTGCGTCCCGGAAGGAGGCCGGCTCGCCATCCAGCAGCATCGTGCCGGAGTCCGGCGCATGCACGCCGCAGATGACCTTGACCACCGTCGACTTGCCGGCGCCGTTGTCGCCGACCAGCGCCACGATCCGGCCGGGATGCAGATCGAGCGAGAAATCCTCCAGCGCCACCACGCCGCCGAACGTCTTGCGGATGTTCCGCAGGCTCAGGACCGGGGCCGTCGCGGCAGCGGTGCTCATGCCGGCCACGGCTCCGGCCGGCCGAAGCCGTTCTCGATCGTCTCCACCACCGGGGCGCCGCTTCGCACCCCGGTGACGCCGGCCACGTACGCACGGGTCACGAAGGCCTGCGCGCGGAATCCGAACACGACCGAGTCGCCGGGGCGGGGCCGCACGCGCCCGCCGGCATCGAGCATCGCGTAGTAGTCGATGGCCGCGGCCGCAGGCATCTCCACGTCGGCCAGCGCCGCGTCGGCGACCGTCGGCTCGGCCGCGACAAGCGCCCGCACCTGGTAGTCCGGGAACACCGGGTCGATGTAGAGCCCGCCGCCGAACGCGTAGGCGCGCCCGCCGTGCAGGTGCGACACCTCGGTCAGGTAGAGCATGGCCGGCGCCTCGGGAAGGTCCCGGATGGCGTGCAGGGGCGTGGTGCCGTGCAGCCCGTTGCCCGGCTCGCATTGCGTCGCCCCGGCGCCGGCCAGCGCCTGCAGCACCACCGCCGACGTGGTGCCGGGCGCATTGATCTCGATGTCGGCGTAGCCGGCTCGCTCCAGGGCCTCACGTGCACGGCTCAGTGTGGCCAGGTTGGGAGTGGGGGAGACGGTCCCGGTCTCCTGGTCGAACAGCAACGCCGGGAAGGTGGTGATCCCGGCGAAGCGCGCGCATTCCAGGGCGTCGAGCTCGGCCGCCACCGCGGCGATCTCGGCCGCAGCGAAGCCGCCCTCGTGCCCGCGGTAGAAGGTGTCACCCGCGGCCTGGATGCGGGCGAGCAGCTTCTGGGTGCGGCCTGCCCGGTGCGCGGCGCCGGCCGCCTCGCTCGCCTTGGCTTCGCTGAACACCGTCCAGTAGTCCGGCGCGATGTCGCGGGCGGCGGCGTCCGCCTCGAAGCGCGGCACCTGCACCAGGTGGCCGAGGTGCCCGACGCGCATGCCGGCCGCCCGGACGGGGCGCGCGCATGCCATGTCGACGGCCACCGCGCGGTCGATGCCGCCGCGCTGCAGCGCCCGGCAGAAGCCGCTGTTGCGTCCGACCTGCTTGGTCATCGCGAACACGGTGAGGCCGAGCGCGTCCGCGCGCTCGGTGAACGCGCGCGCGTTGTCCTCCACCGCGTCCAGGTCGAGGACGTAGCAGTTTGCGGGTATGCGGCCCGCCTGGTGCAGGGCGATCGCCGCCTCCACCAGGGCCGGGTTGCGGCGTCGGAGGACGTTCAGAAACATCGCTTCCTCCCCGTGCTCACCGGTTGGTCTCCCGCAGGGACACGGCGACCGCGCCCAGGATGATCAGGCCGCGCACGATCATCTGTTCGGAGACCGAGAGCCCCATGAGGATGAGGCCGTTGTTCAGCATGCCCATGAGCAGCGACCCGACCAGCGCGCCGACGACCGATCCCTTGCCGCCACTGAGCAGCGTGCCGCCGACGATGACGGCGGCCAGCACGGTCATCAGGTCGCTCTCGCCGAGCGTATACTTCGCCGCCTGCAGCCGGCCCGCGTAGAGCAGCCCGGCGAGCCCCGCGCAGCCGCCGCTGATGGCCAGCACGGTCAGGCGCACGTGCGGCACGTTGATGCCGGCCGCCTCGGCCGCGCGCGGGTTGTCGCCGGTCGCCAGCACGTGCGCGCCCAGCCGGGTCTCCCGGTAGACGAGGTGGCCGGCGGCCACCACCGCCGCCGTCCACAGCACCAGCGACGGGATGCCGGCCAGCGATCCCGACCCGAAGAACCCCGTGAACGCGTCGTTGGTCACGGGGATGGAGCGCAGGTTGGTCATCGCCCGCGCCACCCCGGCGAACAGCCCGAGGGTGGCCAGCGTCACCAGGAAGGAGGGCAGCCGCACGTACGCGACCAGCGCGCCGTTCAGCAGTCCGATCAGGATGCCGGCGCCCAGGCCGGCGATGATCCCGAGCGCCATGGGCTGCTCGCCCATGACGACCGCGGCGGCCAGGGCCGCCACGGCGACGATCGAGCCGAACGACAGGTCGATCTCCCCCGCGGACAGGACGAACACCACGCCGACCGCCAGCACCGTCGCCGGCGCGGTCTGCAGGACGATGTTGGAGAGGTTGCGGACGCTGGCGAAGCCGTACTGGCCCAGGGTCACGGTGAAGAAGACGAAGATCGCCAGGAAGCCGAGGTAGACGACGTAGTTGCGCGGATCGAAGGCGATCGCGCGTCGCAACCGGCCGGCCATGATGCTCTCCGTTCTCCCGCTCAACCTCGGCCTCCCCGCTCAAGCCGCAGCGTCCGCGGCCGCCCCGGCCGGGCACGCGGTCCGTGTCCGGCCGGGGCAGGTCGAGGTCGCCCCTATCTTAACTCGCCTCCAGGACGCTCTTCGGTGCATCGCGGTTCAGGGACGTCTGCCAGCCTTCGGCGACGTTGTCCGCGTTGACCGTGATCGCGGGCGCGACCACGAACGGCGGCGTCTGTTCGCCGAGCAGCGCCCGCGCGCCGGCGGCCGCCATCGCGCGGCCCAGCTCGTAGGCCTCGTCGGCGACGATGGCCACGACGTTGCCGCCCTGCACCATGTCGAGCGCGATCGGCTCGCTCAGGTCGAGGGTGACGATCCGGGTGGTCTTGTTGCCGGCCGCGCGCAGCGATGCCAGCACTCCCTCGGCCGGGCCGGCCCAGGTGACGTAGACGCCGCCCAGGTCGGGATGGCGCAGCAGCATGGCGTTGGCGATCTCCTCGGCGCGGGCCGGATCGCTGATGCCCTGCTCGGCGACGATGGTGATGTCCGGATAGTCGTTCTCGATCGTGGTCTTGAAGGCGTTGTCGCGCTGGTTGGTGACGTAGTAGGCGGCGTCGTGAAAGATCCAGCCGACCGTGCCCGAGCCGCCCATGGCCTCGGCGAGGGCGTCCGCCGCCTGCTTGCCCATCTGGAACAGGTCGTCGGTGACGATCGCGGCGTAGTCGACGCCGTGCACGTAGCCGTTCGGGAGATTCGACAGGAACACCAGCTTCACGCCGTCGGCGACCGCCGCCCGGAACGCCTCCGCGGAGGTCACCGGATCGAGCGGGAGCGACAGGATGATGCTGGGCTGCTTGACCAGCGCGGTCTCGATGTCGCTGCGCTGCTTGGCCGCGTCGAAAGCGGCGTTGGTGGTGGCGATCACCTCGATTCCCAGCCGGGTGAACTCGTCGGTCGCGCCGACGGTGACGGCGTTCGTGAAGTCCGACAGGTCGTGCCACAGCAGCGCCGCGGTGTGGCCGCCTCCCTTGAGCTGTGCGGCGCCGTCGTCGGAGACCGTCACGGTCTGCGACGGGGTCGCCGATTCTCCCTGCGGGCCGATGGTCTCCGCCACGGCGGGCATCGCGGCAGCAAGGGCCGCGGCGGCGACGGCGAGCACGGCAAGCCGTCGGGTCAGGATCAGATGCGTGGACATGTCATGGTCCTCCTTCGGTCGAGTCTTCGGATGTGTCGGGCCGTCGGCGGCCCGGTGGTCGCAGCAGGATTCAGGTGCACACGGGTCGTCCTCCTTCGTTCGGTCTGACGCGCGTGTGGCGGACAGGACGGGGCCGCGGCGCTCATCGTCATCGGAGCGCCTCGCTGCCCGTGCGGCCGCGGCCCGGATCGCCGTCGCCGGCCTCGGCGCTGCCGGCGGCGGGTTCTTCACCATCCGAGAAGGCGATGATGTGCGCGGGCGGCAGCGTGATGTCCGCTTCGGGCACGTCCGGCCCGAACAGGGTGTTGTGCAGGTGGCCGAGCGCGACGGCGGCGGCGCCGGCGATGGTCGCCCGCGCGCCGAGCGCGCTCGGCTCGATGCGGACGGACGTGGGCACGGCGCCGGCGAGCAGCGCGCGCACGCGTCCCACCAGCTCGACGCGCGCCCCGATCGAGCCGCCGAGGATCACCGTGCCGGGATCGGTCAGCGCGCACAGGGCGACGATCGCCCGCGCCAGGTACTCGGCGGTCTCGTCCAGCACGCCCGCGGCATCCGTGTCGCCGCGGTCGGCGCGGTCGAAGATCGCAGGCACGGTCGCCTGCCTGCCCGTGCGCTCCTGGTAGCGGCTGCGGATTCCGTCGGTGGCGACGATCCGTTCGAGCGCGCCTTCCGCCTGCGCGTGCTGGCTCAGCGCATCGGTGCCGAAGGGCAGGAAGCCCAGCTCGCCGGCCGCGCCGGCGGCGCCGCGTACCAGTTGACCGTCCAGGACGAGACCGGCGCCGATGCCGGTCCCCAGGGCGATGAACGCCAGGTTGTCCGCGCCGCCGCCCGCTCCGAGCCAGTTCTCGCCCTGCACGGCGAGGTTGACGTCGTTCTCGACGTGGACCTCCATGTCCAGGGCGTCCTCCAGCTCGGAGGCGAAGTCGAAGGCGTCGAGGCCGGCGATGTTCGGCGCCATCAGGATGCGGCCGGAGTCCCGTTCCGGCACGCCGGGAACGCCGACGACGGCGACGCGCACGCGCTCGAAGGGGATGTCCTGACGGCGCGCCGCGGCGCGGCACATGCGGGCGATCTGGTGCGGCACGTGCCTGCCGCCCCGCGGCGCGGTCGGCTCCACCTCTTCGGCGACGATCCGGCAGGAGAGGTCGGCGATCGCCGTGCGCGCCTTGGTGCCGCCCAGGTCGACGGCCGCGAACAGGGCAGCGTCCGGCACCACCTCGTAGGTGGTGGCCATCCGGCCCACGTGGCCGCTGGTGCGGCCGGTCTCCTGGATCCAGCCGTCCGTCTCCAGGATGCGGGCGATTTCCGACGTGGTCTGCTTGGACAGGCCGGTCTGCCTGGCGATGCTCGCACGAGAGATCGGACCGCCCTGGATCACGGCTTCCATGACCATGCGCAGGGAGATGCCTCGGGAGATGCGCGCGGCGCGGCTCACGCGGCGTTCCTCATAGTTCGTTCCATGAACGAACTAAATATTGGATACGCGAGAGGGCTTGTCAAGCTTCCTCACCGGCCGGGTCGGACCGGCGTTGGCATGGGAGAAAC
>JAPPNY010000232.1 GCA_028818385.1 Spirochaetaceae bacterium
ACGCCATGGTCTCGCCGTGCGCGAAGTTGGAGAAGCGCAGCACGCCGTACACCAGCGTGACCCCGAGCGCGCCGAGCGCGAGCTGGCAGCCGTAGACGATGGCCGGCACCAGCACGAAGTTGGCCAGGAGCACGACCGCGTTGACGAGGTCCGTCACCGGTCAGCCTCCCAGGAAGGAGCGGCGGATCTCCGGGTTCGCCAGCAGCTCCGACCCCGCGCCGGTGTGGCGGTTGCGGCCCTGCACCAGGACGAATCCAGTGTCCGCCAGCTCCAGGGCCGCTCGGGCGTTCTGCTCGACGATGAGGACGGCGACGCCGCCCTCCGCGATGTCGACGATGCGCTCGAACAACTCCTGAGTGACGATCGGCGACACGCCGGCCGTGGGCTCGTCCAGCATCAGCACGCGCGGCCGGTTCATCAGCGCGCGGCCGATGGCCACCTGCTGGCGCTGGCCGCCGGACAGCTCGCCCGCCGCCTGCCGCCGCTTCTCCCGCAGCACCGGAAACAGGTGATAGACCTCGTCCATGGTGCCGGCGATGTCGTCATCGCGGATGAACGCCCCCATCTCCAGGTTCTCCTGCACGGTCATCGACCGGAACACGTTCTCGGTCTGCGGCACGAAGCCCATGCCCTTGCCTGCGCGCGCCTGCGGCGCCAGCGCGGTGATGTCCTCGCCGTCCAGGCGCACGGTGCCGGCGCGCAGGTTCAGCAGGCCGAACAGCGCCTTCATGGCGGTCGACTTGCCGGCCCCGTTGGGTCCCACCACCACGGCGATCTCGCCCGCGTCCACGGCGACGGAGCAGCCGCGCAGGATGTCGGGGCCGCCGTAGCCCCCCGTCAGCGCCTCGCCCGTCAGCAGGCTCATGCCCGACTCAGGCTCGCCCTTCCCGGGTCACGGAGCCCGCGCCGAGATAGGCCTCGACCACGCGCTCGTCGGACTGGACCTCCGGGGCCGAGCCCTGCGTCAGCACCTTGCCTTCCACCATGACGATGACCGGATCGCACAGCAGCGAGATCAGTTCCATGTTGTGCTCGATGATGCAGAACGTGTAGCCGCGGTGCAGGTTGAGCCGCAGGATGGCCCCGGCGATCTCCTTGAGCAGGGTGCGGTTGACGCCGGCGCCGACCTCGTCGAGCAGGACCACGCGCGGCTCGGCCATCATGGTGCGGCCGAGCTCGACCAGCTTCTTCTGCCCGCCCGACAGGTTGCCGGCCAGCTCGTCGGCCACCGCGTCCAGCTTCAGGAACTCGATCACCTCGTCCGCCCTGGCGCGCAGCGCGGCCTCTTCGGTGCGGATCTTTCGCGGCCGCAGCCACACGTTGGGCAGGCGTTCGCCGGACTGGCTGCCCGGCACCGTCATCAGGTTCTCCCTGACCGTCAGCGTCGAGAACTCGTGCGCGATCTGGAACGTGCGCAGCACGCCGCGGGAGAAGAGCCGGTGTGGGGGCAGTCCGGTGATGTCCTCGCCGTCCAGGTGCACGCTGCCGGCGGTCGGCACGTGCATGCCGGCGATGACGTTGAAGAGCGTCGTCTTGCCGGCGCCGTTGGGACCGATGAGGCCGGTGATGCTGCCGCTCTCGATGATGAGCGACGCGCCGTCGACGGCGCGGATGCCGCCGAAGCGCATGTGCAGGTCCTGTACGGCGATCATCCGGTCAGGGATCATCCCGGCGGCTCATGAGCGGGAACGGCTCGGCCGTCTCCCGCTCATGGCTCGGGGTGATCAGCGGAAGCGGACGATTACGAGCTCGCCGTCCTCGACCGCCATCTGCTGGTAGTTTCCGGCGCTCTCGCCGGCTCCGACCAGCTCCACCGCCGACGCGCCGACGTAGTCGATCTCGCCGCCGTCCGCGAGTATGCCGAGCGCCTTCGCGAGCTCGCCGGGAAAGATCTCCTCGCCGGGCGCGTTGGCGACCGCCATGACGTGGTCCTTGAAATCACCGCTGTCGGTCGAGCCCGCCGCCTGCATGGCCAGCAGGATCAGGGCGGCCGCGTCGTACGACTCCTTCACGAAGGGCTGACCGGCCGATTCAAGCATGTCGCCGAGCTTCGCGGCCCCGGGGCTGTCGGTGCCGGGCACCGTCCCGATCGAACCGTTCAGGTCGTCGCCGATCGCCTCCACCAGGCTGTCGCCGATCATGCCGTCGGGAAGGAAGAACCGGTCGAACGCGCCGGAGTCGAGCGAGGCCTGGATGATGCCCTTGCCGCCCTGATCGATGTATCCGGCAACGACCAGGATGTCGCCGCCGGCCGCCGCCAGCGCGGCCACCTCGGCGCTGTAGTCGCCCTTGCCGTCCTCGTGCGGCGCGTTGATGGTGATCGTCCCGCCCCGCTCCTCGAAGTTGGCGGCGATGCTGTCGGCCAGTCCCTTTCCATAGTCGTTGTTGGTGTAGGTCATCGCCGCTTCCTGGATGTCCATCTCCTGCAGGATGTCGGCGACCACCTCGCCTTGCCGGGCATCGGAGGGCGCCGTCCGGAAGAAGAGTCCGTCGTCTTCGATCGTCGACAGTGCCGGAGAGGTAGCCGACGGAGAGATCATCACGATGCCGTTCGGCTTCGCCACCTGTTGGAGCATGGCGATGGTCACGCCCGAGCAGTCGCCGCCGACGATGGCGTTGACCTGGTCCGCGGTCACCAGCCGCTCGGCCGCCGCGACCGCGGCAGCGGAATCGATGCAGGTCGAATCGCCCCGTACGGAGACGACCTGCAACCCCCCAAGCAGTGCGCCGCTGTCGCTGACCTCTTGCATGGCCAGCTCCGCACCATCTGCCATGGGCGGCGTCAGCGACTCGATCGGCCCCGTGTAGCCGAGGATCACTCCCAGCTTGACGTCCTCTGCGAACGCTGCGCCGAGCGGCAGCAGCATCAGCAACAATCCTGAAAAAACGCGTCTCATCGAATCACCTCCGACTAAGTTGGTGCGAGGGCGGCGTCCACAACTCCTCCGACCAGCCGAGCTTAACGCGAGTTCTGGTATGTCACAACAGGCATGCCTCCAGGGCGGCTGTCCGACACGCTCCCGGCTCGCTTCAGTATCCCAGCCCGCGCAGGTAGCCGCGCGTTCTGCGGCTGCGTCGCGCCTCGGTCAGCGGATCGTCGCCTCTCCGCGGGCAGGCGGTAACCCAGCGCGGGTAGCCCATCTCGGCCAGCACCGCCAGCACGGCCGGGAAGTCGACAGCCTCGGACTCGCCCACGTCGCACCACACCGGCTGGTAGGTGCCGTCCTCATCGCGCGAGCTGGCGCTGTAGTCCTGCAGGTGGACGTAGTTCAGCCGCGGCGCGAACTCCCGGATCGACGCGACCGGATCGACGCCCCAAAGCTGCGCATGGGACACGTCGATGCAGAGCTGCGCCCGCTGCAGCATGCTCATGTAACGGCGCCAGTCTGCCGCGGAGTCCACCAGGGTGTTGGTGTGGATGTGGTAGCTCAGCTCCACGCCGCACGCCTCGCCGTACTCCGCCCACTCGTCGGCCGCCTCCGCCGCCGCCTGCAGGTCGGCGGCGGTCACCGCCCGGCCGGACGGCCTGGGGCCGGTCATGAACATAAAGCAGTCGGCCTCCACTTCGGCTGCGAACTCGATGCGCCGCCGGTTCAGTTCATCGTTGCCGAAGCTCCGGTCCTCGGGGACGCCGCTTGCGGTGAACACGGCAAGCGGCAGGCCGGCGTCGGCGCAGACCCGCCGCACGCGCGCCGGCGGCCCCAGCCAGTCGAGCGGCAACCGGCATTCCCAGCCGTCCCAGCCGGCTTCCGCCAGCGCCGCCAGACAGCGCTCCAGGTCAGGCTCCCGCCAGAAAATGGTGCTGTAGCCAAGCTTCATCGCTCGATCCTCCGTGCCGCCGGACCGCCGCTCATGCCGGTCGCAGGGTGGCGCCGAAGACGGTGACGCCGTCCAGGGTGCCGGGGATGATGCGGATCGCGCGCAGCGTGAAGGTGTGGACGCCGGGGCCGTCGATCGTGAGATGGCCGATCGGCGTGCTGAACTCCGGGAAGTACTGAGAGCGCGGCGTGGCGGCGCGCTCGGTATCGCTCAGGGTCCCCTCCGCCGTGCGGCCCTCGCCGTGGCTGCCGCCGACCGACACCTCTACGCCGTGCGGCGTCACCTCCTCTGTGTCGTGGACGGGTGCCGCGATCACCGATACCGCGAAGGTGCCCGGACGACAGACCCGGACCTGCCACGACAAGGCACTGTCGGTGTCCATCCAGCCGGCGGTCAGGCCGTTGGACAGGATCTCCAGGGTGGAATCCGGCCCGAGCGTCACGGCGGCCAAGTGCGCGTGCAGGTGAATGGCGCAGTCCGGCTGCTGGACGGTCAGCGCGTCGGCCTCCGCGTCGCCGTCGATGTGCAGGGCCACGACCGGCACGTGCTCGGCGGCGCTCAGGTCGGGGATGGTAAGCGTCAGCCGGTCGACCTCGCCTGCCTCGATGCGGTCCTGGGCGACCTCCACCGGCGCATCCAGCCCCAACACCTCGGCACCGGCGACCCTTGAGCGCAGCCCGTGCACGACCAGCGGACCGTCCGGAGGCTGCAGCAGATGCAGGAACAGCCGGCCGGGCTTGCACGTCACCCGCAGGCCGTCGTGCTCGTACGGGAACGGGCTGCCGGTGGTGCCGTAGATCGCCTGACCGTTGACCTCCATCCAGGAGCCGATCGCCCGCAGCCGCTCGGCGCTGGCCTCCGGGATCACCCCTTCCGCGGTGGGTCCGACGTTGAGCAGGTAGTTCACGCCCTTGCTGGCCAGGTCGATCAGCAGCAGGATCAGCGTGGACGCCGATTTCCAGTGGTGATCGGTGGTTTTGTAGCCCCACGTGTCGTTGAGGGTGGCCGGCGTCTCGTAGTCGGCGCGGACGCGCCCGGCCGGGATCTGGTTGTCGCCCAGGCTGCCGTAGTCGCCCACGTCGTTGCCGATGCGGCCCGAGACCAGACACTCCGGCTGCAGGCCGTGCACGAGGTCGCGCAGCTCGATCGAGTGTTCGCGGCTGATGGTGTAGGGGGTGTCGAACCAGATCAGCCCGATCGGCCCGTACTGGGTCAAGAGCTCGCGGAGCTGCGGCTTGACCTTGCGCTCCAGGTAGGCAGCGAAGTCCTTGCCGCTTTCGTCGAAGTCCCAGTCGTTGCGCGACCCGTCCGGGTCGTGCCAGTCCTGGTCCTGCGAGTAGTAGAAGCCGAGCTTGATGCCCGCCTCGGCGCACGCCTCCGCCAGCTCGGCCAGCGGGTCGCGGCGGAACGGCGTGGCGTCGACGATGTTGTACGGGCAGCACGGCGAGCGGAAGATCGCGAACCCGTCGTGGTGCTTGGAGGTGATGACCAGGTAGCGCATCCCCGCCTGCACCGCCAGGTCCACCCATGCGCGGGCGTCGAAGCGCACCGGGTCGAACCGCTCGGCGAGCGCCGCGTACGTCTCGCGCGGGATGCGCCTGCGGAACATGATCCACTCGCCGATGCCGGGCACCTCCTCGCCTTCCCAGACGCCGGCCGGGATGGCGTACAGGCCCCAGTGGATGAACATGCCGAAGCGCGCCTCGCGCCACCACCCCAGCCCCGGGTGGTCCACCACCGGAGCCGCGTTGCGCCCGCGCATGCGGTCGCGCCAGCTCATCATCTCTGCCATGAGTGGGTGATAGCTGTCCGGCGCCGCCGTTGCAAGCCGCTCCGGCGAAAGCCGTGGATAATGACCCCATGAAGGCCGAGATTCCGGACCGCCTGGTGGTGTTCACCTTCGACGACGGCACCCGTTCCAACGGCGAGCTCGTCGCCCCGCTGCTTGCGCGATACGGTTTCGGGGGGACATTCTACATCACCGAGGGACTGGGGTTCGAGGACAAGGACTACTACCTCACCTGGGAGGAGATCCGCGGGCTGCACGACCGCGGCTTCGAGATCGGCAACCACACCCGCGGCCACCGCGACGTGCGCACCCTGTCGCCCGACCAGTTGCAGGAGGAGGTGGAGCACATCGACCGCCGCTGCGCTGCGTTCGGCATCCCGCGGCCAGAGACCTTCTGCTATCCCGGGTACCATACCGCCGCCGAGGCGGTGACGGTGCTGGCCGGGCACGGCTTCGCCTGGGCGCGCTGCGGCTGCGAGCCGACGCCGGCCGAGGCGTACGCGACCGGCGGCTGCGGTCCGGCATACGACCCGCGCCTCGACCACCCGCTGCTGGTGCCCACGACCGCCGCCTACGGTCCCGACACGGACCTGGACACCCTGACCTGGGCCGCGCGGCAGGCGCACGGCGGCCGCGCCGCGGTGATCACCTTCCACGGCGTGCCCGATCCGCGCCATCCGTGGGTGTCCACCGAGCCGGAGACCTTCCGGACCTACCTGAGCTGGCTGGCCGACGGCGGCTACACCGTGATCGCGCTGCGCGACCTGTCACGCTACGTCAGCGTCACCGATGCGCCCGCCGACCCCTACGCGGCGCAGCGCCGTCGGCAGGGCACCGGCTACGGTCCCGGCGTCAGCCCAGGTCGATGACCGCCTTGAGCACGCCGGCCTCCGGGCGGGTGAGCGTGTCGAAGCGCTGCTCCACCTCGTCGAAGGCGATGCGGTGGGTGATCCACGGGCCGGTGTCGATGGTGCCGGAGGCGATGGCGTCGATCACCTGACGGAAGTCGCCGGGGAGGCCGTTGCGGGAAGCCAGCAGCGTGAGCTCGCGGCGGTGCATCTCCGGCTGCGGGAAGGAGATCTCCTGGCGGGTGAGCCCCAGGAAGACCACCGTGCCGCCCTGGGCCGCGTAGGTGAGGGCGACCGCCATCGACTGCGGGTTGCCGGTGGCGTCGATCACGACGTCGAACAGGCGACCGTCCGACAGGTCGCGGAGATGCCGCAACTCCTCGCCGTCGCCGGCGACGACAGCGCCAGCCGAGGCATAGGTGTCCCGGCAGAACTCGACGCGGGCCGGCAGCCGGTCCATGACCGTCACGTGCCGGGTGCGCAGCCGGACGAACTCCAGCGCCGCCAGCCCGATCGGCCCCAGGCCGATGACGAGCACCTGGTCCTCGCTGGCCGGCGCGGCGCGCGCGGCGGCGTGGCAGCCGATGGTCAGCGTCTCCACCAGCGCGAGCTGGTCGTAGGTGAGCCCGGACGCGCGGTGCAGCTTGCCGGCCGGGATCGTGAAGCGGTCGCAGAGGCCGCCGTCCTGCATGACGCCGATGACGCTGAGCCGCTCACAGCAGTTGGTGCGGCCCTTGCTGCACGCGTAGCAGTCCCCGCAGTTCAGGTAGGGCTCGACGCTGCAGGTGTCGCCGGGCGCCACCGCGGTCACGCCGTCGCCGACGGCCAGCACCTCGACGCCCAGCTCGTGGCCGGGGATGCGCGGGAAGTCGAAGAACGGGAAGGTGCCGTGATAGGCGCTGACGTCGGTGCCGCAGACGCCGACCGAGTGGGTCCGCACCAGCGCCTGACCCGCACCCGGTGGCGCCGGCGCCGGCACCTGCACGGCGCGGGCCTGGTAGGGCGCCTCGAACCGGATCGCCCGGATCGTGTCGGCGCTCACTCTGCGAGTGAGGTTCGCTTCGCTCACTCGCAGAGTCCCGAGTCGGTCACTCTTCGAGTGAGGTTCGCTTTGCTCACACGCCGGCCGCGCTGCGGCGGCTGAGCTCGCCCAGGGTCTGGTCGGTCGCCGGCCGGTAGCCGGGCAGCGGCAGGAGTTGCTCGTGGATGGCGTCCACGATCCAGTCGGCCTGCGGAAAGAACACGGACTCCAGCTCCACCGGCGGGGTGATCCAGTTGCGGGCGCCCAGCACCACGGGCGGCGCGTCCAGGTCGTCGAAGCAGAGCCGGCCGATGGTGGTGGCCATCGTGTGCAGCACGCTGCCGCGCTCGCAGGCATCGGAGGTGAGCAGGATGCGTCCGGTCTTGCGCACCGACTCCGCGATCGGGCCGTAGTCGAGCGGGTTCAGGAAGCGGGCGTCGATCACCTCCGCCTCGAGCCCATGCCGCTCGGACAGGATTTCGGCGGCTTCCAGGGCGCGGTACAGGTTCGCGCCGACCGTGAGGATGGTCAGGTCGTCGCCGTGCCGGTGGATGTGCGGAGCGCCTTCCTCGATCTCGTAGTAGCCGGCCGGCACCGACTCGTGCAGCACCTCGGGCTCCCCGTAGAGCTGCTGGCTCTCGAAGAAGATCACCGGATCGGTGCCGCGCAACGCCAGGTTGAGCATGCCCTTGGCGTCGTACGGGGTCACCGGGTAGTAGACCTTGAGGCCGGGGACGTGGCTGACCATGGCCGACCACTCCTGCGAGTGCTGGGCGCCGTAGCGGAATCCCACGGCGATGCGCAGCACGATCGGCAGCGACAGCACGCCGGCCGACATCGCCTGCCACTTGGCGAGCTGGTTGAAGACCTCGTCGCCGGCGCGTCCCAGGAAGTCGCAGTACATCAGCTCCACCACCACGCGGCCGCCGCTCATGGCGTAGCCGATGGCGCTGCCGACGATGGAGGCCTCGGAGATGGGCGAGTTGAACAGGCGGTGGTAGGGCAGGGACTCGGTGAGCCCGCGGTAGACGCCGAAGGCGCCGCCCCAGTCGCGGTTCTCCTCGCCGTAGGCGACCATGGTCGGGTCCTCCGCGAAGCGGTGCAGCAGCGCCTCGAACAGGCCGTCCCGCAACGTGATCACCTGCGAGATCGGCAGGCGATTGCCGTCCGCGTCGAAGGCCGAACGCGAACGATTGGCCAGCGCCTTGACGCGCGGGTTGTCCGCCACCGGAACGGTGAGTTCCGGCTCGCCCGCGGCCATCGCCTCGGTGGGACGGGCAGAGAACATGACCGCCTCGATCTCCTGCGCGCCGCCGCCGAACCGGGGCGAGCGGTCGAGCGGCGCCGCCAGCCGGAACGCGCGCTCCATCACGTCGACGGCCCAGGACTCGATCCGCTCGCGTTCGGCGCCTTCGAGCAGGCCGGCTTCGTCCAGGTAGTCGCCGTAGTTGCGCAGGCTGTCCCGTTCCTCCCACGCCTCGATCTCCTCGCGCGTGCGGTAGGTGCCCGGATCGCGCCCCGAGTGCCCGGCAAGGCGGTAGGTGACGGTGTCCAGCAGCGCGGGGCCGCGGCCGGCGAGCAGCAGCTCGCGCTTGGCGTCCACTGCGGCGGCGACCGCCAGCGGGTTGTAGCCGTCGACCCGCTCGGCGTGCAGGTTCTCGGGATTGACGCCTGCGCCCATGCGGGCCAGCACCTGGAAGCCCATGGTCTCGCCGGCGGTCTGGCTGCCCATCCCGTAGAAGTTGTTCATGAAGTTGAACATCACCGGCGGCGCGCCGCCCAGATCGGCTTCCCAGAGGGTCCGGTACTGGTCCATGGCCGCGAAGCTCAGCGCCTCCCAGGTGGGGCCACAGCTTGCCGAAGCGTCGCCGACGCATGCGACGACGATGCCGGGGCGTCGGTTGACCCGCTTGAAGAGCCCCGCACCGGCCGCGATCCCGGCCGAGCCGCCGACGATGGCGTTGTTCGGCATGCTGCCGAGCGGTGCGAAGAAGGCGTGCATGGAGCCGCCGAGCCCGCGGTTCAGGCCGTTTCGCCGGCCGAACACCTCGGCCATGAAGCCGTACACGACGAAATCGATGGCCAGGTCCCGGACGCCGCGGTCCTGCGCGGCCGGCTCCACCACGCGCAGGATGTCCCCGTCCAGGTACTCCTCCATGATGCGCTGCAGGTCGGCGCCGTCGGCGTGACGGATAGCCTGCAGGCACTTGGCCAGGATCTCCGCGTGGCTGCGGTGCGAGCCGAAGATCAGGTCCTCGCGGGCCAGCGGCAGGCAGAGTCCGACCACGGCGGCTTCCTGTCCGATCGACAGGTGCGACGGGCCCTCGTGCACGTAGTCGACGCCGGCGTAGCCGCCGGTGCTCTTGACGCTGTCGAGCATGCGCTCGAACTGGCGGATGAGCATCATGTCGCGATAGGCGCCGACGAGCGCCGCGTCGCCCCACCGCTCGCGCTCTGTGGCGATGTCGGACTGGTACCGGTTCAACGGGATCGGATCGATTTCGAGGCTGCCGGGCCGGCGAACCTCCTCCGGGCTGATGACCATGGACTTGGGCATGGGTGAAAGGTACACCGGATCGCCGGTGGTCCGGGCGAGCGGCGATGCGGTAGGTTTCGCCCATGCCCGTGGTGGCGGTGCTGGCCGCTCTGGACGAGGAGATCGAGGCGTTCCGCGGGGCGCACGATCTGGAGCCCGTAGAGGAGGGGACGCCGTTCGCGGCCTTCCGATTCCGGGTCGGAGCGGTAGACGCGATGCTGATGCGCACCGGGGTCGGCAAGGTGTTCGCGGCCATGGTCGCGCAGCGGGCGATCGAGCGGGTGCGGCCTGATCACCTGATCGTCACCGGCATCGCCGGCAGCGTGCGCGACGGCCTGGATCTGGGCGACGTGGTGGTCAGCCGCGACTGCATCCAGCACGACCTGGACGCGACCGCGCTGGGCTTCGAGCTCGGCCAGGTGCCGTACACCGACTACCGCATCCTGCGCGCCGACCCGCGGCTCGTGGATCTGGCGCTCGCCACGCCCGTGGACGGCCAACGCGTGGTAGCAGGCCGCATTCTCACCGGCGATCAGTTCGTCAGCGATCCCGATGCCGCGCTGCGCGAACGGCTGAGCGGGCTCGACGGCTCCGTGGTGGAGATGGAAGGCGCAGCGATCGCGTTGGTGGCCACCGTAAATCGCGTGCCGTTCGTGATCATCCGTTCCGTGTCCGACAAAGCCGACGCCGCCGCGCCGGCCGACTTCGGCTCGTTCCTGCGCCGCGCGGCGGCCAACTCCTACACCGTCTGCGCGGGCATCCTGGATCGACTTCAGTGGTGACACGTGGCCGTTATTAAGTAGGAAGTGGATCTGATCGGAATGCTGAACAGGAGGGCTACATGTGCCAGCCAAGCATAGGACGACTCGGTCACGGCCTTGCCGGATTGCTTCTTCTGCTTCCTGTATCGCTGTCGGCTGACGAGTCTCCACCCTGTCATCAGTGGGACTCTTCCATCGACGATGGACCACCAGAATACACGAGCGAGGAAGCGTTCCATCCCTTCTACTCGCTCGCGACGGCTGCAGTTGTGATGCGATGCCTCGACACTGGTGCCGATCCGAATTCACGAACGACCGAGGGCCGGACACCTCTTCACTTCGCGGCAATGTTCAGCGATTCGGCCACGGTCATCCTCGCTCTATTGGAGGCGGGAGCCGATCCAATCGCCCGGGACGACGATGATTAGACTCCCTGGGAGATGTCTCTCCAGACGTCTCGTCCGAAAGAGTGGATGTAGGCTCGCAAGGCGCGATCGTTCATCTTGGTCTTTCGCCGTCTCCATGGTCGGATAACGGCACGCGTTCGAGAATGTGCGTCATCAGGGACGGAACGCCGGCGAGCCACACGACCGGTGGCAGTTGGCCCGGCGGGCTCCAGATGTAGCCAAGCTGGTTCAGGTCCTCGCGCGCCGTAAGGCGGGTAGCGGAGTCGGCCCCGGTGGTGGCGAGGGCGGAATCGATTGCTTGGTCGGATGCGGTGGTTGCCGCCCGAAATAACAGCGCTGTCGCCACCGCAGCTCCCAGCAGGTCTGCGTTCTCCAGTTCCCGATAGCGGTCCTGGTAGTAGTCGGTTACGCGCGCAGCGACATCAGCTCGCGCGGCATCAACGTGAGTGAGCGTCAGCCGGGTCGCTCCAGTCGCCAGGCGCTGTTGCCACAGGGCACGGCCCCAGACCTGGATGAAGTACGGATAGCGCTGGCTGTCCGCGACTGCCGCGTCGAGGGCGTCGCGGTCGATACCGACGCCGTGAGCCGTCAGCGGCTTGACCAGCGCATCACGGGCGGCGTCGTCGCTCAAGAGTCCGATGCCCATCCGGCCTTCGTCCAGTCGGCTCCAGAACGACGCGTTCATGGTGCTGAGATGCGCCGGCAGGCCGGGCGTTCCCGCCAGAACCAGCAGGAACGGTGCGTTGGCGCGCACCTCCTGGCTGACGTTCAGCAGCAGTTGACCGACGTCACGGTCGAGCGTATGGGCTTCGTCGACGAGCACGACGATCGGCCTTCTGCGGCAGCGGGCGCTCAGCCGCGCCGTCAGATCTTGAGACCTTGGAGCTGGCGCAGCCCACTCGGCTTGGCCGACGCCGGTGACGCCGAGTTTTCTGGGCAGGATCCTGCTGATGACGGACACCGGCAGCAACAGGTGGTCCAGGTCCTGCCCGGTCCGTATTCGGCTTGGCGAAAGCCGCACGATGTGTATACGGCCCGTTTTGCGGCAGGCACCCTCGAACCAGTTGAGCAGCACGGTCTTTCCATTGCCGCGCGGCCCCATCATGGCCACGTCGTGCGGCGGAGCCTTGCCACCGAGAAGGTCCGCGAGGCACTGCCTGAGCACCGTCTGTTCTCGCTCTCGCCCGGTCAGCGCCGGTGGGGCGACCCCCGTACCCGGAGTGAATACCCGTTGTACCGGCTCGCTCATGCTCCTCCGACCACATCATGCGAACGTGATGGGCATCGATCTTGCTGTTCGAGGAGACGGCGATGGCCAGGGGCCGTGTAGATCTTTCCACGAGGATCCGGGACCAGCGAGCGGTCCATCGTGGACGGCCGTGCCATCGGCGAGAGTCTATCATGCGCCATGCCAGACACTGGTACGCTCGTGACGGCTGGCACTGCCCAGCCACACCTGCTGATCCGTCCGCCCGAGTGCGCGCGACAGGTTGACGAACGGCAACCCCTTAGATAATTTGCAAATAATCCATGGAGAGGTCTGCCGCAGTCAACGGGGAAGCCCGTCCACCTCTCCGGCCATCTGCCGGGGCGTGGGAGGAGATCGAATCGGCTCTGCGCCAGACTGAGCCCGCTTACCCAACGGTAGAGGAAGCTCTGCACCACTCACGGCGGCGGCCCTCACCGGGACGACACATGCTGGAGACAGGTGACGTGGAGCATCGGGTACTGTCGAGGCCGTATCTACGTAGAGATCCGAGACCTGCTGATCGCGCTCATGTCAGGGCAGACTGAATGACAGGCGACGATGGTGCGCTCACGGAAGCGGTCCGTGAGGTGATCCGCGACGTGCCGGACTTTCCTCAGGCGGGGATCATGTTCCGGGACATCACGCCGGTGTTCGGTGCCATCCACCTGCCGCTTCGCATCGCTTCGTGGATGGCGGCCGCGTTCGCGGCGGATGCGGCCGACCACCGCATCGACGCGGTCGCGTGCGTGGAGGCGCGCGGCTTCATGCTCGGGCCGCTGGTGGCGCGGGAGCTGGGCGTAGGCCTGATCCCGGTGCGCAAGCCGGACAAGCTGCCGGGCGAGACGCTTCGCCAGGACTACGATCTGGAGTACGGCACCGACTCGCTGGAGATGCACGCGGACGCCTGCGGCCCGGGTCAGCGCGTCCTGCTGGTCGATGACGTGCTGGCCACGGGTGGCACCGCCACGGCCGCGTGCCGGCTGATCGAGCGCGCCGGCGCCAGTGTCGCGGGCGCCGCGTTCCTGATCGAGCTGGACGGCCTGGACGGCGCGCAACGGCTGCCGGTGCCGAGCCGCAGCCTGCTGGTGCTGCCGGCGTGAGCGACGTCCCCCGCGTGCCGCTGATCCTGATGCGGGTCGGCGGCATCATGGTGGCGGCGGGCATCGCCCTGGCGTACCTGGCTTGGGCGCTTTCCTACTCGCGGATCAGCCTGGCGGCGATCGCCATTCCGATCGGCGTGGTGTTGATAGGAGGCGTGCTGGTGTTCGTGATCGGCGCCGTGTCCGGGGCCGGTGCTCGTCAGGAGACCAGGGCTCGCCAAGAGTAGCCTCGCGGACTTCAGCCGGCGGGCAGCTCGGATCCGTCCTGTCGCCGGTAGAGATCGGCGTACACGCCGTCTGCGGCCGTCAGCTCGTCGTGCGTGCCGCGCTCGGCGATCCCGCGGTCCTTGATCACGAACAGGCAGTCGGCGGCGCGCACCGTGCTCAGCCGGTGGGCGATGATGATGGCCGTGCGGCCCTGCAGGAGCCGCCGCAGCGCGGCCTGGATCACCGACTCGGTCACCACGTCCACGCTGGAGGTCGCCTCGTCCAGGACGATCAGGCGCGGGTCGGGCAGCAGCGCGCGGGCGATGGCGATGAGCTGGCGCTGACCCACCGAGATATTGGTGCCGAACTCCAGGATCTCGGTGTCGTAGCCGTCCGGCAGCCGCTCCACGAAGCGGTGCAGGCCGACCGCCTGGGCGGCTTCGACGACCGCTTCGTCGGAGACCGCCGGAGCGCCGAAGCGGACGTTGTCTGCGATGGTGCCGGGAAACAGGAACGGATCCTGCGAGACCAGCGCCATCTGCGCGCGCAGCGTGCGCTGCTGCACCGACCGGACGTCGACGCCGTCGACCAGCACCTGACCGTCGGTGACGTCGTAGAAGCGGGCGATCAGGTTGGCGATGGTGGTCTTGCCGGCGCCGGTCTCGCCGATCAGCGCCACGGTCTGGCCCGCCTCGATGGTCAGGTCGACGTCCTGCAGCACGGGCTGATCGGGCTCGTAGGCGAAGGAGACGCCGCGCAGCTCGATGCGGCCCTCGATCCGCCGCATCGGCGGGGCGTCGGGTGCGTCGAGGATGCGCGGCTCCGTGTCCAGCAGCTCCAGCACCTTCTCGCCGCCGGCCATCGCCGACTGCATGGAGGCGTAGAGCTGGCTGAGATCCTGAATCGGCTGGAAGAAGCGGCTGACGTAGGCCAGGAAGGCGACGATCACGCCGATCGAGACCGCGTCCCGGCCGTGCGCAAGGCCGCCGAAGAGCAACACCGCCGCCATCGCCAGCAGCCCCAGGAACTCCACCGACGGCGTGAAGGCGATGGACAGGGAGAACGCCCGAAGCTGCGCATCGCGCGCGGCACGATTGCGCCGCTCGAACCGTTCGGCGGCCGCCGGCATCTGCGCGAACGCCCGGATCACGCGCATCCCGCCGATCGCCTCGGCCAGGTTGCCGACCATCGTGGCGATCGCCGTCCGCGTGGCGCGGAACGCCCGCCGCGCCAGGCGGGAGAAGATCAGCGTGGCGACCACCATCACCGGCACCACCGCGAAGGTCGTCAGCGCCAGCTCCGTGTTCATGATCAGCATCGCCACGACGATGCCGATCAGGACCAGGGAATCGCCGATGATCTGCACCAGCCCCTGCGACAGCACCTCGTTGATGGTGGCGACGTCGTTGATCACCCGCGAGATGGTGACGCCGACCGGGTGCTCGGTGTGATAGCGCAGCGACAGCCGCTGCAGGTGGCGGAAGAGCTGCGCCCGCATCGTGGCCAGCATCCTCTGGCCGACCCACGACAGCAGGTAGGTCTGCAGCGCGTGCGCGGCGTAGGTGCCCAGGAACGTCAGGACCAGGAGGCCGGAGATCAGCGCCAGCCTCCGCAGGTCTCGGGAGGCGATCGCGTCGTCGATGGCGAGCCGGATCAGCCACGGCGCCGCCAGGCTGAGCGCGGTGACCACCAGCATGGCAAGCGAGGCGGCGGCCATGTGCCTGCGATAGGGACGCAGGTAGACCGTCAGGCGGCGGATGACGTGTGGATCGATCGCCCGTCCCTCGCCGCCGGCGGCGAGCGCGGCCAGCGTGGATCTGGGTCCGCCGCCCATGGGGCCGGCGCCGGTCGAGAAGGTGCTCATCGGGGCGCTTTCCTCAGTGCATGATCGGCCTCCGGTGCCAGATGGCCATCGCCGTCACCCCCGGCGGGGGCGGGAGGAGGTGCTGTGGTTCCGGCGGAGGCGAAGATGGCGGCATAGAGCGGCGAGCCGGCCAGCAATTCCTCATGGGTGCCGTGGGCGGCGATACGGCCTTCCTCCAGCACCACCACCGCGTCCGCGTCCTTGCAGGTGCTGGCACGCTGCGCGATGACGATCATGGTGCGAGCGCCGGCGGAGTCTCGCAGCGCCGACAGGATCCGGCCCTCGGTGCGGACGTCGACGCTGGAGGTGGCGTCGTCGAGGATGAGGATGCGCGGATCGGTCAGCAGCGCGCGGGCGATGGCGATGCGCTGCTTCTGCCCCCCGGACAGGGTGACGCCGCGCTCGCCCACCGGCGTGTCGTAGCGCTCGGGCAGTCCCTCGATGAAGGTGCGGATCTGCGCCGCTTCCGCCGCCGCCTCGATCTCCGCCGGCGAGGCGGCGGGCCGGCCGAAGGCGATGTTCTCGCCGATGGTGGCCGCGAACAGCACCGTGTCCTGCAGCACGACGCCGATCTGCGCGCGCAGCGACGCCATCGTCACCCCGCGGATGTCGATGTCGTCGATCTCGATCACGCCGCGGGTCGGGTCGTGCAGGCGCAGCAGCAGCGAGATCAGGGTCGTCTTTCCCGAACCGGTGGCGCCGAGCACCGCCAGTCTGCTCCCGGCGGGGATGGTCAGGTCGATGTCGGAGAGCGCATCGGTCCCATCCTCCCCGCCGAACCCGAAGGTCACGTCCCGGAACCGGACTCCGCCCCGGCCGCGCGGCAACGGCCGGGCGTCCGGGGCCTCCGGGATGGCGTCCGGGGCGTCCAGGATCTCCGCGACGCGCTCGGCGGACGCCAGCCCCTGCACCATCATCGGCAGCATGGCCCCGACCCGGCGCACCGGCGAGAAGAGCTGCGTGAGGTAGGTCGTGAACGCCACCAGCACGCCCAGGCTCTCGCCGCGCACGACCATCAGGCCGCCGATGCCCACGACCACCACCAGGCCCAGGTTGGCGATCAGCGACAGGAGCGGCGTGTGTATGGCCTTCAGCTTCGTGTTGAGCACCGAGATCACGAACCAGCGATCGACCTGCCGCTGGAACCGCACCGTCTCCCGCTGCTCCTGCGCGAACGCCTTGACCAGCCGCGCGCCCTGCAGGTTCTGCTCCAGCGCCGACGTCATCACGCCGAGTTGCTGCTGCAGCCGGGACGCCAGCGGCCGCTGCTGCTTGGCGAATATGAACGCCTGTACCGCCAGGAACGGCACGGGGATCAGCGACGCGGCGCCGAGCACCGGATTCATCGCGACCATGAACGCCAGCGTCCCCGCGAACAGCACCGCCGCGTCGAGGACGCGCAGCAGCGCCTTGCTGACCACGAACCGGAGGCGCTCCACGTCCTGGATCGCGCGCTGCAGGACCTGACCGGTCTCCATCCGCTCGATGAAGGCGATGTCCACCACGCCGAGCCTGAGGAACAGCTCGTTGCGCAGGTCGTAGGCGAGCCGCTGGGCGGCCATCTCGGCCAGTTGGCCCTGCAGGAATCCGAACACCGCGCGCGCGCCCGCCAGGGCGACCAGCGCGATGACCGAGCGGATCAGCACCGACCGGTCGCCGGCGATGATCCCGCGGTCGACGATCCAGCGGACGAACACCGGGATGACGAGCAGGGCGGCGGTGTGCGCGGTCATCGCGGCGTACGCCCCCGCCATGAGCGGTCGGTAGGGGCGCAGGTAACGGAAGAATCGGCCGAACAGGCTCGCCAAGCCGACAGTATACCAACTGCGCCGTGCCCGGCTACCGAGCCGCGGGCTACCTCCCTTGCCGGTTGAGGGCGCTGCTACGGGCTACGGGGCGCAGGCGCAGGGCAATCCCTGCTCCAACTCAACCGTACGCCGATCCCAACCCCATCGCGCGGCGCCACGCCGCCACCTGGCCCAGATGGTGCCCTTCGTGCATGGTCATCAGCGCGACGGCGAAGTCCCCAACGGTGGGGAAGCGCTCGCGAAGACGGGGCGGTGTCTGCTGCTGCAGGCGTTCGGCATCGACCGCTGCCATCGCTTCGGACACGCGCTCGTGCTGCGCGCGGAGCTGTTCGAGGAGCTCCACCTTGCCGGGAAAGTCGGCGGCGTTCCCGCTGGGGATCGACCCCATGCGGCACGCGTCCTTCCATGTGTCCGGAAAAGTAGACGGGAGTCCAAGCATGCCGGCTAGCGCGTCGGAGGTGACGCCCAGATGGCCCAGCGTCCACGCCGGGTGATTGATGACTCCCGACGGCTGAGCGACCATCTGCTCGTCCGTGAGGTCGTCGACGAGCAGCTCGGCGCGCTTGAGGTTCTTGCCGTAGACGAACAACAGATGCTGGATCATTGAGCTCTCCCTGAGCCCTGGCGGCCCCTGGCAACGCCGGGCACGAAATAGGACCCGGCGCACTATAGCGCTCACGAACCAGGGCCCACCATCCCGCGGCCGTGTGGGGTACGATTCCGTTCATGGAACACACGCGAATCGGGTTGCTGCATCCGGGCCAGATGGGCTCCGCGGTGGGACGGGCCCTGGTCGAAGCCGGGCACCGGGTCCTGTGGGTCTCCGCGGACCGGTCCGCGGAGTCACGCGAGCGCGCGGCGGAGGCCGGCCTGGACGACGCAGCCACCGTTGAGGCGCTGGCTGAGCAGGCGGAGGTGATCCTGTCGATCTGTCCCCCGCACGCGGCGTCCGAGGTCGCCGCGCAGGTAGCCGCCCTGGGGTTCACCGGTATCTACACCGACTGCAACGCCATCTCGCCCGAGCGCACCCGCGCCGTCGAGACGACGATCGCCGGCGCCGGCGCGACCTACGTCGACGGCGGCATCGTCGGCGGTCCCCCGGCCGGCGGGCCGCCGCGTACGTGGCTCTACCTGTCGGGCGCTGCCGCGGGACAGGTAGCCGCCTGCTTCCCGCACGACGCCCTGCACGCGGTGGTCCTCTCCGACCGCATCGGCGCGGCATCCGCGCTGAAGATGTGCTACGCGGCCAACACCAAGGGCACGTCCGCCCTGTTCGCGGCGATCCTGGCGCTGGCCGAGCAGGAAGGCGTGCGCGACGCTCTGGAACGGCAGTGGGGAGACGACCTGACCGCTTCCGCGCACAAGCGCGCCGCCGACAGCGCTCTCAAGGCGTGGCGGTTCGTGGGCGAGATGCACGAGATCGCGGCGACGTTCACGGAGTCCGGCCTGCCCGGCGGGTTTCACGAGGCGGCCGCGGAGATCTACGAGCGCCTGGCCCCGTTCAAGGGCCGCACCGAGCCGCCGGACCTGGGCGACGTGCTCGACACCCTGCAGCGTCCGTGAGCCTGACCGTGCTCGGCGACGCCCCGGTGTCGCCCAACCTGGTGGCCGCCGACCGCAGTTCGGTGTGCGCGTACCCGGTCGCGACCCGGTTGGCCGACGGCACGGTGTGCGCCCTCTACCGGCAAGGGCGCGACAAGCACGGCGCCGACGGCCGGTTCCTGATGCAGCGCTCCGCCGACCGTGGCGCGATCTGGAGCGAACCCGTCGTGGTGCTGGACCGTGGCGGCCGGGTAATCGGCTCGCCCGCCGCGGACGGCCCGGCGCGCGTGCCGTCGATGGCCGGCCTGCTGCAGACGAGCAGCGGCGCGTTGGTCGCCAATTTCGGCGTGGTCGAGGGCTTGAGCGAGGGGACCTACATGTTCGCGGACGAAGCGCGCGATCTGCCCGTCCGCACGCTGCTCACCCGCAGCGAGGACGGCGGCACCACCTGGGCGGCGGCGGAAGTGTTGGACGGCGCGCCGGCCGGTTCCTGTCCGACCAACAAGCCGTTCCAGCGGCCAGCGGGGACGATCTGCATGCCGCTGGAGATCGCCGGGGCGGTTCCGGGAGTGCCGGGCACCGGCATGGTGTTCTCGGACGACGACGGCCGGAGCTTCGGGGGGTTCGTCCGCTGCGCGGTCGACGACAGCGGGACTCTCGCCTGGTGCGACGGCCACTGCACGCAGCTCGACGACGGGCGCATCCTGCTGCTCCTGTGGACGTTCCGGGCCGCGGACGAGACGACGATCGACGTACACCGCTGCCATTCCGAGGACGGCGGGCGCACCTGGAGCGATCCGCTGCCCACCGGACTGCAAGGACAGGTGACCGCTCCGGTGGCGCTGCGCGGCGGACCCGTACTGGCGGCCAGCAACCGGCGCGTTGCGCCGGACGGCATCCTGATCCACGTCTCCCACGACGGGGGCGACACCTGGGATCAGGACGCCTCGGTACGGATGTGGGACGCCGCCGCCGAACGCACCGTGGCCGAGCCGGAGGGCGCAACCAGGGTGCGCCATGGCGCAGGTATCTGGGCTGCGCTCGGCGGGTTCACCTTCGGCACACCGGACCTGACGCTGCTCGACGACGGCACCGTGCTGTTGGTTCACTACGCGACCGTCGACGGCGTGACGCACGTACGCGCGGTTCGCTTCCGCTTCGATGCATAGTGTACGCACGGTCACCGGCAGCGTGGACGCCCGTTACCTGGGCGTCGTGCTGCCCCACGAGCACCTGATCCACAGCATCTCCGTCTACTCCGGCCGGGCCGACAACACCTGCCTGGACATCGAGCTGGCCGCCGCCGAGTGCCGGCGCTTCCGCGATGCCGGCGGAGGGGCGATCTGCGACGTCACGCCGCTCGGGCTGGGGCGCGACGTGGCGGCGCTGCGTGCCGTCAGCCAGGCATCCGGGGTGCCGGTCGTCTCCGCGCTCGGGCTCTACGACACCTGGACGCAGCCCGACGAGGTGCGCGGCCGTCCTGCCCGCGTGGTCGCCGACTACCTGGAGCGGGGGGTCGAAGGGTGCGGCCTGATAGGGGAGATCGCCAGCCACAACGAATCCGGCCACGCCGACTGGCGGCGCTACAGGCTGTATGCGTCGGAGCGCGACCTGTTCGCCGGCGCGGCGCACGCGCAGCGGCGCACCGGATTGGCGGTCACCACCCATGCCAGCCTGGGTCGGGGAGGGGTCGCCCAGGCACGGTTGCTCATCGATTCCGGCGCCGATCCGGAGCGGGTGATCATCGGCCACTGCGACGCACACCTGCACGACGACGAGGCCCTGGACCTGGACTACTACGAAGCGCTGCTGTCACTGGGCGTCTGCCTGGAGTTCGATTTGTTCGGCTGGGAGGAGCTGGCTCCCGATGCGCTCCGGGCGCAGCGGATCGCGACGCTCTGCGCGGCCGGGCACGCCGGCCGATTGCTGATTTCGACCGACACCTGCCGCCGCTCCCAGCTTCACGAATGCGGCGGGCGGGGCTTCGACTACCTGTTCACGACCGTCATCCCTGGTCTGAGCGCCGCCACAGTCAGCCAAGCCGACATCGACGCGATAGTCCGCGCCAACCCCGCCCGCGTGCTCAGCATTCGCTGATGGAACGGCTGACGCCGTCCCTGAAGCCGTGCGGATTCGCAACGGCTGCCCGAACTTGGCGTGCATGGTGATGCGCTGGCGATTGACAGCGCACGGCGGAACATTTATGCCTTAGGCGCAAGGAGATAGCGCATACCGACGACTATGGAGCCATCCGGCATCCCGGAGGGTTGCCCACCGCACGATTCTGAGGACATGACGACGAAAACAGTGAAGTTCGTGTATTGGCACGAAGACGGCGTATGGATCGGCTACCTTCAAGACTATCCCGACTACTGGACTCAGGGTGAGACCTTGGCCGACCTCAAGGAGCACCTGCGGGATCTCCCCTAATCCTCGCCTTGGGCGTCGCTCCATGTGAAGAGTGCTCGGCGGACAAAGAATTTGAGGCGTTGAGGGGTTGGCGTCGTTCTATACCAAATCTATGCTGTCGGGTG
>JAPPNY010000035.1:0-2989 GCA_028818385.1 Spirochaetaceae bacterium
ACGTCGAGCACCTCCTTGATCATCTCCGGGTCGAGCGCCGAGGTCGGCTCGTCGAACAGCATGATCTTGGGCTGCTTGCACAGGGATCGGGCGATGGCCACCCGCTGCTGCTGTCCGCCGGAGAGCTGCCCGGGATACTTGTGCGCCTGCTCCGGGATCTTCACGCGCTCGAGCAGATCCATGGCCTGTTGCTCGGCGTCGGCGCGCGACATCTTTCGGACCCAGATCGGCGCCAGCGTGCAGTTCTGCAGCACGGTCAGGTGCGGGAACAGGTTGAATTGCTGGAACACCATGCCGATTTCCTGCCGAATCGCGTCGATGTTCTTCAGGTCGTTGGTCATCTCGGTGCCTTCGACCACGATCGATCCCTGCTGGTGCTCCTCCAGCCGGTTGATGCAGCGGATCAGGGTCGACTTGCCGGACCCGGACGGGCCGCAGATGACGATGCGCTCCTGCGCCGCCACGGTCAGGTCGATGTCGCGCAGCACGTGCAGCGTGCCGAACCACTTGTTCAGGCCCGTGATGCGGATGATCGGCTCCTTCTCGGCCGACTGGTCGGTGTCTGACATGCTTCGCTCCAGTGTCCCTATCGCCGGGTGGTGTCGAGGCGTCTCTCCAGGTTGATCGAGTAGCGCGACATGGAGAAACAGATCACGAAGAAGAACAGCGCCGCGATCACGAAGGTCTCGTGATCGACCTTGCCGATCCAGTCCGGGTTGGTCTGCAGCAGCCGCGCCTGCCCCAGGATGTCGAATAGCCCGATCGTGTACACCAGCGTGGTGTCCTTGAACAGGCCGATGAACGTGTTGACGATGCCGGGGATCGAGATCTTGAGCGCCTGCGGCAGGATGACCAGGCGCATCATCTTCCAGTAGCTCAGGCCCATCGCCTGGGCCGCCTCGTACTGGCCGTTCGGGATGGCCTGCAGGCCGCCGCGGATCACCTCCGCCATGTAGGCCGAGGAGAACGCGGTGATCATCACCATCACGCGGATGAGCTGGTCAAGCGACACGCCCGGCGGCAGGAACAGCTCCAGGATGATGATCGCCACGAACAGCAGCGTGATCAGCGGCACCCCGCGCACCACCTCGATGAAGACGATCGAGGCCAAGCGGACCGCCGGTAGCGTCGAGCGGCGGCCGAGCGCCAGCAGGATGCCGATTGGCAGCGACAGGACGATCCCGGCCAGTCCGGCCACCAAGTTCAGCATGAAGCCGCCGAACTTGTCCGTGGAGATGCTGCGGATGCCGAACAGGCTGCCGATGACCTCTCCCTGCTCATTGTAGATCGGCAGCCCGCCGACCAGCAGGAAGGTGGCGATCACCACGTACGCGATCGAGAACCGGCGGCCGTAGCGGGCGTAAGGAAGCTTGTCGAACAGCACGTACGCGACCGCCGGAATCAGCAGGATCACGGCGAGGTTGACCCGCCAGTACGAGTCGCTCGGATAGAAGCCGTAGAGGAACTGGGAAATCCGCTGGTCGAGCCACGCCCAGCAGGCGCCCGCTGCCGTGCACTCCTCACCGGTGTCGCCACTGAAGTCGGCGTTGAAGAACGCCCAGCCGAGCAGGGGCGGCACGACCCGCCACAGCAGCAGCAGCGCAGCCACGGTCAGCGCCGTGTTCAGCCAGCTCGAGAACAGGTTGGCGCGCAGCCAGCCGAGCACCCCAACGGTCGTGACCGGGGCCGGGCGGCCCGGCACCATCCGCGCCCGCGTCCGATAGAACGAGCGGTCGTCGGGGGTCTGTCTCGCGTGTCGCTCGCTCATCACCGTTCCACGAGCGCGATGCGGCGGTTGTACCAGTTCATGAACGTGGAGGTGAGCAGGCTCAGGGACAGGTAGATGACCATGAAGATGGAGATCACCTCGATGGCTTGGCCGCTCTGGTTGAGAATGGTATTGCCGACGGACACCAGGTCCTGGTAGCCGATCGCCACCGCCAGCGAGGAGTTCTTGGTCAGGTTCAGGTACTGACTGGTCAGCGGCGGGATGATGGCGCGCAGCGCCTGCGGCAGGATGATCTTGCGCAGGGTGAGCCCGGGCGGCAGGCCGAGCGCGCCGGCCGCCTCGGTCTGTCCCTTGCTCACCGACATGATGCCGGCGCGCACGATCTCGGAAATGAAGGCGCCGGTATAGGTGGCCAGGGCGATCCACAGCGCGAACAGCTCCGGCGTCACGTTGAACCCGCCCTGCAGGTTGAACCGGCCCATCACCGGCACGTCGAAGGCGACGGGGCGGCCCAGGATGAAGTACATGATCAGCGGCAGCCCGACGATCAGCCCCAGCCCGGTCCAGCCGGCGGGGAACTTCTCTCCGGTGGCCTCCTGCCGCGCCCTGGCCCGGCGCGCGACGATCACGGTCGCCGCGATGGCGACGATGAGCGCGATCAGGAGGCCGATCGCGGCCTCCGCGAACACCGGCGCCGGCAACTGCACGCCGCGGTTGTTGAGGTACACGGTTTCGGCGATGGAGATGCTGTCGCGGACCCGCGGCAGCGCCAGCAGGATCACCCACCAGATGATGATCTGCAGCAGCAGCGGGACGTTGCGGGTGAACTCGACGTAGACGGTGACGATGCGGCTGACCAGGTAGTTGCTCGACAGGCGCAGCACGCCGGCCAGGAAGCCGATGACGGTGGCCGCGACGATGCCGAGGGCCGCCACCAGGACGGTATTCAGGCCGCCCACGATGAACGCTTTCCCGTAGGTGTGCGTCGAGTCGTAGGCAACCAGCCGCTGGTTGATGTCGAAGGCGGACGTCGTGGACAGAAAGCCGTAGCCAGACGAGAGGCCGTACCTCTGCAGGTTGGCGATCGTGTTCGAGGCGATGAACGCGATGAACAGCGCCGCCCCCAGCACCAGCAGAAGCTGGAGGGCGAGGCTGCGCGGAGTAACCCTCACCCGCGGTACTACCCGCCGGGCAGACGGCGTAGCGGAAAGGCGGCGCGTAGAGGATTACTACCTCCGTGTACAACGCGTTAACGCCGCG
>JAPPNY010000035.1:2999-21423 GCA_028818385.1 Spirochaetaceae bacterium
CCGCCCCCCACCCTCTACATCATCCGGTTCAGGTCCGTCCCCTGTTCTTTTTTTTACACCCCCCCCCCCGCCGCCCAAACCCCCCCCCCCCCGCGACGGCCAGACGGCTTAGCGGAACGGCGGCGCGTAGAGGATACCTCCGTCCTTGTACAGCGCGTTCACGCCGCGCTGCAGGCCCAGCTTGGTGTCCGGGCCGACGTAGCGGTCGAAGATCTCGGCGTAGTTGCCTTCCGCCGCGATCGCGCGCACGGCCCAATCGGGTTCCAGCCCCAGCATCTCGCCGTAGCTGCCCTCGGTGCCGAGCATGCGGTTGATCTCCGGGTGGTCGGTGCCGCCCGCCAGCTCCATCACGTTCTCCTGCGTGACGCCGAGCTCCTCGGCGATGATCAACGCGTTCAGCACCCAGCGCGCGATGTCCGCCCACTGGTCGTCACCCTGGCGGACCAGCGGCCCCAGCGGCTCCTTGGAGACGATCTCCGGGAACACCATGTGCGCGCCCGGATCGTCGAAGGTCGCCTTGGTGGCGGCCAGGCCGGATGCGTCCGTGGTGTACACGTCGCAGCGCTCCGCCTCGTAGGCGGCGCGCGCCTCCGCGTTGTCCTCGATCGGCACCGGCTCGTAGCTCATGTTGTTGGTGCGGAAGAAGTCCGCCAGGTTGAGCTCGGTGGTGGTGCCGGTCTGGATGCACACCGACGCGCCGTCCAGCTCCTTGGCGCTCATGATGCCCAGTGCCGTGCGCCCGATGAAGCCCTGTCCATCGTAGTAGTTGACCCCGACGAAAGTCAGGCCCAGGTCGACGTCGCGCGAGAAGGTCCAGGTGGTGTTGCGCGACAGCACGTCGATCTCACCGGCCTGCAGCGCCGGGAAGCGCGTCTTGCCGGTCAGGTTGACGAACGAGATCGCGTTGGCGTCGCCCAGCACGGCCGCTGCCAGCGCCCGGCAGTAGGCCACGTCGAAGCCTTCCCATCTGCCCTCGTCGTCGGTGTTGGCGAAGCCCACGAGACCGGTGTTGATCCCGCACTTCAGCTCCCCGGCGGCCTGCACGGCCGCGAGGGTCTGCGCCTGCAGCGCGGCGGCCCCCATGACCGCGAACACGGCGGCCAGTCCGACCGCCTTGATGTGAGTTGTCGTTTTCATCAGATTCCCACTCCTCCTTGGTTCCATCCGATGGTTCTAACGGGCGCTTCCGCACCCCCGCGTAAACATAGCATGTCCATTCTACCGATTTCGTCCCGGCATGACAACGAGTCGTTCGAGTTACTCCCAGCGGAGCGTGACCTCCCGCCCGTGCGCGGCCGAGCGTTCGGCCGCCTCCACCATGCGCAGCGCGTCGAGCGCGTCGCCCAACGTGGACAGCGGCGGGGAGCCGCCCAGCACGCACCGTTCGACGAAGTACTCCACCTCGTATCGGAAGGCGTCGACGTAGCCGGGCATGCCGAAGCCGGGGCCGCCGTCCTCCTGGTACACCGCCTCGTTCCAGGAGTAGCTGACGCCGCCGCGCGTGCCCAGCACCTTGTACTGCACCAGCCACGGGTCGTTGGTGGGGTCGGTGGCCGCGAAGCTCGCCCACAGGTTGGCCAGCGCGCCGTCCGGCATCCGGCAGGTGATCGCGGTCTGCGCCGCGTCCGGCACGCCCGGCGCGTGCACGCCGGGGACGGCCATGCAGCTCAGGCGCTCGGGGCGCCCGAGCAGATACAGCAGCGAGTAGCAGTGGTGCACGCACACGACGCGCAGGATCGATCCGTACTTGCGGATCAGGTCGGCGTCGTGGAACAGGTTGTAGAGCATCCAGAAGGCGGCGACCGGGCCCAGCTTGCCCGCCTCGATCAGCTCCCTGGCCCGGCGCAGGGCCGGCACGTAGATGTAGTTGTGTCCCGGCATGCAGGTGCGGCCGGCGCGTTCGGCGGCGCGCATCAGGCGGCGGATGTCGGCGGTGCGATGCGCGACCGGCTTCTCCACCAGCACGTCCTTGCCGGCGCGCAACGCGGCCAGCGCCGCGGCGACGTGCCCCTCCGGCGGCGTCAGGACGTGCACGGCGTCCACGTCCGGATCGCCGACCAGCTCCTTCAGGGTGCGGTAGTCGCGCCCGCCGTGGCGGGCGGTCAGCGCCGCGGCCTTGCCCGGCTCGGCGTCGTACGCGCCGATGAACCGCGCGCGCTCGCAGGCGGCGACGGCGCGCCCGTGCAACTCCGCGACCAGGCCCGCGCCCACGAAGGCGATGCCGACGCGGTCGTTCGCTCCGGCGGGTTCTGCCATGGGCCCCTCCAGATCGCTAATCGTCGCCCCAAAACCGTCGCCTGCGGCTCCGCTTTTGGCCCATCCGCACCTCGCTACTGAGTCTGTCGGACTTGCCGCTGGAGCGCCAGTCCGACAGGCTCAGTAGAGCCGGTACGCGTACAGGGCCGCTCCGTCCACGCGGAAGTGGAGCCACACGGTCTGCCCGCGCAGCTCGCGCAGGTCGGCCTTGTCCTTCCAGCGCACCGCGGTGCGGGAGCCGCCGGCCAGCTCGATCCGGCAGTCGTCCAGGCCGTAGCCGTCGATGAACTCGCCGTCCGTACGCCGCACGCCCACCTGCACGACGCCGGCGAACAGCCGCTCGGCGTTCACCTCCAACTTGTCCCGCTCGATCCGGAGCGGCTTGGTGAGCAGCTCGCCCGGCTCGCGGCGCGAGTGCGCCATGCCGGCGAAGCGGTCGCGCATGATCCACATCAGGCCCATCGCCATCGGCATGCCGGCGCCGGTGCCGGCCGCGCCGCCGGTATAGAACAGGAAGATCTTCTCGCCGTTCTCGATCGGCAGGTTGTGCGTGGGGTACACCAGCACGCGGTCGAAGGAGCCGGCCGGTCCGGGGTCCAGGAACAGCGTGCCGGGGCAGACCCGCTGCCACGGCTGGCCGTCGCGGTTGCTGACCAGCTCGCAGCCGTCGCCGTAGCCGGCGTTGCACCAGCGCTCCAGGAATCCCAGGTTCAGGTTGCCGTAGTTGAACGGCGTGATGCCGCCGTGCCACTCGTACGCGCGGCCGAAGCCGGAGTCGGGCTGGTTGAACACCGCCATCTCGGCCGGGTCGGTCCAGTGCACGAGGTCGGGGCTGGTGCGCAGGGCAGCGTTGCGGCCGAACAGGTTGAGGGCGCGCTCGTTCAGCCACCAGCGGCGGTTGCGCTCGTCGCGCGTGACCATCATGTAGTCGCCGTGCCGCATCGGCAGCAGCCGCCGCGGCCGGCGCGTCCAGTGCACGCCGTCCGGGCTGGTGTCCAGGTACTGGCCCCAGACCGACCGCGCCTGCTCCACCTGCTCCGGGGTGACGTCCGGGTACTGCTCCGGGTAGGCCGGCGCCCACATGCGGTGGTCCTGCATGTTGGCGATCAGCTTGTAGCGCCGCTCGGGGTCCGGGTCGTCCTCGTCCCGTATCACGGTGAGGCCGTCCATGTTGTTGAGCACGCCGATCACCTCGCCGTGCTCGTCGGTGGCCGGCAGCCCCTCGCCGCGGCGCGCCAGCTCGAACTCGACCAGGTTGTCGCCGTCGGGCGCGAACGTGTACCAGAGGTTGTTCGCGGAGCTGCCGCGGTAGCGCACCACGCCCAGGTCTGGCTTGCTCCAGTGGCGGCCGTCCATGCTCTCGGCCAGCGCGTAGCCGCCGCGGTCCAGCTCGCCCGGCTTGCGCGCGGTGTTCATGGCGAAGTACCACATGCGCAGGCGGTGACCGGGCTCGCGGACCACGCTCCCCCACGCCTGCGCGCGGTCTCCCTCCCACGGCCGGTCGGCGCGCAGCACCGGGCGCGGAAACCGCGACGGCTTGTTCACCACCCGGACCAGGTTCACGTAGTGCTGGATCTCGGCGTCGTCGACGAACAGGTGCAGGTCGGGATCATTCATCGCCGTGCAGCTTAGTGGCCGCACGGGCTGCCGTGCTACCGTCACGTCTCATGCGACATCTGTTCATAGACGACGGCGAGCTCACGCGGGTGGAGCGGCTGTACCGGCGGGTGCATCAGCCGCGCCGGCATCCGGACAACCCGGTGCTGGACGGCGATACGCCGTGGGAGACGCACGTGTCGGTGTACGGCACCACGCTGTACGACCAGGAGCGCGGCCTGTTTCGCCGCTGGTACCTGACCAGCCCGGGCAGCAACGAGGAGCGGGTCTCGGTCGGTCCGGCCGGCGGCCGGGTGCTCAACATTCCCGGCAACGTGACGCTGCTCGGCTACGCCACCTCCACCGACGGCGTGCACTGGGAGAAACCGGACCTGGGCCAGATGGCCATCGCCGGCGACAGCCACAACAACATCCTGCACATCGGCCGCCTCAACTGCGAAGGCGCCTCGATCATCGAGGATCCGGACGACCCCGACCCCGACAAGCGCTTCAAGGCGTTCTACTGGGAGCACGGCGGCGACGGCACGCTGACCAAGCTGCCCGGCGGCCGCGTGCTGTTCGGGACCGGCGACGGCGACGGCATGTGGATCTCGCACTCGCCCGACGGCGTGCGCTGGACCAACTACGCCACCAACCCGGCCATAAACCTGGGCTCCGACACCGACCAGACCGTGCTGCGCGACCCGGCCCTGCACCGCTACGTCGCCTTCGGGCGCTTCAACGCCGGCGGGCGCAAGATGGCGCGCGCCGAGAGCGACGACTTCGTGCACTGGACCGAGCCCGAGCTCGTGTTCGAATGCGACGAGGGCGACGAGGCGGAGACGCAGTTCTACGGGGTGCCCATCGACCTCTACGAGGGGCTGTACCTGGGCATGCCGTGGATCTACCGCGAGGGGGTGGACGGCACGATCGACACCCAGCTCGCCGTCAGCCGCGACGGCATCGACTGGCAGCGGGTGGGCGCGCGCGAGACCTTCCTGTCGCTCGGCGCGCCGGGCGGCCCGGAGGACGGTATGTGCCGGGTCGGCAAGCGGTTCATCGTCCGCGGCGATCAGATCTACCTGTTCTACGGCGCCGTGCAGGGGCCGCACGGCGGGCGCAAGTTCTCCGGCGGCAGCTCGCGCGCGACCGGCTTGTGCCTGGCGCTGCTGCGCCGCGACGGATTCGTTTCGATGAGCGGTGACGCGGACGGCGGCTGGCTGCTGACGCGTCCGGTGGCGGTGGATGCAGGCCGGGGCGAGGCCGCACTGCACCTGAACGTGAACGCACGCGGGCGGGCGGTGGTCACGCTCTGCGACGACGACGGGGTGCCGATCGAGGGGTTCGAGCCGTCGCGGGCGGTGACCGGCGATCACACCGACGTGACCGTGGCCTGGCCCGACCGGCAGATCGGAGCGCTGGCCGGGCAGCGGCTGCGGCTGCGGATCGAGCTGCACGACGCCGACCTCTTCTCGTTCTGGTTGGAGTGATGGCACCGGCGGCGGATTCCGAGCCGAACGCGGCGCCCGCGGCCGGCCATCCCCGCGTCTACTTCACCGCGGAGTCGCTCGAACGGCTGCGCGGGCAGGCTGACTCGCAGGCGTTCGCGCCGCTCCTGGCGACGATGCGCGAGCGCGCGCAGGCGGCGCTGGCCGAGCCGCTGCCGGAGGTGGTGCTGCCCGACGACCTGCTGCTTCCGGGCGAGCCCACCTGGGACCAGCGCTACCCGCGCGACGAGGAGACCTTCGCGGCGCACGAGCGGATGATGTACCCGCTGCGCGCGCTGTACATCGCGCTGCCGGCCACGGCCTTCGTGGCCATGCTCGACGGCGACCGGGCGTGCCGGGACTACGCGGTGGCGGGGATGCGGCACCTGGCCGGGCTCGACCTGGAGAGGACCTCCTACCTCAACACCCACCAGTTCCACGGCGTGGTGCCGTCCGTGTCGCAGGCGCTGGACTACCTGTGGGACGACCTGGGCGCGGACCGCTCATCAGTCGTCGCCGGGCTCGCCGCGCGCGCCGGCGAGTTCCACGCGCACAGCGTGCTCAACACCTTCGACAACCCCCTGGACAGCCACAGCATCGTCTACGGGCCGCCGGAGATGGCGGTGGCGGCTCTGGCGCTCTACCACCACGTGCCGGAGGCGGCCGGCTGGCTGGCCGACGTCGAGCGGTTCCTGGCCGAGGCGTTCCCGGGCTACGGCGGCGCCGACGGCGGCTGGGGACAAGGCTTCGGCTACGTCTACAGCCACTACTTCCAGCGCATCGCGCACCTCTTTCGCGTCGCCACCGGCGCCGATCACTTCGATCGCCCGTGGGGCCGCAACAACGGCCGCCACTTCCTGTATTTCCGGCCGCCGTGGAGCACCTGCACCAGCTTCGGGGACGCCTCCTACTCCACCCATCCGGCACTCAACCGGCAGATCATGGGGATGTACGGGCGCGTCTACGGCGACCCGGTCTACCGCTGGTACGCGGAGCAGGTAGAGGACGGCGACGCGGCCGGCCGCGACCCGCTGGCCGAGCTGAGCGCCCGCCTCACCTGGCCGGAACCGCCGGCCGCCACGCCGCCGCACGAACTGCCGCGTTCGGTCCACTTCGCCGACACCGGCTGGGTCGCCTTGCACAGCGACCTCACCTCGCGCGAGGCGAACGTGATGCTCTGCTTCAAGAGCAGCCGCTTCGGCTCGTTCAGCCACAGCCACGCCGACCAGAACAGCTTCGTGCTGGAGGCGTTCGGCCGGCCGCTGCTGATCGACAGCGGCTTCTACCCCTGGTACGGCAGCCCGCACGATCTTGCCTGGACCCGCCACACCCGCGCCCACAACGCGGTGCTGGTCGACGACCGCGGCCAGGCGGTCTGGAGGGTGGAGGCGAGCGGCCGCATCATCGCCTTCGCGACCGGGCCGGACTACGACTACTGCGCCGGTGACGCGACCGCGGCGTACGGGCTCGAGTCCCACGAGCACACCCACCGCCCGCTGCGCTTGAGCGAGCGCAGCGCTGCGGAGCTGGGCGTCGAGCGCGCCATCCGCCACGTGATCTTCCTGCGCCCGGCGGTCTTCGTCGTGATCGACGACGTGGTCACCCGGGAGCCGCGGCCGGTCCAGCTCGCCTTCCATGCGCCGGTGCCGTTCGAGGTGCCGGCGCCTGCCGAGGCGAACGGCTGTGTGACCGCGGTGGTCGGCAACCCGCCGGCGCTGGCGCGGCTCGCCTTCTGCGCGGAGCCCGGCGCCGCCGCTGCCCGGCCGGCGCGCGCCGATCGCTTCCCGGTCGACCCGGAGCGCTCCCACGAGCAGGAGTACCCCCCGCAGTGGCACCTGACCGCCGCGTTCGATGCGGCGGGCCGCGAGCGGCTGCTGGTGACCGTGATCCAGGTCGCGCGCGAGGGCGAGGAGTTGCCGCTGGTCGGCGTCGAGCACAGCGGATCGGAAACCGGGATCGACGGCCAGCGTGTGGTCTCGGTCGAGGTGGACGGGCACATGGCGACGCTGCGGGTGAACGGGTTCGGGTCTTCGCTCGCGTGTGCCGGCCGCGGCACCGCTGCACTCGAGGTCTCAGCCCCGCGTTGACGCGCGGCTTGAGGGCGGCACGCGCCGCCGTGCTCGGCGCTTCCGCGCTCGCCGGCGCCGAAGGGGCCTTCGCGGTAGGAGTCCTGGAGGGCGCGGCCGCCACGCAGCGCTCCACGATCGCGGACGTCTCGGACCTGACGATCCGCACCGACTTCGAGGAGGTGCGGGTGTTCGCCGCCGACCGGCAGGACGTGGAGGTGGAGCTTTCGGTGTCGGCGCGCATGTCGCGCCGCAATCGGCCGGAGCTGGCCGTGGACGGGGACGGCACCGCAGTGACGCTGCGCGTGGGCGGCAACGACCTGCCGATCAGCCGCGCCTCGGTGGACTGGGGGCCGAAGCTGACGCTCTCCGTGCCGGCCGGCGTCGAGCTGACGGTGCGCACCGGCAGCGGCGCGGTCGTCGTGCAGGGGCTCCGGTCCGAGCGGCTGGAGGTGTTCACGGCCAAGGGGGACGTGTTCGTGGGCGACTGCGCCGGGCCGCTGCAGGTTGCCGGCGGGTCTGGCTCGGTACGGGTCGCGCGCTGCGACGGGGACAAGCGGCTCACCTCCACCAGCGGCACGATCGAGGTCGTCGACTCCCGCGGGGCGGTGATCGCGCGCACCGACAGCGGAGCGCAGCGGTTTCACCGTGTCGACGGCGACCTCACGGTGCTGCGCGGCACCACGCTTGCCGTCTCCGAGCATCGAGGCCGCCTGATCGTCGAGGATCGCTGAGCCAGGAGCGGCGCGTTCCGTTTCCCCGCGTTCCGGTAGCGTGGTACCGTCGGGGCCGCATGGCCACCACGCAGGAGGCCGCGCCGCCAGAGGTCCATACCGCGCGCCGCGGCCTGTTCGGCCGCCGGCGCCTCACCGAGGAAGAGAAGCGCGAAGCCTTCTTCACCGCCACACAGTGGCGCCTGATGTGGCTCAAGTTCCGCAGCCACCGCTGGGCGCTGTGGGGACTCCTGGTCATCTCCGTGTTCTACTTCGTGGCGATCTTCGCCGGCTTCTTCGCCACCAACGATCCGGTCACGCGCCGACCCGAGTACCAGTACCTGCCGCCGTCGATCCTGGGCGAGGCGCGCTCGTTCCGGCTGTTCGACCAGGAGGGCAGCTTCCGGCCGGTGATCTATCCGGTGCGCACCAAGCTCAACCTGCAGACCTTCGAGCAGGATGTCTTCCCCGACCTGGAGAACGAGCGGCCGCTGCGGCTGTTCGCCAGGGGCGACCCGTACACGCTGTTCTTCATCATAGAGAGCGACATCCACCTGTTCGGCTCGGGCGATCCCGAGGTGCGCTGGTTTCCGCTCGGCACCGACGGCTCGGGCCGATGCCTGTACTCGCGCATGGTGCACGGCGCGACGCTGTCGCTGTCGATCGGCATCCTGGCGATCGCCATAAGCTGGGTGCTGGGCGTCCTCATCGGCGGGATCTCCGGCTACTTCGGCGGCATCGTCGATAACGTCATCCAGCGGATCATCGAGGTGCTGATGTCGTTTCCGACCCTGCCGCTGTGGATCGCGCTGTCCGCCGCCCTGCCGCTGCATTGGACGGTGGTGCAGGTCTACTTCGCGATCACGCTGATCCTGTCGGTCCTGGGCTGGACGGGCCTGGCGCGGGTGGTCCGCAGCAAGTTGCTGGCCGTCCGCGAAGAGGAGTTCGTGCTGGCGGCCACCCTGGACGGCTGCCAGCGCCCGCGGCTGGTGGCACGCCACATGCTTCCGGCGTTCGCCAGCCACCTGATCGTGGTCGCCAGCAACCAGGTGCCCGGCATGATCCTGGGGGAGACGGCGCTGAGCTTCATCGGCGTCGGCCTGCGGGCGCCGGCGGTAAGCTGGGGCGTGCTGCTGAGAGAGGCACAGAACGTGCAGTCGGTGGCCCTGCGCCCGTGGCTGCTGCTGCCGGCGCTGCTGGTGGTGTTCACGGTGGTGGCGTTCCAGTTCCTGGGCGACGGCATGCGCGACGCGATGGATCCATACCGGTGACGGCTGACCGGGGCGCCTGCCCGTGATCACCTTCCTGGTGCGCCGGGTCTTCATCATGATCCCGACGGTGGTGCTGATCTCGGTGATCTCCTTCCTGGTGATCGACCTGCCGCCGGGCGACCTGGCCAGCTCGTACGTCGCGCGCCTGGAGCAGTCCCAGGAGGTCTTCAGAGACGAGGCCGAGGACATGATCGCCGAGTTGCGCGCCCGCTACGGACTCGACGATCCGTTCTTCGTGCGCTACTTCAAGTGGGCCAGCCGCTTCGCCCGCGGCGACTGGGGCTTCTCCCTCCTGTGGAACAAGCCGGTGCGGCTCCTGATCCAGGAGCGCGTCCTGCTGACCGTCTCCATCGCCCTGCTGACGCTGATGCTCAGCAGCGTGATCACGTGGCCGGCCGGGGTGGGGGCCGCGCTGCGCCAGTACTCGCTGTTCGACAACATCTTCAGCTTCACCGCCTTCTTCATGATGGCGATTCCGAACTTCCTGTTCGCCCTGATCCTGATGTACCTGGCCTACGAGTGGTTCGACTACCAGCCGGGTGGCCTGTTCTCTCCGGACATGGTCGACGCGCCGTGGGGCGTGCCCAAGTTCCTGGACTTCCTGGCGCACATCTGGATGCCCCTGGTGGTGCTGGGGTTCGAGTCGATCGGCGGCGGCCTGCGCACCATCCGCGCCAACGTGCTGGACCAGCTCCGCATGCCGTACGTGACCACGGCGCGCGCCAAGGGCGTGCCGGAGACGCGGCTGCTGGTCAAGTACCCGATCCGCATGGCGGCCAACCCGTGGATCTCCACCGTGGGCTGGATCCTGCCGGGCCTGGTGGCGGGCGAGGTGCTGGTCTCGATCGTGATCGGCCTGCCTACCATCGGACCGCTGATGCTGGAAGGGCTGGTCAACCAGGACATGCAGCTCGCCGGCGGCATCCTCATGCTGCTGGCCACCCTGACGGTGATAGGCACGCTCATCTCCGACCTGCTGCTGGCGGTGCTCGACCCGCGCATCCGGATTACCGAGTAGCGAAGCGACGGAATGGACACTCGCGACGACCTGGCTCTGATCCCGCGGCCAAAATCGGTCCGGCCCCTGCCCGGCACGGCGCGCGGGGTCCTGGAGCTGAAGGCGGGGCCGGAGTGCGCGGAGGCCGCATCGGTCTACATGGAATGCGCGGCGGAGCTGCTGGGAACCGGCCACTCCGGTTCGGGGGAGGCCGGCTCCGGCGCGGTGCGCATCCCCGTCCACCTGTCGCTGCGCCCGCCGCCGCCGGCCGGCTACCACGGCCCGGAGGCGTACCGGCTCGGCGTGGCCGGCGAGGGCGGCATTGAGGTGCGCGCCGCATCGCACGCCGGCCTGGTGTACGGCATCCACACGCTGCTCTCCCTTGCCCGTCCGCGCGGCGGAACGGTGGAGTTGCCGTGCTGCGTGATCGAGGACTGGCCCGACTTCCGGCTGCGCGGCCTGCAGGACGACCCGGCGCGCGGGCAGGTCTCCACCGTGCCGGGCTACGAGCGCCTGATCCGCGAGCTGTCCCGCCTGAAGTACAATGTGCTCACCTTCCACACCGAGGATCTGTTCGCCTTCGAGCGCTACCCGACCTTGGGCCGCGCGCACGGCGCCATGGACGCCGGGCAGTGGCGGCACCTGGTCGAGTACGGCCGCCGCTACGGCGTCGAGTTGTTCCTGACCTTCCAGACCTTCGGCCACGCCGGCCGCGTGACCGGCATGCCGGAGTTCAACCACCTGTCCGACCTGGAGGGCGGCGCCAGCCACTACTCGCCGGCGGTGCCGGCCACCTACGACTTCCTCGGCGACCTGCTGGAGGAGCTGGCGGCGGTGTTCGACGGCGACACCGTGCACGTCGGCTGCGACGAGGTGGCCCTGAGCGACCACGGGCTGCGCTCCAGCGCGATGGTGCGCGAGCGGGGCGCCGCGGCCGTGTACGTCGACCACGTGCGCGCGGTCGCGCGCCTGGCGCGCAGGCACTGGCGGGGGGTGCTGTTCTTCGCCGAGTTCGCCGACAACCGCTACCGCCCGGACGTGCAGGGAGCGGACGACGACATCCGTGCGCTGCGCGACGAGGGCCTGTCGTTCGTGAACTGGAACTACTACGACGTGCAGCCGGAGGAGTACTTCCCCTTCCTGCACAAGCTGCAGCGTCACGGCGTCGACCAGGTGATCTCGCCCGGGGTGTGGACGTGGCGGCAACTCTTCCCGAGCTTCGTGCAGACGCGGGAGACGCTGCCGGTGTTCACGCGGCTCGCCTTCCGGGAGGGGATCACCGACAGCATCACCTGCGCCTGGAACGACACGCGCGACTGCTTCCGCGAGCTGCACTGGCTGAACTACGCCTTCGCCGCCGAACATCAGTGGAACGGCGCCCCTCGGGTCGAGGCCGACGAGCCGTTCATCGCGCGCTGGGCGGAGCAGTTCTTCGGCGCTCCCACGGATGCGCTCGCGCGCGCCCACGAGTGGCTGGGCGGCCTCAACGCCAAGGCGTTCGCCGCCGCGCGCCACGACCACCGCTACCCGCGCGAATTCAACTGGCGGCCGATGACCGCGCACGCCGTGTTCTGGAACGAGCCCGTGCCGGGCGCCGGCAGCGCGGCGGACGCGACGGCTTCCGAGCGGCTGGCCGGGGAGGCGCGGGCGCTCCAGGCCGAGGTGACCGCCGCCGCGCCGTCGCTGCCGCGCAACCGGGCGGTCGCCGACCTCGTGGCCTACGAGTTGCGCCGCGCCGCCTGGCTGTTCGACAGCGTGCGCTTCGTGGCGGACCCGGACACCGGCGCCGCCGGCCGCCTCGCGCATGAGCTGCGACAGCTCGGCCGTGACTTCGTGCCACTGTGGAACGCGACCAACATCCCGCCGGGGCGGGAGGGGGTCGAGGAGCGGTTCGCCAAGCTGGTCGGGCTGTACGAGCGGGAAGCGCGGGCGATCACGCCGTGGGACGGCGGATGGGGTCCGGCCCGGCGCATGCAGACCGGCCCCCATCCAATGTAGAAAAGCGCCATGGCAGCGGACAGGACGAAAGGCCGGCTCAAGCGCGACTACCGTATCACCTGGGTCGACGACAGCGGCATCGGCGCCCACATGGTCAACCCGCCGGTTTCCCCGCAGCGGTTTCGTCACGCCATCGTCGGCGGGCTCGCCGGGACCCAGGTCGACGCGTTCGTGTGCACGGTCGGCCATGGGGCCGGGTACACCACCTCGTACCCGACCGAGGTCGACGGGATGGAGTTCATCGTCGACCGGCTGGAAGCGGGCGCGAAGCTCGGCGGCGTGGAGCTCTGGCGTGGCGCCGAGAACCTGCGCTCCCTGTGGGCCGCGGGCCACGACCCCGTGCAGCTCGTGCTCGACGAGTGCAGGCGCACAGGCATCGACTTCTGGCTGCAGCTCAGGATGAACGACTGGCACCACGTCGATACGTCGTCCGGTGAAATCTATCGGCTGATCGGCAGCGAGTGGTACGAGCGGCACCCCGAATACCTGATCGGCGACGAGGGGGTGGCCGGGTGGCCCGACGAGCTGGCCACTTCCCTGCGGTGGTTCCAGGACTTCGCGCACGAGCCGGTGCGCCGCATCCGGCTCGCGGTCGCGGCGGAGGCCGTCGAGCGCTACGACGTCGACGGGTGGGAGTACGACTTCGTGCGCTGCCCCGGACTGTTCCGCTACGGCCGGGAACGGGAGCATGCCGGTCTGGTCACCGAGCTGATCCGCGACACGCGCGCGATGCTGGACGAAGCGGCGCGCCGCCGGGGACGCCCGCTCGGCTTCTCGGTGCGCGTGCCCAACACCACCGAAGGCTGCACGATGCTGGGCTTGGACGTCGTGCAGTGGATCGAAGAGGAGCTGGTGGACATCGTCGTGCCGTGCGCGTTCTTCGCCCAGCACATGGAGGAGGACGCGACGCCGTGGGTGGCCGCCGCGGCCGATACCACGGTGCGCATCCACCACGGCATGGACTCCGCCTACCAGACGGGCGACGTGCTGGGGCTCGGCGTTTCCTACTACCAGGTGCGCGACGCGTACATGCAGGGCCTGACGCCGGAGTTGATCCGCGGCATGGCGGCGCGCCACTGGCGCGCCGGCGTCGACGGCATCTACCTGTTCAACGGCCCCGGGGCCCTCAGCTCCTACGGCGTCGACACCCGGGAGGTGCTCGACCAGGTCGGCTCACCGCGGAGCCTCCGGCACCGGGACAAGCGCTACGCGGTGATGCGCCGGACCGGGTCGTTCCCGAACTGCTATCCGCAACAGTACCGGCTGCCCGCGGAGCTCGGCCCCGAACGCGCGATCTTCCCGATCGACGTCGCCGACGACGTGGCCGGCGCCGGCGCGCGGATCGACCACGTGCACCTGGAGCTGCTGCTGGAAGCGCCGTGCCACCTGGACGAGCTGACCGTCACCTTCAACGGGACACCGCTGCCGTGTCTCAATCCCGTGGAAGCGGGCAAGCCGGCCCCCGATTCCCGGGCCTGGCTGGTCTATGACCTCGCCGGTGCCCCACCCAGGCAGGGCCGGAACGAGGTCGCCGTGTCCGTGAAGCGGGCTGCCCGCCTCGCCGCGGAGATACCCCTGGTGCTCACCGACCTTGAGTTGTCCGTCCGCTACCGGTACCCGCACGGCCCGTTCCGCGAGCCGCCCGGTTACCTCCCGCGCACCTGACCGGCGCGCGGCCGGTCATCTGCCCGCCAGCGCCAGGTGAGGCAGCCGCGCGCCGCCGGGGCGGTTCGCGACGTTGCCGGTCGGATGCTCGTAGCGCACTTCGATCTCGGCATCCTCGATGCTCATCGGCAGCTCGGCGGACGTTCTCTCGTTCACGGCGACGGCGCGCACGGTCACGGTGTTGACGCCGCGCTGCGGCCGGTGATCGATGAGGTCGTAGATCTGCCACCGGCTGATGGTCCCCATGCGGGTGCTCGGACGGATCGGGTTCACCACCGGTACCTCAGTGCCGTTCAGCGTGACCTGCAGGCGGTCGACGACGCTCATGTTGTCGATGTGGAGGAGCAGTCGGCAGGAACGGACCACGTCGCCGGCCGCCGCCACGTCGTCCGCGAAATCGAAGGTCAGCTCGGTGACCTCGCGCGTGACCCGGGCCGGAATCTGCCACTCGGTGCGCAGGCAGTTGGGGAAGCTCGTGTTCGTGCGCATCAGCGCGAAGGTCTTGTCGCGGTGGCGCAGCCGCTCCGGATCGGCGACGTCGTTGACGGCGTTCGGCCCGAAGTCGTGCTTGGCCCCGTAGGTGAGGGCGCTGCCGAACCAGTTGAAGACGTACAGCCCGTCGACGCCGCGGGCATGGTGGCGGGCGGCCAGGCCGCGCACCATCTCGGTGGTCATGCCGGTCATCATCGGCGGATTGTAGAACCAGCGGTTGTGGCCGTCGGTGTGGCCGGCCAGGTACCCCTCCTCCAGGCAGGCGATGATGCTGACGCGGGAGCTCCGGCCGAGCTCCACCCATTCGCCCGCGTCGTGCTCCATCTCCTGGGCGAAGAAGGGTGCGGTCACGAGCACGTCGACCAGCTCCTCGGCCACCCACTCGTCCACGTCCAGACCCAGCCGCCGCGCGCCGTCGATGGTCGTGGGCACCCGCACGGCAAGGCCCACGTGGCGGCCGCGCGTCCTTGACACCTCGTCCAGGCCCGCGCGCGTCTCCCGCAGCATCTGCGTGATCAGGTGGGCGTTCTTGCGCTCCTCGCCGAAGCGGAAGTAGCCGGGCACCCGCATGAAGTCGAACAGGAAGCCCGTGCAGTCATAGCGCTCGCAGACCTCGATGGCGATGTCGCGGCGCAGCGCCCGCACCTCGTCGTGGGCGAAGTCCTGCAGCCAGGTCATGGTCTGCTGCAGCGCCGGATGGTCACTCCAGCCGGCGGCTCCCTCCGCGCCGATCAGGAGGTCGTGCCGCTCTTCGTAGAACGCGCTGCCGCCGAGCCGGTAGACGTCCCCGCTGCTGGTGTCGACGTGGTGCCAGTCGTTCATGCTGATCCGGAACCAGGGATCGACCCCGATGCGGCGGGCTCCCTCGACCTGGATGGCCAGATGATCGAGGCCGGCCTGCGCGGATTGCTTGAGGTTCTCGGCGTGGTTGAAGTAGCGCAGGTCGCCGAGCGCCGCGCCGCGCTCGTAGCGGTCGACCAGGTACTCCATCCGCGTCTTCTCCGACTTGAACGCGGTGACGTAGCCGGCGTCGGGGCCGATGCCGGCCACGTAGGCGTCCACGGCGCGGCCGGAGAACTCCCCGAACTGCGCCATCTCCACCGTCTCCGGCGTCATCGGCGGATGGAAGGTCGATTCGAAGGTGTGGTTGATGTCCCACATGAGCCGGTAGTGGCGCCCGAGGGGGCCGGCCGGCTTGCCGCTGTGTGCCATGGCCATCGATGGTAGCCGCCTACGGATCGAGCTGCCACTGCGCGGGAAGCGGCTCCGGGAAGACGGCCTCGGCGTAGTAGATGCCGGCCGCCTGCTGCTCGACCGGAAGCACCGGGACGCCCACCTTGGCCGGATCGTTGGTGGCGACCGGCCGGAGCCGATGCGCGATGGTCTGGCTCGATCCGCCGGTGTGCGGCAGGACCTTCGCCTGGTCCACGACGAACCGCGCCTGCTCCCGGAACGGCACGCGCGCGGCCACCGCGTCGAACACCACCTGCGGCGTGCCGGCGCAAAACCCGCGGTCCGGGTCGATCGTCCACCAGTACAGCGGGTTGCGCGGATGCCCGTACGGCGACACGGCCGGGTCGCCGGTCAGCAGCCTGAGCCGGCCGTCCGCGCAGCGGAACGAGGTCCGCGGCGACCGGGTGTTGGGCGCGCCGGGCCAGACGATCTCCGGCGCAGGTCCGCTGAACGGGTCGTCCCACAGCGTCCAGCCGACCTGTCCGCCGCGTTCCTCACGACTCGCCCGGACGCTACGCGCGGAGACCACCCAGCCGTCGCGCCAGCGGGAGACGCTCGGCTCCATCAGGCCGGCACCGATCAGCGGCCCGCTCTCGACCCATGCGTACCGCCCCGTGGCGGGATCGAACCGGAAGCGGAGCGCGCCGATGCGGCCGCCGTCGAACGTGTTGACCCCCACCCACTCGTCACCCGACTCCGTATACGGCACCGGCGGCGTGTAGGTCTGGTGCATCGACCTGGCGTCGGTCGAGCACAGCAGGTAACCGGCGTCGTAGCCCTGCTGGCGCAGGACGCCCGGCGGTGCGGTCAGCTCGATGTCGGCGCCGTCGGCGCGCAATCGAAACTGGGCCCACTCGACCGCATTGGTCCGCCGGTGCGTGGCGGGATCGTTGTTCCGCATGAATCCCGTACCCGGATCGATGGAGCGCGCGTGACGGCCCCACATGGCGACGAAGCACCCGGCGGCCGGGGTGGCTCGCACTCCGGCCGGCACGCCGAACACCACGGGGTGGAAGTGGCCCTTGACGTGCGGCCTTCCGTCGCCGAGCGCGTCCCAGTCGTCGACCGACCGTGCGAGCACGCCCTCCGCGAGCAGCCTCCCGTCGTACGCGCCTCCGCGGAGCTGGTAGATGACGCTGCAGTTGTCGTCCGTGCCGCGCCAGCCGCGGGTGGTGTAGATCAGGAGGAACCGGCTTGCGCTGAGCTGGGCGGCGTTGATGTGCCCGGGGTACAGGCCGTCGGCCCGCGTCTGGCCCGGCAGGGCGCACTCGTGGATCAGCTTGCCCCGATGCTCGATGCGCGGCGTCATGCCGGCTCCTCGATGACCTCGACCTGATCCTCGGGACTGTAGAAGTAGGCGCCCGGTTGCCACTCCTTGTCGAGGTCGCCGAGCAGGCGGCGCTGCCGGGGCGTGCAGCGGTCGAGCACCTCCGGGGCGTGGCCGTCGAAGTCGAAGGTGCGGAAGCACATCTGGCTGTAGCAGTAGATCAGGGTCTTGCGGGCGCGGCGGGACCGGTTGGTCGACACGCCGTGCCACAGCGAGTGGGGGAAGACGACCGCGTCGCCGGCCTCTGCGCAGAGCTGCACGGCGCCGGGGGTGGCGGTGGTGACGGGGGTGTCGTCTTCGGGATAGGGGCGCAGATGGCTGCCGGGAAACAGGGTGAAGTTGCCGCTGCCGGGGCTGCGGAGGTCGGTCAGGAAGTACTGCACCTTGAGCTGCAGGGGCCAGCTCGTCTCGCTCACCCGGATGTGGCGCAGCGCCTGGCCGCCGTCGGTGTGGATGAAGCCCTTGTCGTCGGGATTGGGCGGGCGCACGACGGCCTCGGCCATGCTGAGCTGGATGTACGGACCCATCAGCTCGACCACGGGTCCGAAGGTGGCCGGATGGTCGATCAGGTCGATGAAGACCTGGCTGTCCGGCAGGATGTTGCGCCGGTCCATGCCCGGGCGCGTGTTTGGGTCCCGGTTGCGCCGGACCTCTCGCCGGTGAAGCCGATCGATCTCCCGGATCAGCGCCGCGATCGTCGTCTTCGGAAGCACCTCCTTCAGAAGCAGGTAGCCATCGCTGGCCCACCCGCGTTGCTGCGCGGGACTCAGCGCGCGGTCTCGGGACATGGGCAACCTCCTGGATGGATCGGGCGCGTTTTCGCTTTACGGAACGAAAATTCCGCCGTTATAATAAATAGATCCGGCTGATGGGAGATAGAGCCGGACAAGGGAGGACTGCGATGGCAACGCTTGATCAGACCATCCTCAGCGACATCGAGGACAGCGGCATAGACGCGTCGGACCTCGGCGTCGAGATCCGCCGGGGCAAGGGGCTCCTGAACCGGCGCAAGGTGCTCGAGGTATTCGGCGTCGTACGTTCGGAGCCGGACCACCAGGCGGTCCTGCGCATGGCGCAGCATCATGCCGGCACCGAATACGAGTTGAAGGACTCGGTCAAGGTACACGCCCGGACGCACTGACGCACTGGTAGGCCCGGCGCCGCGGTAGCGGCGGGCGGCGAACCGGCGAAGACGACCTTACTCACGAACGCTCGGGCTGAGCCCGTGGCGCGCATCTCGTGCGCTCGCCGTTCACGACGGTCCTGGGTGCAGGGCGATCCCACGCTGACAGAGGACTGGTGATCCTGTGAATGAGTCGATAG
>JAPPNY010000223.1 GCA_028818385.1 Spirochaetaceae bacterium
TTGGCCTCTATCCTCTCAGTAATCCGGCTATCTCGGTGGTTTTGCAAAAGGCTCCGAATGATCGAATAGGCCGACAGCGGCCCACACAACGACGGAGGGTCAAGCACATGAGTACCGCTTCCGCTTCCGGACAGCCACGCGTTGGCGCCTGGTGGGTCCCCGGCGACTGGAATGGATTCTTCGGGCTGTTCAGCAACGTGCTGCTGAACCTGATCGTGCTCAGCACCTTGATGAAGTTCGTCATTGAGGTCCCGGACGCAATCCTGTTCGGCCGGATCATTCCCGCCGTCGGCATCTCCCTCATCGTCGGCAACCTCTACTACGCGCACATGGCGCGCCGGCTGGCTCGGAAGGAAGGCCGGACCGACGTCGCCGCGCTTCCCTACGGACCCAGCGTCCCGCACTACTTCCTGGTGGTGTTCGTGATCATGCTGCCCGTCAAGATCGCGTTCGGACCGGAGGTGGCCTGGAAGGTCGGCGTGGCCTGGGCGTTCATCGAGGGCATCATCGAGATCGCCGGCGCGTTCGCGGCCAAGCAGATTCAGCGCTTCACGCCCCGCGGAGCGATGCTCGGCACGCTCGCCGGCATTTCGATCTCGTTCATCTCCATGGGGCAGGCGATGTGGATGATGGAGGTGCCGTGGCTGGCGGTCGGCGCACTCGGCATCATCCTGATCGGCTGGTTCGCGATGGTGCCGTTCCCGTTCAAGATCCCGGGCGGGCTGATCATCATCGTCGGCGGCACGCTGGCGGCCTGGATACTGCGCGGAATCGGCGTGTTCGGCGTCGAGTCGGGAGGCTTCGGCGACGTGGCCGGCGCGGTCGCCGGCTTCGGCTTCAACATCCCGAAGCTGGGATTTTCGGCCTTGGGCGGCGGATTCGGGGCCTTGAGCGACCCGGCGATCGCCGGCCTGTTCATCGGCACCGCCATCCCGATGGGGATCTACAACTTCACGGAAGCGATGAACAACGTGGAGAGCGCCGCCGCGGCGGGTGACAGCTACAGCGTGCGCGAGGGCTGCCTGGCGGATGGCGCCGGCAGCGTCATCGGCAGCCTGCTCGGCTCACCGTTCCCGACTGCGATGTACATCGGCCATCCGGGCTGGAAGGACCTGGGCGGCCGCATCGGCTACTCCCTGGTGACCGGTATGGCGGCCGCCATCGTCTGCGTGTTCGGCATCCTGCAGTTGCTGCTCGCCGTCATCCCCGTGTGGGCCGTGCTGCCGATCCTGCTCTATATCGGTGCCATCATCGGCGCACAGGCGTTTCAGACCAGTCCGTCCCGGCACGCACCGGCCATCGTGCTGGCCCTGGTGCCCAACATCGCCGCGTGGGCGCAGACGCTGGTGGACAACTCCGGCGGCGACATCGCCGCCATGGCGGGAACGTTCAACGCCCCGATTTACTACGAAGGCATGCGGATTCTCGGCAATGGTGCGATCCTGATCGGCCTGCTGTGGGCGGCCATCGCGATCTTCGTGATCGACCGCAAGTGGTCGCACGCGGTAGCGTACTCGCTGATCGCGGCGGTGCTCTCCTGGTTCGGCATCATCCACGTTCCCGGCGGATTCTGGCTGTTCGGCGGATCGGGGGTGCCGGTGATTGCCTGGCAGATGCTGGTCAGCTATCTGGTGCTGGCGGCGATGTTCCTGGCAGCGCGGAAAATCCCGCCGGCCGAGTCGCAATCCAGCGCGTAGGCGCTCAGACGCGGTGCGCATCGAGATCGGTTCTGCCGAGCCGTACGGTTTCGTCTGTGAGACGGACCGTACGGCGCTGCTGGTGATCGACATGCAACGGGACTTTCTCGAGCCGGGCGGTTTCGGCGAGCTGCTCGGCAACGACGTCCGCCTGCTCGCCAGGGCCGTACCGCCGACGCAGCGGGTGCTGGCGGCAGCGCGGGCGGCCGGCATCATGGTCGTGCACACCCGCGAAGGGCATCGTTCCGACCTGTCGGACTGCCCGCCGGCAAAGCGCCGGCGTGGTCGTCTGGCGGTCGGGATCGGCGATCATGGGCCGATGGGAAGGGTCCTGGTCCGCGGCGAGGCCGGGCACGGGATCGTTCCGGAGCTGGCTCCCGTCGACGGAGAGCCGATCGTCGACAAGCCCGGCAAGGGAGCCTTCTACGCGACGGACCTGGAGGCCACGCTCCGCAACCACCGGATCGAATCGCTGTGGGTCACGGGCGTCACGACCGAAGTCTGCGTCAATACCACCGTGCGAGAAGCCAACGACCGCGGTTTCGAATGCCTGGTTCTGGAGGACTGTGTCGGGTCCTATTTTCCGGACTTCCAGCGCGCTGCGCTCGACATGATCAAGGCACAGGGCGGCATCTTCGGCTGGGTAGCTCAATCCGCGCCGGTGCTGGAGGCGCTTGAGGACGCGTAGACCTCGGGATGGGCGGGTCCGAGAGCTGGCATCAGGCGCTCGGCGGCCGACAACAGCTCGCCATCTGCCCCCGCTCGCGCGATCAGCGTGACGCCGAACGGAAGTCCGTCCGCGGAACGGGCGCAGGGAACGGCCACCGCGCACAGGTCGAGCAGGTTCACGAAGTTGGTGTAGTAGCCCAGGTTGCTGTTGGTGGTCAGAGGATCGGACGCAACCTCGTCGAGGGTGTAGATAGTGCCCGCGGTAGGCACGATCAGGAGGTCGACCTCCTCCCAGACAGCGGCGCACAGCGCGCGCAGCTCCTCGAGCCGGTAGGCGGCGCGAAAGAAGTCGGCGGCGGAGTACTCGCGTCCGCGGGCGATGATCTCTCGCGTCACCGGCAGCATCGACTCGGGATGCTCGTCGATGAAAGGGGTCAGAGCCACCAGCCGCTCGGCCACCCATGGCCCCGAGTACAGGAGTTGCCCGGCTTCACGCAGCGGTGCGTAGTCAATCGCGATCGGTGTCCAGCCGATGTTCGCCAGACCCTGCACCGCCGCCTGAAACGCACGCCGGTACCCGTTGTTCCCGAAGAAACGCAGGTCCGCGGCGCGCGGCACGCCGATGCGCAGCGCCCGGCGCCCGTCGGTGCTCCAGGAGCCCGGCGTGATCGGGAGCGTGCGGGAATACGGGTCGCGCGGATCAGGTTCAGCGAGGACGCGGAGCACCGCTCGTGCCCGGCCGACGGACGGCGCCAAGACCGATACGCAGTCCAGCGACCGGCAGGCGGGAAAGACACCATGGGTACTGACCAGACCGCGCGTCGGCTTGCATCCCACCGTCTCCGTGAACGCGGCGGGCACGCGGCCGCTGCCTGCGGTGTCGGTGCCCAGGGCGAAGCTCACCATTCCCCGTGCCACCGCCACGGCGGACCCGGAACTGGAGCCGCCCGGCACGAAGCGGGCGTCGATCGGGTTCCGCGGGGCTCCGTATGGCGAGCGCGTGCCGACCAGGCCGGTAGCGAACTGGTCCAGGTTGGTCTTGCCGAGGAGGATGCCCCCGGCCGCCTCCAGCCGGCCGACGACGGTGGCAGACTCGGTCGGGGTATACGCGAAATCGGGACACCCGGCCGTGGTCGCCATGCCGGCAACGTCGATGTTGTCCTTGACCGCAAACGTGAGGCCGGCCAGTGGCAGATCGGCACCTCTCTGCGCTACTGCCTCCGCATGCGCTTCCGCGACGTCGCGCGCCACGCGGCTGATCCAGATCGCGGGATCGCCGGCCTCGATCCTGGCGCACGCCGCGCCGACGGCCTCGCGAATACTCAACGCAGACATTCCCGGTGTGGTTCGACTCCGCGCCCCGCTGACGGTCCATACGCGCGACGCGTTTTCACCATACGGCGCGCACCGGGTATTTCCTGATCATGTCGTCAGGAGTCGCGACCGATCGCGATTCCCAGGCCGGCGCGACGCTCAGGAACACTTCGTTCCCGGGATCGACGATCAGTCCTCGTGCCCCGTTCACTCAGCTTCGGATCCCCTTCGGCCAGCCAGAGAAACGTAACCGTGTCGAGCAGGAGCCTCACTGCGCTGCGGCTTGGCTCGAGTCCGATCGAGCCTCGAAGGAGTCGAGCACATGCTCCGGAAGCGGATCGAAGAACGATTCCGGCACCTCCGCAAGCCCCTTGCCAAGCCCTACCGGCCGCGCCTGTTCGATCGGCTGCTCAATGGGCCGAATCTCGGCAACGGGACGGTTGCGCCGACACAGGATGATGCGATCGCCTTCGGCCAGCTTGGCGATATGCGCGGACAGGTGCGTCTTCGCCTCCTGCATGTTGATCCTGGTCGTGGACATGGGTGGCCGGCTTACAGCTCGACGTTGCCGCCGGAGTCGCTGAGGGACGGCATCGGCGTGCGCCAGCCGTAGCCGGGGCGGCGGAACAGGCTTGAGGCGGCGGCCGGCCCCCAGCTTCCGGCCGGGTAGCCGTGCAGGGGGATGCCGGGGTGCTCGTCCCACGCCTTCAGGATCGGGGTCACGAACTCCCAGCACGACTCGATCGCGTCGGCGCGCGCGTACAGCGTGGCGTCGCCCGTGATGCCGTCCAGCAGCAGCCGTTCGTAGGCGTCCGGCAGGTAGGTGTCGGCCAGGTCGGCGTAGCGGAAGTGCATCCCCACCTGCTGCACGTCGAAGCCGGCGCCCGGCAGCTTGACATTGCAGCGGAGCTGGATCGCCTCGTCCGGCTGGATGCGGATGATCAGCTTGCTGGCATCGGCCGCGGCGGCCGAGACAGCGTGGCGGCCGTAGCCCCCGGGGTCCGGCGCACCCTCGGTCACGGACGCCGGCGGCGTGCCGAACAGGTGGTGCGGGACCTGCTTGAAGTGGATGACCACCTCGGTCACCCGCGCCGGCAGCCGTTTGCCGGTGCGGACCAGGAACGGCACCCCCGCCCAGCGCCGGTTGTCGATGTGGAAGCGCAGCGCCACGTAGGTCTCCGTGCGCGACCCGGCCGGCACGCCCGGCTCCTCGCGATAGCCGGGCATGGCGCCGTCGGTGGTCAGTGATCCCGTGTACTGGCCGCGCACGACGTCCTGTGACACCTGCGACGGATCGATCGGCCGCAGCGAGTCGAACACCTTGACCGTCTCGTTGCGCACCGCGCTCGGCCGGAAGTGCGCCGGCGGCTCCATCGCGATCATGCCGACCACCTGCAGCAGGTGGTTCTGGAACATGTCGCGCAGCGCGCCCGATCCGTCGTAGTAACCGCCGCGTCCCTCCACCCCCACCTGCTCGGCGGCGGTGATCTCCACGCGGTCGATCGTGGCGCGGTTCCAGAGCGGCTCCCACACTTCGTTCGCGAAGCGCAGGACCAGCACGTTTTGGACCGTCTCCTTCCCGAGGTAGTGATCGATCCGGTAGATCTGATGCTCCGTGAACCAGCCGTGCAGCCGCTCGTTCAGCGCGCGGGCCGATTCCAGGTCATAGCCGAACGGCTTCTCGACGATCAGGCGCCGCCACGCACCGTCCCGCTGCTCGGCCAGACCGGCGCCGGCCAGCCCGCCGGCGATCGGCTCGAACAGGCTCGGCGGCGTCGCCAGGTAGTAGAGGGCGTTGCCCCCGGTGCCGGCCTCGGCCGCCACGGCGCGCAGCCGCTCGGCGAGCTTTCCGAACTCGTACGCGGATCCGGGATCGAGCTGCTGGTAGTGCAGAGCGCCGAGAAACCGCTCCCGGTCCGCCGCCGGCTCGTCACCGGCGCCGGTCTCCAGCTCCTCGGCCATCCGGCTGCGGAACTGCTCGTCGCTCATGCCGGTGCGGCCGGCGCCGATCACGGCGAACCGCTCCGGCAGCAGTCCTCGCCGGGACAGGTCGTAGAGTCCCGGGATCAGCTTGCGCGCGGTGAGGTCTCCCGACGCGCCGAAGATCACGATCGTGCACGGGGACGGCTGCTCCGTCACGGCGGCCATGGCGTCCCGCGCTACCGGTCGCGCGTGCCCCTCAACAGGGACACGCCCAGGGCACCGAGCAGCAAGGGCAGCCCGGCGTCGATGATGATCCATGCCAGCGATACCGCCGCCTCCGGCACTGCCGTGTATGAGGGGCTGAGGAGGTTGAACCAGTTCCAGTAGAACATGATTCCGACGAACAGCAGCCCGTAGAAGAGCGTGTTGGCGACCAAATACCCCCGGGTGAGCGCGCTGCCGCCTTCACCGGCAGCGGCCCGCTTGCGCAGGTAGGCGAAGGCCAGGGCGATCGCGATCGTGACCGCCATCAGCACGTCCAGAACGCTCCAGAACGGGCTGTACGGCGCCTCCTCCGTGGAGGCGTAGTAGAGCGGCTCCACCACGGTGTGGACGGCCACCGCGACCGCCGTGACGACAAGGACCACGCCAACGATGCGCGGGATCATGTTCAACCTCGCCCGATACTGTGAGTTCCGCCATCGAGCCCCGTCAACACGGGCGTCGGCGCGGGCCGGTATCCGCCGCGTGATATGGTCCGTCCCCCGTCAAGGAGACCGCACATGCTCAAGCACCGTTTCGGGATCGGGCCGGCCCCATGAGGCGCCCGGACAACCCCCGCGTCGCCTCGGCGCAGGTGCACCCGCTGCTCATCGACCGCTGGTCGCCGCGCTCGTTCGCGCCCGATCCCTTGAGCGACGACGAGATCGCCTCCCTGTTCGAAGGCGCCCGCTGGTCGCCGTCGTCCTTCAACGGCCAGCCGTGGCTGTTTCTCTACGAGACCGACGGCCGCGACCGACCGGTGTTCGACTCGATCCTGATGCCGCGCAACCGTCAGTGGGCGGCCAGTGCGCCGCTGCTCGGGTTCATCTTCGCCAACACGCGGACCCCTGACGGGCGCGAGCCGCGCACCGCGCAGTTCGACACCGGCGCCGCCTGGATGGCGCTGGCGGTGCAGGCGCAGGCGCTGGGCATCTACACCCATGCGATGGCCGGCATCGACCGCGACGCAGCGCACGAGCGGCTGGGCGTGAGCGCGGAGCGCTACACCGTGATGTGCGCCTTCGCCGCCGGCCGGTTGGGACCCCGCGACGCGCTGCCGGCCGAGCTGCGGGAACGCGAGCGGCCCAGTGACCGCAAGTCGCTGGCCGAGATCGCACACAGAGGCACTCTCGAAGCGCTCGCGTGAACCCCGCGCCGGTGCGCTAAAATAAGAACGCAATGTCCGATCATCTGAAGCTGCTCACCGAGAACCGCGACCGCTACGTCGCCGAGCTGCGCGAGTTCGTGCGCATCCCCAGCATCTCCTCACTCCCCGACCACCAGGACGACGTCCGCGCCGCCGCGACCTGGGTGCGCGACCGGCTCACCCGAGCCGGGCTCGAGCACGCCGAGATCCTGGAGACCGGCGCCCAGCCGGCCGTGTACGCCGACCACCTGCACGCGCCCGGCGCGCCGACCGTCCTGATCTACGCCCACTTCGACGTGCAGCCGGCCCTCCGCTCCGACGGCTGGAACGCCGATCCGTTCGACCCGGTGCTGGACGGCGACCGCGTCTACGGGCGCGGCTCCTCCGACGACAAGGGCAACCTGCTGGTTCCGGTGCAGGCGGTGGAGGCGCTGCTGGCCGACGGCGGATCGCTGCCCGTGAACGTCAAGTTCCTGCTGGAAGGCCAGGAGGAGATCGGCAGCCCGACGATGGATCCCTTCGTCGCCGAGCACGCCGGGCTCCTGGCCTGCGACCTGGTCGTGAGCGCCGACGGCTCGCAGTGGAGCGAGACCGAGCCGGGGCTGTGGCTCAGCCTGCGCGGCCTGTGCTCGCTGCAGATCGACGTGACCGGCCCGACCCGCGACGTCCACTCCGGCACCTACGGCGGCGCCATCCACAACCCCATCCACGCGCTGGTGCGCGTCCTGGACTCGATGCGCGGCGCGGACGGCACGGTGCTGGTGGACGGCTTCTTCGACGGCGTGCCGGAGCTGTCGGACGCCGACCGCGCCGAGCTCGACCGCGTCCCGTTCGACGAGCGCACCTTCCTGGACGGCCTGGGCTCGCAGGGGCTGTTCGGGGAGCCCGGCTACGGCACTCGGGCGCGCCAGTGGCGGCGGCCGACGCTGGAGATCAACGGCATCTGGGGAGGCTTCCAGGGCGACGGCGTCAAGACCGTCCTGCCGAGCCAGGCGCACGCCAAGATCACCTGCCGCCTGGTGGGCGACCAAGATCCGGCCAAGGTCAGGGAGGCGATCGCCGCCCACGTGCGCCGGCACGCCGACCCCGCCGCCGCCGTCGAGGTGCGGTCGCTGGGCTCGGCCGGCATGCCGTACACCATCCCCTCCGGGCATCCGGGCAACCAGGCCGCGCGCGCCGTGCTGGCGGAGCTGTACGGCGCCGAGCCGTACGCGATCGCCTCCGGCGGCAGCATCCCGATCCTGAACATGTTCGAGCGTTACCTGGGCGCCAAGACCGTGATCTTCGCGTTCGCCCTGGAGGACGAGGGCGCGCACGGTCCGAACGAGTTCTTCCGCCTGGCAAGCTACGAGCGCGGCAAGGTGGCCTACTGCCGCCTGCTCGACCGCCTGTCCGGGCTGGCGGCGTAAGAGGAGAGAACATGACCACGCATCGACTTCGCCGCGCCGCACGCACCCTCACACTCCTGCTGGCCGCACTCTGGGTGCTCGGCGCCTGCGCCGTCACCCAGGAGCTCACCGTTCGCGCCGACCGCTCGGGCGAAACCGCCGTCGCCATCGACCTGGCACCCGACTTCGTCGCCCGCGTGCAGGAGATGGCCGCGCTCGCCGACATCGAGTTGCCGGACGAGGGGATGGTCAACCTGGAGACGCTCCGCGACACCCTGGCCGCCCTGCCGGGAGTCACGGTGACCCGGGTCGAGGCACCCGAAGAGAATCTCCTCGATCTCGCGTTCAGCTTCGAGGATGCGCCGGCCATGTTCCCCAGCCCCAGCCTGCTCTGGGAGGCCGGCATCGTCACCTTCGAGGAGGTGGAGGAGGGCACCCGCGTGCGCCTCTACCTGGACCTGGACAACTACAAGCAGCTCGAGCAGATCTTCCCCGTGCTCGACGATCCGGTGATCCGTGCCATGGGGCCGGAGGAAAACACCGAGATCACGGCCGAGGACTACCTGACGATGATGAGCTTCGTCCTGGGACCGAGCGGCCCGGACGCCATCACCGAGTCGGTGATCACCATCCGCCTGAACGTCGACGGCGAGCTGGTCTCGCAGCGCGGCGGCCGCATCGAGGACGGCGTGGCGATCTTCGAGCTCAACCTGCTCGACCTGCTGCTCCTGCACGAACCGGTCGATCTGGAGGTCGTCTTCCGGTAGGGCGGTCGCCCGCGGGCTCTCAGAACCCTTCGCCTCTGGCCTGCTCGATGATCTCGGGGAGGACTCGATCGCGGACGGTCTGCATGATCAGCGCGTAGATCGCCTCGATGCTGTTGTCCTCCCGGCCCAGCAGGTCCCGGTAGATGTAGTACAGCGTGCAGTACTCCTTGTCCGCGAGGAGGCGGGTCTCCAGCGTGTCCTCCCAGTCGACGCGTCCGCTCATGCGCCCGCGGTAGGCGACGGAAAGGACCACTCGGGCCGAGACTTCGCTGTCGTCCGCAAACCCGGTCCAGTAGCTGTGCCCGACATACGTCAACAGCACGGCTCCCAGATTGCCCGGTCCCAGGGGAGCGTCAACATAGCGCAGCACGCCGCGCGCGGCGTCATTCTCGCGCCCGCGAACCTCCTCGTCGAGGACCCACTCGAAGCCGTGGTCGGCGAACAGGTCCCTGATGTCGTAGCGCAGCCGTTCGTGCACGTACCGCGGGTCGTGCGCACCCCCGAACGCCCGCTCGAAGTCGACCAGCTTGACGTAGATGCGCGGGCCGGATCCGTCGAACTGGTCGTTGGCTGCCTCCGGGTTTCTTCCCTGTGCCAATGCCTGCAGGTCGCGCGCGAGGTTCCGCAGACCCCCGGTGACTTCCTGCGCGTCGTCGCGGACCGTGTCCTCGACGACGCCGGCGAAGTCCTTGCAGATCGGCGCTTCGCCCGTCCTGGTGTCGATGACGTGCGGGTCTGCGTCGCCGACGGTGCCGCATGCCGCCATCAGCGTCACCAGCACTCCCGGGACCACCACCTTCATGACGGCTGCCGCGATCCAACTCATGTAATAACTATCGGTTGCGGTGCCGGCAGCCGTGAGACGGCGCCAACCCAGCTCAGTCGTGCGCGTCCGGGAAGCGCTCCGCCTCCCCTCCTGCGCGAACCAGTCGACCTGGAGGTCATATTCCGCTTGTATTATATTCGGATATAATGTAGGAGGAGCGAATGCATGCTACCAATCTGCGCAAGGTCGGCGGCTCCGTCATGCTCACGGTACCCCCGGCGCTGCTTGATGTCCTGGAACTTCGAGCCGGCGCCAGGGTGGACATCGGGATCGAAGATGGTCGCCTGATCGTCGCGCCGAGAACGAAGCCAAGCTACACCCTCGACGAACTCCTCGCGCAGTGCGATGAGACCGCACCAGCCGACCACGAGGATCGCGCCTGGCTTGAGGACAACTCGGTCGGCAACGAGCTGCTGTAGTGCAGAGAGGCGAGATCTGGCTGGTCAGCCTCGACCCCACCGCCGGCCATGAGCAACAAGGGACTCGGCCGGTCGTGGTCGTCTCGCCCGCTCCCTTCAATGAACTCACCGGGACACCCGTCGTCCTGCCCGTCACCACCGGCCGGCGCTTCGCCCACCGTCGCGGGTTCGCGGTATCGCTGGACGATGCAGGCACCCGAACCGTTGGCGTGATCCGTTGTGACCAGCCTCGCGCCCTCGATTTGGCTGCCCGCAACGGGCGGCGTCTCGAAGCGGTGCCGGAGCCGATCATGGACGACGTGCTCGGCCGTCTCGCCACTATTTTGGCGTAGACAACACTAGATCTGGGAGCGGCTGCTCTGCTCAGGCCAGAAGGTCACCCCACGTCGTCGAAGGCGAGAGGCTGGGTCTGCTCGGCGCAACGCGTGCGGGCCGACTACCGAACCGGCCTGGTGCCTGTCCCTTCGTCGCGTCAAACCGTTCGTCGCAGATACGATGTCTTGTCAACCTGAGGGGAGCCGTCAGCGTTTGCCGGAGATCGTCACACATACGACGCATACGCCTACTACACGCAGAGCTAGAGTCCCTCGCGCGCGGGTACCTGATAGCCCGATGCGAGTTCTCTTATTCGACAACGCTGCGGTCACGTACGCGCATCAAGTACTGGGGCCGTTTCCGCGCAAGCGATCAGTTTGAGGCGTCGTTGCCGGCCACCCGATTTTCAGGTAGCCTTCGTCGTTCCGGCCTTGCAAGTTTCCAGATATGTTCTCTGTTGTGCCCACGTCGTCTACCCCGTGTTGCTCCGGCCTGAATCACTACCGTCGTTCCTTGCCAATATGTAGTACCAGAGTATCCTCAGGGATCACATCATCATGGAAGGTAAAGACAATCTTGATAGATTGGATTGACGACTCCGAGCAGGGGATACGCTTGATTTTGGTACCTTCTTGGACTGGCGAGGTACTCTCGACGCAATACTTGGGAGTAAATGCGTTCGTGTCATCGTACAGACCTGCTTCGTTCAGTGCGCCATGCAGAGCTATCCTGGCCTCGGAGGTCCTTCTTGTTTCTACCTTGCCCGACATTAACCACACTCCGTCGTCGCGAGTCTCCGCGTAACGTGCTGCCTGTCTCGGGTACACGTTCGTGTACACCCAGCCTGCTTCTTCCAAAATTGACTGGATAGCCCGTGCGAGTTCTATGGAATCGTGGTCTCTGAATACCTTCATGTCGTACTTCTGCCCCGCATACTGCTTCAGCCTAACGGCTAACATGCGCTTGATTTCTGGCTCCATGCGCCTCGGCGTTCTGATGTCGGCTATCTGCGCCTGCGATCTATCTGCTTGGACAATAGCTTCGGATGCTTGGTCACGGGTCAGTCGTAGTTGGTCCTCGATCTTGATATTGGCCCGGCAACCCAACACGCCCGAGGTTATTGTCAATAAAAACGAAATGCCAGCAATGATGTCTAAAATACGTCGCCATCTCTTGGTTGGCTTGAGGCGACCGATTATGAAAGAAAAAAGCGTCAACGCGGCCAAAACCACAGTGATGGTGAACATACCTAGAGCCGGACGAGGGGGAGTCTGCCCTCCCCTTGACTCTGAATGTCGAAGATGTCGCCTGGATGGGCGGTGGGTATGACGACCCTCTTCGCATCAACTCGCGCCGTTGCCATGGCAGAATCGTCCCGCCTGCTAGCCCTTGCGTCAATCGGCTATCGCCAGCCCCCGGCTCCGACGAAGGGACAGCGCCGTAGCGCGCAGCGCCGGTCGTTATGCTCCGTTCAACCCCACCAGATCGCCCGCGTCGTCGAAGGCGAGGGGCTGGGGCGCACCTTCGACCTCCGCCTGCGAAGTCCCGTTCAGAGCCGCGACTGCGGCAGGGCTGGCCTGCAGCTCGCCGAGCGAAAGGGTGTCGCGGATGCGCGCCAGGCGCAGCGCCGCCGGATCGGTGATGCCCGTTGTCTGGATCGCCGCGCGGATGGCCAGCGCGTCACTGGCCAGCACCATCGGGATCTTGACGCTCACCGAAGCAGTCGAGGTGAGCGCGTTCGGGTAGGTCTCGTCGAAGGTCATGCGGTCGAACACGCGGCGGGTGGTCACGTCCACCAAGCCGATGCCGTTGGCGTTGCCGTGCGTCTCCGGGGTCAGGCTGAGCGCCGCGATGCGGGTGATCGCCGGGCCGCCGGTGAGGTCCGGATTGCTGTAGCGGCCGACCACGTTGCAGTCGAAGCCGGTGCCGGCGATGTTCTTGCCGATGCGGTCGAGCACCAGCACGTCCAGCTCCGCGAACGGCAGGGTGGGCTGCAGGCCGCGCGCCTGCTCGAGCAGCGCCGGCTCGCGCTCGATCATCCGGTCCCCGGGGACCAGCTCGACGTGGCAGGTTTCATGGTGGGCGTTCTCCAGCAACGCGACCCCGGCGCGGATGCGGCCGGTGGCCAGCACGTGGGAGGCGACCGCCAGCACGGTGTCCGCCATCGCGGTCATGCCGCGGCTGTGATACGCCTGCGCCCCGGCCTGCTTGCCCAGGCCGATGGCGATCATCTTGGCCAGGCCGCTCTCCCGCTCGCCGCGGAACGAGGGGTGCGGCTTGACGCGGTTGACGATGACGATGCCGTCCGCGCGCCACGCCAGCCGGTCCACCATCACCGGCAGGCCATCGGCCTCGCCTACCTGCTCCACCTCCATCGAGGAGCGGACGGGCGCGCCCACGGTCGGCTCGCTGACTCCCATGCCGGCCAGCAGCTCCGCCTGCCCTTCGCCGGTGGCACCGCCGTGGCTGCCCATGGCCGGGACGACGAACGGCTCGGCGCCGGCCTGGCGCAGCGACGCCACCAGCCGCGCCACCACCGCCGCCTGGTTCGCCACGCCGCGGCTGCCGACGGCGATGGCGATCGACTCGCCGGGGCGCACCAGGCGGCCGAGAGCCGCGGGAGACAGCGTCTCCTCGAGCTGCCCGGGGGCGAGCCGCGGCCGTGGCAGCGATTGCCGGACGGTCACCACCTCCGGGATCGGCACGCCGGCCAGGATCGACTCGACGGAGCCCATCAGCGCCAGCTCCGGTCCGCGACCGCGCGGACGGTTTCGTCGATCTGCTCGTCGCTCACGAGCGCCGCCAGCTCCAGCCGGCGGGACACGGGAGTGGAGATGTCGAGCGAGGTCAGGCAGGCCACGGGGCCGTCCAGATCGTCGAAACAGCGGGTGGTGATCTCCGCCGCCAGCGCCGGGCCGATCCCCTGGCTGCGGGCTGCCTCCTCGACGATGACCATGGCGCCGGTCTTGGCCAGCGACGCACCGATGCTGTCGTAGTCGATCGACAGCCGGTCCAGGCAGCGCAGGTCCAGGAGCTCGACCGACACGCCGTCGGCGGCGAGCGCCGCGGCCACGGCGGCGCAGCGCCCGACCATGCCGCCGTAGGTCAGCACGGTCACCTGGTCGCCGGCCTGCACGGTGCGCGCCGTGCCGAAGGGGATCGCGTAGTCCAGGTCGCCGGCCGGCGCCGGCGACCGCTGCGTGTAGAGGGCGTTGTGCTCCAGGAAGACCACGGGATCGAGCGAGTGCATGGCGGTGTTGAACAGGCCGATGTAGTCGTACGCGTCGGCCGGCGCGACGATCCGGAAGCCGGGGAACATGCCGTACAGGCCGACCGGGTCCATGGAGTGCTGCGCCCCGTAGCCGAGCCCGGTGCCGACGCGGCTGCGCACCACGATCGGCAGGTCGGTGGTGTCGCCGTACATGTGGCGCGCCTTGGAGAGCTGGTTGAAGAGCTGGTCGGCGGCCACCAGCGCGAAGTCCGCGAACATGATCTCCACCACCACGCGCATGCCCAGCATGGCGGCGCCGAAACCGAGCCCGGAGAAGCCGCCCTCGGAAATCGGCGTGTTGATCACGCGCTCCGGGAACCGCTCGACCAGACCCTTGGTGGCGCCATAGGCGCCGCCGCCCAGGTTGGCCACCTCCTCGCCGAAGACGATCGCGTCCTCTTCCCGTTCCAGCCAGCGGCCGGTCACCGCCGCGATCGCGTCCGAGTAGCGCATCGGCTCGAGCGCCGTGCCGTTCCCGTCCGCGCTGTGCCCGTCCGCCCCGTTCCCGTCGTCCTGTTGGCGTTCGACGAAGCGCAGCCCTTCAAGCTCGCGTCCGCTCGAGCGCATGCCGTCGCCGGCCGTGCCGGGATCGGGCCACAGGCTCTCGCGCACGCGCGGCGGATCGCCCTCTTCCGTGCACGCCGCCCGCGCCGCCTGCACGCCCTGCTCGGCCAGCGCGTCGATGGTCTCCACCGCGGCCTGGTCGAGCAGGCCGGCCTCCACCAGGATGCGCGGCAGCACGCGCGTCACCTCGGTGCCGGCGTAGCGGTCCTCCTCCTCCTTGCTGCGGTAGCGGAAGGCGCTGCCCGGCACGTCGCCGGCGTGGTGGTAGCGGCGGTAGCACTCGCACTCGATGATCGCCGGCGTGCCGCCGTCGCGCAGCTTGTCGGCCACCTCCCGCACCAGCCCGAGGATGGCGATCGCGTCGTCGCCGTCGACGACGTACCCGTCCATCGCGTAGGCGGAGGCGCGCCGCGACAGCGGCTCCACCGCGCAGGCGTCCTGCACGCGCGTGGCCACCGCGTAGCGGTTGTTCTCCACGAACACGATCAGCGGCAGCGACCAGAGGCCGGCCAGGTTGCACGCCTCGTGAAAGGCGCCCTGGTTGACCGCGCCGTCGCCGATGTAGCAGACGATCACGTTGCCCGAACCGGCGAACTTCTCGGCATAGGCGGCGCCGGCCGCCAGCGGCACGCCGCCGCCGACGATCGCGTTGGACCCCAGGAAGCCGGACTCGTTGTGGCGGAGGTGCATGGAGCCGCCGCGCCCGCCGCAGTAGCCAGGCGCCAGGCCCATGATCTCGGCCATGGTGCGGTAGCAGACCTCCTGCGCCTCTGCCGGCAGCTCGCCTGCCGCGGGGTCCCAGTCGGCCGGCACCTGTGCCTGCAGCACCTTGGCCAGGAACTGGTGGTGGGCGCGGTAGGTCGCGGCCATCTTGTCGGTGGGCCGCAGCGCCGCCACCGCCGCGGAGGCGGTCGCCTCCTGGCCCACGGAGGTGTGCACGGGGCCCCAGACGGCGCCGGCGTTCTTGAGCTCCAGCAGCGCGTGCTCGAAGCGGTTGATCGCCAGCGTGTCGAACAGCAGCCGCGCGGCCTGCCGGCGGTCGAGCTGTTCGACGTCGGCCGCGTCGGACTCCCAGCGCTCCCACGGAAAGGAGCCGTCGATCGGGGTACGTTTCACGCAGTCATCCTCTGTAGACAGTCATCCTCTGTAGATTGGCATCCTCAGTCCATCAGGAAGCCGCCGTTGACGTCGACGATCTCCCCGGTGATGAAACGGGCGCGGTCGGACGCCAGGAAGGCGACCGCCTCGGCGACGTCCTCGGGCTGGCCGTAGGTGCCCAGCGGGATCTTGGCGGCGAACGCCTGGTTGGTCTCCTCCCCCCATTCGCGCGTGAGCGCCGTGTCGATCGGCCCGGGCGCTACCGCGTTGGCGGTGATGCCGTAGGCGGCCGCCTGCAGCGCCAGCGACTTCGTCAGGCAGATGATGCCGGCCTTGGACGCCGAGTAGTGGGCGCCGGCCGCCGCGCCGCCGATCTTGCCGGCCATGGAGGCGACGCTGACGATGCGCCCTCGGCCTGCCTCCTTCATGCGGCGGAACGCCTCGCGGCTGGCGATGAAGGTGCCGCGCAGGTTGATCGCCATCATCCGGTCCCAGGCGTCCGCCGTAAGCTCCAGGATCGGCGTCAGCTCGCAGATGCCGGCGTTGTTGACCAGGATGTCCAGGGTGCCGAGCTCGCCGTCCACGGTCGCGAACAGCTCCAGGATCGCCCCTTCGTCGGCCACGTCGGTGCGCACGCAGACCGCCCGGCCGCCGGCCTCCTCCACCTCGGCGGCGGTGATCGCCGACTCCTCCATGTTCAGGTCCGCGATCGCCACGTCGGCGCCGTCGCGCGCCAGCGTGGTGGCGATCCGCCGGCCGATGCCGGCGGCCGCGCCGGTCACCACCGCGACCTTGCGCCGGCTCATCCGGTCTCCGGGAGCTGCCGCAGCTCCAGCACTTCGCGGTCCGGTCCGTAGAAATACTGCACCCATACCTCCGGGCGGAAATCGACCAGGTCGCCCACCATGTCCACCCCCGCCTGCCGCAGCCGGTCGAGGTCCGCGCGGATGTCCGTGCACAGGAACCCCAGGTGGGTGAAGCCGCGGTCGGCCTGCGTGCGGTCGCCCACGGGACGCCCGTCGGGGTCCAGGTAGTGGAACAGCTCCAGCATGAAATCGCCCTGAAAGAGGTGCGCGATGCGGGCCGTGCAGGCCGGCAGGCCGGCTATGCCGCCCAGGTTCATCTCCGGCGGCACCTCGATGACGCGGCGCAGCTCGAAGCCCAGCAGGTCGCGGTAGAACGCGATCGAGGTATCGAGGTCGCGAACGCTGAGCGCCACGTGGTCGGCGACGGCGGTCATGGCTGTGCCCATCTGACTGTGGGCGGTACGTTAGCGGATCGGGGCCGGTCTGTCGTGGCAGACTGGGCCGCATGGCAGAGCAGGGGCCGGTCGTCGGCGTTATCATGGGCAGTTCCTCCGACTGGCCGACGATGCGCAAGGCGGGCGAGGTGCTCGACCGGTTCGAGGTCCCGCACGAGCGGCGCGTGGTGTCCGCGCACCGGACTCCCGACCTGATGCGGAGCTACGCGCGCGGGGCGGCCGGCCGCGGCATCGAGGCGATCATCGCCGGCGCCGGCGGCGCGGCCCACCTGCCGGGGATGGTGGCGGCCTTCACCACCGTCCCGGTCATCGGCGTGCCGGTGCAGAGCCGGGCGCTGTCGGGGCTGGACTCGCTGCTGTCGATCGCGCAGATGCCGGGAGGCGTGCCGGTCGCGACGATGGCGATCGGCGAGGCCGGCGCCACCAACGCCGGACTGTTCGTGGTGGCGCTGCTGGCCGTGCGCCGGCCGGTGCTGCGCGAGCGTCTGGACGCCTTTCGCGCCGAGCGCGAGCGGGAGGTGCTGGAGCAGACGCTCGGCTGACCTCACCGCCCGCGGCGCTTCCGGCTCCTGCTTGCCGCCGGCTATTCCTTGCCGCCGGCTACTCCTCGTCGTCCTCCTCCGGCATGAGCACGAACTCCGGATACGCCTCGATCTTCAGCTCGGCGGCGTCCTGGCCGAGCTGCTCGACCTTCTTGGTGACACGGGCGCCCAGCAGGGCGTCGACGATCTTCCAGGCCACCAGCGACACGACGAACACGAACGCGCCGACGGCCACCACGCCCAGGAGCTGGACGCCGAAGTTGCCGCCCGCGGCGATGCAGACCGCCAAGGTGCCCCAGACGCCCGCGAACAGGTGCGCGGGCACCGCGCCGACCACGTCGTCCAGCTTCATCTTCTCCAGCAGCTTGATGGCGGCGGTGCAGACGATGCCGCCGATGGCGCCGATGATGACCGCCCAGACGTGGGAGGTGATGTCGGGTCCGGCGGTGATCGAGACCAAGCCGGCGATGGCGCCGTTCAGGCCCGCGAACATGTCCATGCGGCCCAGGATGAGGCGGGAGAACGCCAGTGCCGTCATGACGCCGGCCGCGGCCGCCAGGTTGGTGTTGACCAGCACGTGGCCCATGGCCACCGCGTCCGCCGCGCTGCCCAGCGCGAGCTGCGAGCCGCCGTTGAACCCGAACCAGCCGAACCAGAGGATGAACACCCCCAGCGTCACCACCACCACGTTGGAGGGCGGGGTCACCTTGACCGAGCCGTCCTTGCGGAACTTGCCCAGGCGCGGCCCGACCACGAGGATGCCGGCCAGCGCCGCCCAGCCGCCCGTACCGTGCACGATCGTGGAGCCGGCGAAGTCCTGGAAGCCCATGCTGCCCAGCCAGCCGCCGCCCCAGGTCCAGGCGCCGACGACCGGGTAGATGAACCCGGTCAGTATCAGCGTGAACAGGAAGAACGGCCACATCTTGACCCGCTCGGCCAACGCTCCCGACACGATGGAGGCGGCGGTCGCCACGAACACCATCTGGAAGAACCAGTCCGACATGACCGAGTAGCCGTTGCCGATCACGGCCGCCGCGTCGCCGGTGCCGTCCAGCAGAGCGAGCTCCTCGCCCGATGGCCGGTAGAACAGACTGAAGGAGCCGATCACGCTGCCCACGTCGGTGTACATGAGGCTGTAGCCGACGATGTAGTAGGCCAGGCCGGCGATCGAGTAGAGGCCGATGTTCTTCAGGCAGATCACGGAGGCGTTCTTGGTGCGAACGGACCCGGATTCCAGCATGGTGAAGCCGGCCGCCATCCACATCACCAGCCCGCCCCAGAGGAGGAACGAGAAGGTGTTGAGGACGAAGGCCGTCTCTTCCGCGACGGCCGCGTAGGCGGCGCTCGATCCCGCCATCAGCAGGCCGAGCACCAGCAGCAGCCGCACCGTGACGGGGCCGCGGCGAAGGAACTGAAGGTCGTTCATGGCATTTCCTTGTCGTGTCGGTGATTGATTGGCCCGCGGGCGGTTCGCCCGATCAGCCGTTCCGTATTTTAGCGTGTTTGAGGTCTTGCGTGCGCGGGCCGGAGGCAGGGCACACTCCCGGGCGTGGGTGTTCCGCTGCTTCCCGGCGCGACGATCGGCGTCCTTGGCTCGGGCCAGCTCGGTCGCATGCTGGGTCTGGCGTGCCGGCGGATGGGCTACCGGCTGCACGTCTTCTCTCCGGAACGCGACAGCCCGGCCGGGCCGGTGGCCGACCGCGAGGTAGCCGCGCCGTACGAGGACCTCGACGCGGTGCGGGCGTTCGCACAAGCCGTGGACGTGGTCACCTTCGAGTTCGAGAACGTACCGGCCGCGACCGCGGCCGCGGCCGCCGAGCACGCACCCGTTCACCCCGACGGCCGCGTGCTGCACATCGCACAGAACCGCTTGCGAGAGAAGACGGCGCTCGCCGGGCACGGCTTTCCGGTGCCCCCGTTCCGGGCGGTGGGGAACGCCGCGGAGGTCTGGACGGTGGCGGCAGCGGTTGGCCTGCCGGCGATCCTGAAGAGCGCCGGTTTCGGCTACGACGGCAAGGGACAGGCAGCCGTGGACGACGCCGGCCAGTCCGTAGCGGCCTGGGCGACGGTCACCGGCTACGCCGGCGGCCCGTCCTCGACCGAAGGGGCCGGGAGCGCCCCGGCGGCGATCCTGGAGCGGCGGGTCGACTTCACCCACGAGCTGTCCGTGATCGCCGCGCGGTCGGCCTCGGGCGGCGCCACGGTCACCTTCCCGCCGTGCGAGAACCGGCACGATGGCGGCATCCTGGACCTGACGAGTTGCCCGGCCGAGGTGCCGCCGGCGGTCGCGGAGCGTGCGCGCACCCTCGCGTGCGACCTGATGGAAGCGCTGGACGTGGTCGGCGTCCTCTGCGTCGAGCTGTTCCTGACCACGAACGGCGACCTGCTCGTGAACGAGATCGCCCCCCGCCCGCACAACTCAGGCCACCTCACCATCGAGGCGGCGGCCACCAGTCAGTTCGAGCAGCAGTTGCGCGCCGTATGCGGCCTGCCGCTCGGCGCCACCTGCCTGCATCGCCCGGCCGCGATGGCCAACCTTCTCGGCGACCTCTGGTCCGCCGGCCCGCCCCGCTGGGAGCGCGCCGCCGCGATCGAAGGAGTGTCCCTGCACCTGTACGGCAAGGCCAAGGCTCGACCCCGCCGCAAGATGGGCCACCTCACCGCCCTGGCCGACACCCCGCGCCAAGCCCGCTCGCTGGTCTCGGCCGCGCGCGACCTGCTCAGGCCATCGCCGTAGCCCCTATCCCCCCACCTCGGCCGCCCATAGAAGCCCTCTGCGTTCTCTCGTTACGCCCCCTTTGCTCAGAGACATCGTCTTAGATCCAATAGCGTCCTGACGACGCCGCAGAGGTCCCGGGTTGAGTATTCGTTAGCGTGGGCGAGCTGGTCTCTGATCTGCTGGATCTTCTTCAGCTCCTTCTGAGCTCGGCTTTTGCTAAAACGAGGCTCGAAGGCGTTAGATCCTACAAGGATGTCTCTCTTGTCCGCGAATTGCGTAAACAGAAGGGATTGAACGAACCTATCGTGTTCCGCCGACCGGGACTTCTCCATCTCTTCCTTGAGTTTCTGCCTTCGCCGTCTGCTGAGACACTTCATCCAACCGTCGCACGGGAATCGACTGTTGATGACCTCGGACATGGTGATCTCGAATCCGGTAATAAGGGCAAAGAGAGCCACGCGCGCCGGTGGCTTCTGCAGGTCTGACAGGGTTACGATGCCGACAATCCCGTAGTCCGATACGACGAACCGAACGGGCTTTGCATGTCCCTCAATCATGTAATCTAGGATCGTTGTCTTGGCTCCGATCAGGAATTCCTCAGACAACGGACAGGAGTACTCATAGATGGGCTCCGCGCCAGCACCTCCAGCAGCGGCCTCGTTCGTTGAGTACAGTCCAACTATTCTCTCTGCTCCATCGCTATCGCCATCCGTCACGGGAAGGTAATCATAACGCTCCGTGCTGCTCATCCGTTCCATGACCTCGGAAATCAGTTCGTCCTTTCGGCACGTCACAAGGTCGCAGCGCCTGGTAGCTAGTTCCTGTCCGGCAATCCCCGGTTTGAGAGAAGGAGCCAGCGGGGAGCG
>JAPPNY010000150.1 GCA_028818385.1 Spirochaetaceae bacterium
ACGCGCTCCTCCTGACTCGCTCTCCCGAAACCGGGGATTGCCGGACAGGAACTAACTATGCTCAGACAGTCGACCTACGAGTCCCTCGTGAAGTGTTCGGGGAGGTTGCCTCGACGCCGCTCGTGCGCCGCCACTCGGACGCGGCGAGCATTGCCGGCCTCGTCAAGGAGGGCTCCGTACAGGTGGTCAAGGTGGCCTCGCACCGCAAACTCCCGCTTGCACTCGGCCGCGGTGAGGCCGCCGCCATCCGACTCTGGTTCGATTCCGATGGGGATCTGTTGTTGTCCGATGACGGTCGTGCGATCCGCACGTGTCGTATTCTGCGACTGCCGTTCACGAGTTCGCCACGTGTCGTTGTCGACCTGTACAGGTGTGGAGCAATCCGCCTGAACCGGGCGAGGAGAGCCCTTGAGATGTTGGCGGTAGCAGGAAGATACAGCCGCGATGTCGTAGCTGCTGCGTTGACGGCGCTGCAGGAGGAGCATGAAGATGACCAAGCCGACAACGATCCGTCTCTCTGACGAGGTCCTGAACGAACTCGACCGGCGCGCGCGAGCCCGCGGCAAGGATCGTGCGACGCTGTTGCGGGAGTTGCTTCAGGACGCACTGGACCGGGACACGGAAGATGAAGTGCTAGCTTCGTATCGTGCCGGTCGACTTTCGCTGTCACAAGCCGCTTCACGACTCGGCACCGACGCATGGTCGTTGTTTGACATTCTGGCGCGGAGGGGGGAAACGTTGAGCGTGTCGCTGGAGGACTGGATGGACTCCGGATCGTCACGATCCGCGTAGACTGACGGCATGAAGATCACCTCTGTCGAAACGCTCTGCCTGTCGCGGGCCCACGAGCCCGAACGCCAGTGGATCACCGGCTCGATCCGGGCGGTCAAGGCCGACTGCCCCATCGTCGTCATCGACACGGACGAAGGCGTTCGCGGCATCGCCGAGCCCAGCGCCTACGGCACTCCGTCGCGCATCCGCGAGCGTGTCACCGAGCTGGCAGCCGGCCTGATCGGCCGCGATCCGCTCGATCCGGACATCACGCCCCGGCTTACCGGTGGCGACCGCAGCGACGACATCCCGCTGGCCGGCATCGACTCCGCCCTCTGGGACCTGCGCGCCCGGCTCGCCGGCCGGCCGGTGAGCGAGGTGCTCGCCTCCGTCGGCGGCCCCGCCACCAACCCGCCGCTGCGACGCGTGCGCCTGTACGCGTCCGGCGGCGTCAGCTACGACTGGGAGGACGATCCCGAACAGCTCGTGCGGGAGGCGCTCGCCCATATCGCCGCCGGCTACACGGCGTTCAAGATGCGCGTCGGCACCGAGTGGAGCCGCTCGGGAGTCGACGCCGCCCGCATGATCGACCTGCTGCGCCGCGTTACCGACGCGGTGGAGGGCCGCATGGAACTGATGCTGGACGGCAACTGCCGGCTGAACGAAGCCGACTCCCACACGATCGCCGGCGCCCTGGACGAGCTGAAGTGGACGTGGTTCGAGGAGCCCATGCCGCGCGATCCGGAGACGTACGCCCGGCTCAACCGCGCCGTCGATCTGCCGATCACCGGCGGCGAGGTGTTCAGCCGGGCGGAGCAGTTCGATCCCTACCTGGAGGCGGGCGCGCTGGCGATCGCCCAGCCCGACGTGGGCGTCTGCGGCATCGGCGAGTGGCTGCGCACCGTCGAGCGCGCCCACCAGTGCGGGGTCGACATCTGCCCCCACTCCTGGCACAACGGCCTGATGGGGGTCGCCCACGCCCACGCGGTGGCCGCGCTTCCGCGGCCGCGCGTCCTAGAGCTCTGCATGGTGCAGGGACCGCTGCAGTGGGGGATCCTCCGAGATCCGCCGACGATCGAGGACGGGCACCTGCTGCTGCCGGACGGCCCTGGCTGGGGCGTGGAGCTCGCCGACGACCTGGAAGCGCGCTTCCCCTATCTCGACGGCCACTACACCGCCCCACTCGACTGACGCGCTCGCCTAACTCCGGGTAATCCTGGCGAACCGCCGCTTGCCCACCTTCAACACGCTGCCGTGTGCCGGACGAACCTGAGCGGACGGGTCTGCGACGCGCACGCCGTCGATGGAGACGGCACCCTGCTCGACAAGCTGGCGAGCCTCGCGATTGCTGGATGAGAATCCGGCAAGGGACAGGAGCCGAACGATCCAGATCTCATGACCCTCGACGCCGGTCACGTCGACCTCCGGCATGTCGTCGGGTGTGTTCCGTTCGCGAACCACCGACGTGAACTCGGCCTCTGCCCGGTCGGCCGCCTCGACGCCGTGGTACATGGCGACGACGCGGCGAGCCAGGCTCACCTTTGCGTCCATCGGATGTTCGGATCCGTCTTCCCGCCGCGCCGCCATCCGGGAGATTTCGTCCATCGGCACGTCCGATGCCAGCTCGAAGTAGTGCCCGATCAGGTCATCGGGAATGGACATGAGCTTCCCGAACTGCTCGGCCGGCGCCTCGTCGATGCCGACGTAGTTGCCGAGGGACTTGCTCATCTTCTCGACGCCGTCCGTCCCGACGAGCAGCCCCATGAGCATGACCACCTGCGGATCCTGGCCGGCGTTTCTCTGCAGGTCGCGCCCGACGAGGTTGTTGAACTTCTGGTCCGTGCCTCCAAGCTCGATGTCCGCCCGGATCATGACTGAGTCATGTCCCTGGCAGAGCGGATACATCAGCTCGTGCACGAAGATCGGCTGCCGGGCGGCAAACCGCTTGGAGAAGTCGTCCCGTTCGAGCAGGCGTGCGACGGTGTACCGGGAAGCGAGCGCGACCACGTCGGAGAAGCGCATCGTGCCGAGCCAGTCCGAGTTGTAGAGGATCTCCGTTCGGTCACGATCGAGGATCTTGTACAACTGCTGTTCGTAGCTGCGGACGTGCTCGACCACTTGGTCGCGCGTCAGGATCGGGCGTGTCTTCGAGCGTCCCGAAGGATCGCCGATCGTCGCCGTGAAGTCGCCGATCACGAGGCAGGCGATATGGCCCAGGTCCTGGAACTGCCGCAGCTTCCTCAAGACAACCGCGAAGCCAAGGTGCACGTCCGATGCCGTCGGGTCGATGCCCAGCTTGACCCGCAGGGGTCTCTGCTCCGCCTGGGCCAGCCGCAGGAGCCGGGCGAGTCCGTCTTCCGGAACGACTTCCTCCACCGCCCGCATCAGGACCGCGCACTGTTCGTCGACTGTCAGCAGGTCACGTCCTTGCCCTCGGAGCCGAACACGGCCATGCGCTCCTCCAGGCTGATGAGCTCGGCGCCGGCGGGCCGGTAGTGGAACTGCACCGCGCGGCGCCGCTCGTCGCTCGTGTTCGGGGCGGTGCCGTGCTGCATGAAGCTGGAGAAGAACAGGCAACCGCCCGGCTCCAGCGGCACGGCTAGGGTCCCGAGCGGGTCCACGTCCGTATCGCAGATCTGCCAGTCGCGGCGCTTGAAGTGCACGACCGGCCCCTGCAGGTGCGATCCGGGCTTGACGAGCATGCAGCCGTTGCCGGTCGTCGCCCGGTCCAGTGCGATCCAGACGCCGACCACCCGCGTCCGCAGCTCCAGGTCGAAGTAGGCATGGTCCTGGTGCCACGGCTTCTCGCGCCCGACGCGAGGCGGCTTGAGCAGCGCCATGTCCTGGAACAGCAGCGGCTCCTCGCCGATGATGCGGCGGACCACGCCCATCAGGGCGGGGTCTTCCGACAGCGTGCGCAGGCGCTCGTCATGGCCGACGAACCACATGAACTTGCGCACGTAGTCCTGACGCTCTTCGGCAGCCATGCCGTCGAGCGTCGCCGGATCCACGCTCGACTCGTAATCCACGCTGTCGAACGTGGGGCTGCTGCCGGCCAGGAGGTCGAGCAGGCCGTCCAGCGCATCCTGCACCCGGTCGATGGCGAACGCCTCGTGCACGACCAGGTAGCCCTGCTCGCGAAAGCGGGCGATCTCCCGTTCCGTGACCGAATCGAACCCCGTCACGCCCTCCGCCAGACCGTCGTAGCGGTACAACCCGTCCGGAGCGGGAGTGCTCGCCTGGGTCTCCGTCGCGGTAGCCATGGTCCGCCAGTATAGCCGAGTCGCTCCGCGAGCCGGCGCTAGCGGCCGGGATACCACTCGCGCTCGACGCGCGGGTCGGAGGCGACCTCGATGTAGAAAGAGCGCTGGCTCGGCGTCATCCGCTCCAGCGCGGCGCGGCCGGGGAAGAAACGGTGAAACTTCATCCCGGCGTGGTGGTACTTGTAGAACAGGGTCACCCGCTCGCGATCGCTGTCCCATGGCGCGGCGCCGTGGCAGAGCGCCTCGGTGAAGATCACCACGGAGCCGGCCCGGCAGGGCACGCAGCGGATCAGCGACCGGTCGACGCCGTGCTCGAAGTTCTTCATCTCCTCCGGGATCGGGAAGTTGGCCTTGTGGCTGCCGGGGACGCAGGCGAAGCCGCCCTCCTCCTCGTCGACGTCAGTGAGGTTGAAGGCGACCACCGTGTGGCCGCTGAAGATGCGCCCGTTGGACTGGCAGTACATCAGCGTCAGGTCCTGACCGTTGCTGTCGAACTCGCCGCCGCCGTGCAGCGGCAGGCCGGCGAATCCCTTGCGCCGGATGTACCCGTAGCTGATCTCCAGCCGCAACTCATGGTGGATGATCACCTTGAGCACGTCGATGACGCGCGGAATGTCGATGCGCCATGACCGCCGGCTACATGCCGGACGGCTCGGTGTTCAACGGCATCCAGAACGTCCTCTCCGACGCTCAGGTGGCAGCCCTGAAGGTCGGCGATCCGCTCGACGACGACACCCAGAACCCGCTGCTGTGGCGCCGGACGGCCTGAGAGGCGTCCCGGCGTAGAGCCGAGGGACCTCCTATGCGAGGTGCTCCTTGAAGAACGCCACGGTTCGCTCCCATGCCAACTCTGCCGCCGCCTGGTCGTAGCGGGGCGTTGAGTCGTTGTGAAAGCCGTGCTGGGTGCCCGGGTAGGTGAGCATCTGGTAGCTCTTGCCATGCTCCTGGAGCGCGGCCTCGTAGCCGGCCCGGGACCGGTTCACGAAGTTGTCGTTCTCGGCGTAGTGGATGAGCAGCGGCGCATGGATATTGCCGACCTCTTCCGTGGGTGGCGCCGGGCCGTAGAACGGCACGCCGGCATCGAGATCGGCGCCCAGCGTGACCGCCAGCACGTTGGTCATGCCGCCGCCCCAGCAGAAGCCGGTGGCTCCCAGCTTGCCGCTACAGAGGTCGTGCTCCTTCAGGAAGCGGGCGCTGTTGATGATGTCCTGCCTGAGCTTGTCCGGGTCCAGGGAGCGCTGCATGGCGCGCCCGTCATCGTCGTTGCCGGGATAGCCGCCGATCGGCGCCAACCCGTCCGGCGCCAGGGCCAGGAACCCCGCGACGGCGGCACGGCGCGCGACGTCCTCGATGTAGGGATTGAGGCCGCGGTTCTCGTGGATGACCACCACGCCGGGAAACGGCGGGTTGCCGGCAGGCTGCACGAAGTAGCCGCGCATCTTCCCGGAGGTGCCGCCGGGTGACGGGTAGTCGACGTAGAGCGCCTTGATACGCTCATCGGTGAAGGAGATGGTCTGCGCCTCGGCGTAGCGCGGCAGGAGCGCTTGCGCCATCGTAAGCGCCGACACCCCGCCGACGGTGATGGCCGCCGACCGCGACAGGAACTCCTTGCGGTCGATGCGGTCGTGGGTGTAGTCGTCGTAGAGGTCGTATACGCGCGGATCGATGTCCTTCCTGTCCATCTTGCCTCCGACCACGCCAACTTAGCACGGCCGCGACGTGGAGAACCGGGCGGTGGCGCGAGTCAGTTCCCCGGTGATCGCCGCGTCTGCGTGTCCGGCGTCGTTCACGATCACCAGCTCGGCGCGTGGCCATGCGTGTCTGAGTTCCCACGCGTTGGCGATCGGCGCCTGAAAATCGAAGCGGCCGTTCACCAAAATCCCGGGAGTGTCCCGCAGCGCCCCGGCTCCGCGCAACAGGAAACCGTCTTCCAGCCACGCGTAGTGCCGGACGTAATGCGTGACAAGACGCGCGAACGCCAGCGCAAACCTGCGGTCTTCAAAGCGCGCCGACAGTCCCGCAGCGGGCGGCCAGGCAGGCGTCGCCGACTCCCACAGGCACCACTCGAACGCGGCCCGCTCATGTACGGCCGGGTCTGGGTCATACAGCATACGGTGATACGCATCGACGACATCGCGATCCGCGCCGGCGAGCGGTGCCGCCGCTTGCAGACGCTCCCACTGCTCCGGAAAGAACCTCGCCAAGCCCCCTCGGAACAGCCAGTCGAACTCCACGTGCCGTCCGGTCGTGACACCGAACAGAATGAGCTCCGTGACGCGGTCCGGAAAGCGTTCGGCGTACGTCAGTGCCAGGGTGCTGCCCCACGAGCCGCCGAGCACCAGCCATCGCTCGACTCCCAGGTGCCGGCGCAACGCCTCCATGTCGTCGACGAGATGCCACGTGGTATTGGTCTCCCGGTCAGTGTCGAGGGCGCTCGCATGGGGCGTGCTGCGCCCGCAGCCTCTCTGATCAAAGAGCACGACACGATAGGCATCCGGATCGAACAGCCGGCGCTGCCAATCCGTGCACCCGGAACCGGGGCCGCCGTGCACGACGACTGCCGGCTTTCCGCGCGGATTGCCGCAGGTCTCCCAGTAGACGAGGTTCCCGTTGCCGACGGCCAACATGCCGCGCTCGTACGGTTGGATCGGCGGATGGAGCGCTGTCACGTCCGTAGCCCGATCCCCGGATCCGAACGCACCGTCACTTCTCCATGCGGAGGACGGCGACACGGAACCCGTATCCTCGATAGAAGGCGACCGCCTCCTCGTTGTGGGCGAACACGTCGAGCCGCACCGGCTTCCCGGACCAGACATTCGCGTACATCCAGTCCATCAGCGCCGTGGCGATCCCACGCCGGCGCTGGCCGCGGGCCACGAAAAGCTGGCGCAGATAGTAGTGCTTGCCGTCGTCACGGAAGAGGCAGTAGCCGGCTGTCACGCCGCCGGACCGCGCGACATAACACGTGTATCCCTCTTGCATCCACGTGATCATTCGCTCGGCGAGCTCGGCCCGAGTCATCGGATTGGGATGTTGCTCGTCCTCGATGAGCTGCCGGTTGAGCTCGGCCAACTCCTCCGCGTCCGACTCATCCGCTCTGTTGATCGTCATGTTCAGTCATGATAATCTGTATCGCTTCAGGATCGGATGGAAACATGATTCAACAGAAGCACCTCGACCTCCTGCTTGAGCTGGATACCGACACGAACCCCCATAGCGGCGGAGCCCTGTTGGATCACCTGCGCGGAACCCATGACCTCCTGCAGGCGTGGGGCAACGATCCGGCGGTCTGTGTCGGCGGGTTGTTCCACAGCATCTACGGCACGCAGGCGTACTTGACTCAGTCCGCTTCCCTCGACGACCGTCAACGCATCCGTGCAGTGATCGGCGAGCGCGCCGAACGACTGGCATTCCTTTTCTGCGTTTCGAATCGCAGTGACTTCTTCGAAGCAGTGGGGAAGGACACTGCCACGCTCTGGGATCGCGTTCATGAAGAGGCCGCGCCGGTCACCCAGGACGAGGTGCGCGACCTCATCGAAATGGAACTGGCCAACTGGGTGGAATTCATGCCGAGACTGTCGTTCACGGACGATGAGCTCACCGGATTCGAAGCCAAGGTCGAACACAACAGGGGCCTCATCACCACGCGCTCGTACACCGACGTCAAGGCGGCCATCGAGAACAAACGCCGATGTATGTCCGGCACCGATGCCTGACCGGAGCGCTGCTATCGGGAGATACGCAGAGGGCCGATCTGGTACGAGGTCGTCCGCGTGAGCCTGGTCAAGGACCTGCCGTTGTCGATTTTTTACAGCTCGGCGGCCAGTCGCCTCCGCAGCGCGTCGACGGCCGCGAGCGTTTCCTCCGCTCTGGCCACGGAGTCCTCGGCTTCGTCGCACGTGATAGACTCGAAGTCACCGTAGTCGACGTCCTCCCGACGAGACAGCAGCGTCTTGACGTGTTTGACGATCGAAATGGGGAGCAACTCGGTCTTGATGAAGTGCAGGCTGAGCATCGTGACGGCGCCGGCATGAGACCCCGGATCTACGCCTTCGAGTATGAGCAGGGAGCGGACTGCGGCAAGCGCCGCGTAGTAGCTGCGGTTCACCGAGGTGTTGAGGCGGCCCTGTTCGAGGTTCGCGCGGGCGTCGTCGAGTGCGGCCTGTGCCTTCTCGAACCTGATGCCGCTCAGGGCACGCTTGTCATCAGCGGAGAGGGTCAAACCTGAATGCTCTCGGCGCTGACGTTCTGGTAGAAAGGGGTATGACGCTGCCGCTCAAGGTCGAACGTGGCCACATCCTTGATCACCGGATCGAAGGAGATGCCACTGCGCTGCTCATGCTCGACGCACAGATCGATTATCGACCGCTCCAATTCGAGCGTGCGCTCACGCACGACGACCAGGATATCAAGATCCGAGTCGCCGCGGTGATCTCCCCTCACGCGCGAACCAAACGCGTGCACGGAGACGACGAGATGCGGGAGCGTGTCCCGTAACTCGGCGCCAAAGTGGGCCAGTGCCGCGCGCGTGTGAGCAAACATGGTGGACCCTCCCAATGTAGCACGGGCTGTGGGTCGGCACGGTCCTGTTCGCTGCACAACCCGACCCGACCGTCGTCCGCGCCGCTGTCGCAACGGGCATCGGCCCGAGTATGATCGGCCATGGCCACGCCCGCATCCGACCTCTTTGCCCCGCTGTCCCTGGCCGGCGCGTACAACGCCGACCGCAACGCCCTTCCGGAGCCGCTGTCCCCGCCGTCCGACCTTGCCACGTCATTCGGGAGTCAGGCGTTCCGTGGCGTGCCATTCGACCTGGGCTCTGCCGGCGGTCCCAACGTCGTGCTGGTCGCCGGCTCACCGGCCACCGTGTCGGCGGGCGGACGTCCCGCCCGCTACCTGGTCTTCCTGCACCAGGTCGAGGATCGCGCCTCCAACTACCTGACCGGGTTCGCGGACACCGGCGTGGACGGCAACGAGCTGGGCGACCACGTCGCCGACTATGTGCTGCGCTACGCCGACGGCTCCGAGCACGTGCATCCGATCCGGCGCCGCTTCGCCATCCAGCAGGCGCGCATCGGCTGGGGGGCCAGTGCGTTTGCCGCCGTGCCGATGTACGAGGATCGCGTGGTTGCCTCCGCCGCGGAGGACGAAGCGGCCGGCAGGCTCTCCACCGTGGGCTACGGCCGCGGCGAGACCCGGCACGGCTCCGGCCGCGACGGAGGACAGGACGTGGCGTGGCTGTACGCGCTGCCCAACCCTCACCCCGACCGCCCCATCGACGCGGTCGAGCTGCGGCCCGGGGCCGAGCGCTGCGCGGTGTACGGCATCGCCACCACCGACCTGACCGACCATCCGCTGCGTCCCGGGACACGGCGCAAGGTGCGATTGGACCTGCCGCCGGGAGCCTCCTTCGGAGCCGACCGCCAGCTTGCCGGCCTGGAGCTGGACCTCGGCACCATCATCTCCGCGCGTCCCGCACTGGACTACGACCATGCCGGGTGGACCGACGGCGACGGTGCGACCGCCCCCGACGTGCAACCCGCCGTCTCCACCACCCGCGCGCTGGTGGAGTACGCCGCGCACCCGGACGCCAAGCTCCATGCCGGCGGCCGGGCGTACCCCCTACGCGAGCTGGAAACCGGCACCGCCGCGGTGGCCGCGGCGGAGCGGCCTGTGAAGATCCGCGTCGTGGAACGCGGCTCGTCTCAGCCGGTCGCGGTGCGCCTTCACCTGCACGGCGCGGCCGGCGAGTACCTGCCCCCGAAGGGCAATCACCGCACTGTCAACGGCAACTGGTTCGAGGACAACTACGGCGAGTTCGTCAACGGCGCCAACCAGTACGCCTACATCCCGGGCGAGTGCGTGGCCGACCTGCCGCTTGGCGACCTCTACGTGGAGATCGCCCGCGGCTATGAGGTACAGCCGTTGCGCACGCGCGTGACCGTCGAGCCGGACACCGAAGAGCTGACGTTCGAGCTGGACCGGGTGCTGCGCTGGCGCGAGCGCGGCTGGGTCACCGCCGACACCCACGTGCACTTCCTGAGCCCGCAGACCGCGCTCCTGGAGGGGGCTGCCGAGGGCGTCAACGTCGTCAACCTGCTGGCCAGCCAGTGGGGGGAGATGTTCAGCAACGTCAGCGACTTCGACGGCGCCACCACGCTGGGCGCGCGCGACTTCGGCGGCGCCGGCGAGTTCCTGGTCCGCGTCGGCACCGAGAACCGCATGCAGGTGCTCGGCCACATCTCGCTCCTGGGCTACTCCGGGCCGATGATCCATCCGCTGTGCACCGGCGGACCGTCGGAGTCGGCGATCGGCGATCCGCAGGAGGTCACCATGGCGGACTGGGCCGCCCGCTGCATCGATCAGGGCGGCGTGGTGGTGATGCCGCATGGCCCCAACCCGCAGTGCGAGCGCGCCGCCGACATCGTCCTTGGCGTGATCGACGCGATGGAGATGATGACCTTCAACCCCTGCGAGGGTCAGATCAATCCGTACGGCATCGCCGACTGGTACCGCTACCTCAACCTGGGCTACCGGCTGCCGGTGGTGGGCGGCTCCGACAAGATGGCCGCCGCCTCGCAGCTCGGCGGCGTGCGCACCTACACCCAGCTCGGCGAGCGCGAGTTCACCTACGACAACTGGATGGCGGCCATCAAGGCCGGCAATACCTTCGTGACGGTGGGCCCACTCGCGCAGATCACGGTCGAGGGCGCATCACCCGGCGGCATCGTCGACCTGCCGGCCGGCGGCGGCAGCGTCTCCGTCGAGTGGCGGGTCGAGTCGGTGGCGGTGCCGATCTCCACGGTGGAGCTGATCTGCGGCGGGGTCATAGTCGAGGAGTCCGACGGCGCCGGGCAGCTTGCGGCAGCAGCCAGCACCACGGTACGCGTGGACGGCTCCACCTGGATCGCGCTGCGGGTCCGCGGCAGTTACCGCGGCCGGGCCTCCGACATCGCCGCCCACACCAGCGCCGTGCAGGTTCGGGTGGACGGCGCGCGGCCGTTCTCCGCCCACGACGCCGGGTTGATCCTGGACCAGATCGAGGGCGCCATGGCCTACGTCGACACCATCGCCCCGCGCCCGGACGCCGAGCGTTACCGGCAACTCCGCGCCACCCTGGAGGGTGCCTGGAACCGCCTGCACCAGACCATGCACCGCCACGGCGTGTTCCATGACCACGTGCCGCTGCACGACCACGCCGAGCACCACGAGCACTGAGCGCGCCGGCGATCCGTTCCGCGCGACTACCGGCGCATCGCCTCACGAGCCGCCGCGATGCTTCGGGCCACCTGAATCAGCGGGGCGACCCAGAACTCAGCGCGACGGCTGGCAAGGTGATCGAGCAGTGTGCCGAAGTCCTCGCCGGTCACCGGGAGGTGTCCCTCGTCCACACCGTGAAAGGTCAGGATCGTCCACATTCCCAGCTCCCGCCCCCGCTCGACCGCGGCGATCAACTGATCGGCACTCATGTACTCACACCGCACCGACCGCAGACACCACAGGTCCGCATGAACGGGAGAGTTGTAAGGCGTGGAGTTCTCGCTGCCGCCACGGGCAGCCGTGAAGCGCCCGGCAACGAGCGGCACATAGCTGCGTCGGGTCGCGCCTTGACCGACGAACGTGTCGTAGCACGGGTAGCAGAAGCTGAAGGACTCGACATCGGGAAAGGCCCCTCGCAGGCGACGGTCCGACTCGTCGAGCTCGGCCGCCATGTCCTCCAGCGTCAGGTCCTCGAGCCCCCTGGCATCGGCTTCCGAGCGGTGGGCGCGGCTGCACCAGTGATGGACGGTGTGGTTGCCGATCTCGTGACCGCGCCACTGCGGCTCTCGGAAGCGCTCCAGCCGCTCGGCATCGTCGGTCTTGACGTAGAACGTGCCGGCCATCGCCCGGGCGTCGAGTGCCGGGACGACGGCATCCAGATGGCTGTCCATGCCGTCGTCGAACGTCAGGCTGACGGCGCTGTCCCGGCCGCCAAACCAGGCCGGATGGACCGGGCTCACCGAGTTCTCTCCAACATCCCCGCTCCGCTGCGTTCACGTTCGCTCAACGGGTTCCCCCCATATCGTCTGCGCCCTAAGGACTGGTGACGATCGTGCCGTTGTCTCCCACCGCCACGAAGCGCCCGTCGCCCCAGGCGACGTCCATCAGGCGATCAAGGGTACCAACGTCGCCGGCCGGATCCCAGCGGTCGCCATCTGCGCTGATCATGACGCTGCCTCCGCGGTAGCTGACCGCCACGAAGCGCTCGCCACTCCATGCGACCGCCGTGAGGTGCTCGCCGGCCAGATAGTCGTGGTCGTCCGCCAACTCCCATTGATCGCCGTCGCGGCTGTGCACGACCGCGCCCTCGTTGCCCCACCCCACGGCGACGAGTTTCTCACCGCTCCATGCCAAGCCTTCGAAGCCGTAGTAGTACCTCCGACTGCCGTCATCACGCGCCGGTTCGTGCCGATACGGCACGGCGGGCCGGGTCGCGAGCTGCCACGTGTCGCCGTCGGTGCTGTGGACGACGATGCCGTAATATCCGACGGCGACGAAGACCTCGCCGTTCCACGCGACGTCGTTTAGCGTCTCCGTGGTGGCACTGTCGGCAGCCGGCGACCAGCGGTCGCCGTCGTCGCTGTGCATGATGGCTCCGTCGTGGCCGACAGCGACGTAGCGCTCACCATTCCAGGCGACCGCGTGAGGGGTCTTCAAGGACATGCGCGCCCGCTGCCAGCGATGGCCATCCGAGCTGTAGGCGACGCCGTAACCGACGGCAACGAAACGGTCGCCGTCCCAGATGACGTCGTTGATACGGAACCCTGGATCGCCGCTGGCTTCCTGCCATTCCTGCCCGTCGAAGCTGTGCACGATCTCGGGCGGCCAGCCGCCTACCGCTACGAACCGGTCTCGGCCCCACGCGACGGCTTGCAGGTCGGCTCGAGCCGTGCCGGAGCCCGCCTCGCTTGCCTCCTCCCACAAGACTCCGTCCGGGCTGTGCAGGATGGGACCGTTGGAGTCGATAGCGACGAACCTGGAGCCTCCCCAGGCAACGGCTCGGAACTCCCCCCTTCCATGCCACAACGCCCGCTCCCAAGCATCTCCGTCACCGCTGTGCAGGATCGTATAGGACCCGATCGCGACGAAGCGCTCACCGCTCCAGACGATGTCGCTCAACGGCCCCGAGGCCCCGGCTGGCGTGAGGCTTGCCGGCTTCCAGTGATAGCCGTCGGCGCTGTGGACGATCACGGTCCGGTGCTCCTCGTCAGATCCCACGGCAACAAACATCTCTCCGTTCGAGGCGACGCCGGTGAGAGTCGCCGAGATGCCGGTGTCCGCCGGCTGCCAGCGCTCGCCTTCGGCGCTGGAAACGACCGTGCCGTCGCTGCCGACGGCCGTGAACCGGCCGCCGGCCCACGCGACCCCATGAAGATCGGCGCGGGTCGCCCTTTCCCGCACTCGCCTCCAGCGGTCGCCGTCGCTGCTCTCTATGATCAGGCCGTCATCGCCAACCGCCACAAAGCGACCGTTGCCCCACGTGACGCTCTCCACGTCTCCCGAACCTCTGAAGCGTGCCCGTTGCCAGCGATCGCCATCGCTGCTGAACACGATCTGGTAGCCGCTGACCGCGACGAAGCGGCCACCGCCCCACGCCACGTCCCGGAGCCAACCTGAGCTGACGGCATAGCCTGCTTCGACCCAGCGGTCGCCGTCGCTGCTGTGCACGATGAGTCCGTCGTCGCCGACCGCGACAAAGGTCTCACCGTTGGAAACGACACTCCACAGGCTCGCTCCCGTCGTTCCCTCCGGAGATACGAAGCCACCGCCTCCCCGGACCAGCCGCCACACCGAGCCCGCGGCATCACCCAAGGAAGGGTCAGCGGTCTGAGCAACTGCCGTCGCCAGCGAGAGGAACAGACAGAGCACCACCGCCAACAGGGCCTCCGCGACGCTCCTCAACGGATCATGCCGCCGAGATCTCTGTCCCATGAGCCTACCTCCGCACGTTGTGGCTTCAATGTCCACATGGGCGTACCCGAGGGGTACTGCATCTGACGCCTCACCTCACCGCTTGGCCCGAGTGCGAGTGACTTCGAGTCGATCTTGAATCACTCATAGGCATTTCCGCTCAGCTCAGAGCAGGCGATCGGTTCTGACGTCGGTGCGATCCCGGTCCAGGTCCATGCCCAAGCCGGCCGCAGCGCCCAGCGTCAACGCCCCGTCGCGCACGCTCACTGGCGTGCGGATCAGGCCGTCGGCGGTGCGCGCCCGCTCGCCGATCTCGCCCATGACCCACGGCAGGAACATCGCGTTCCGCACCGCGCCCATGAGGCCGGCCGCGGCGAAGCCGCCGTTGCCGTCGTCGGGATCGATCTCGCAGTTGACGCCGAACGCTTCGGCGGCGCGGGCGATCTTCAACGCCTCGGTGATGCCGCCGACGTCCGGGATGCGTACCCGGATCAGGTCGGCCGACTGCCGGGACAGGTGCGTCGCTGCCTGCCGGGCGGCATCCGGGCCGCCGACGGTCGCCAGGACCGGGGTATCGAGCTCCGTGGCCAGCAGCGCCAGCGTTTGGCCGTCCGCGCCCGGGAGCGGATCCTCGAACCACGTGTAGCGGGCCTCGTCGAGCGCGCGGCCGATGGCCAGCGCCTCCAGGTGGCCGCCGACAGGAACGCCGCGGTACAGCAACGGGAAGTCCGCCGGCACCGCGTCCCTGACCGCGCGGACCGCATCCAGAACGCGCTTCCGCACGGCGGCCGGCGCCTTGGCTCCGATCGGCGTGGTGGTGCCCGCGACCCGATAGCCGCGGTAGCCGTCACGCACGGCGCCCGCCGCCTCAGCCGCGGCTTCGTCCGTGTCGCAAGCCGCCTCGCCCGAGAGACAGGCCGGGATCTCCGTCCGGAAGCCGCCGATCGCACGGTAGAACGGCAACCGCAGCGCCTTCGACCAGAGGTCCCAGAGCGCGATGTCCACGCCGGCCAGGCCCGCCGGGTCGCTTCCGGACGCGGCGGCGCGCAGATCGCGCCAGAGGCGCTCCCGGTCGGCAAGCGGCCGCCCGGCGAGCGCCGCGCGCATGCGGTCGACGGTCGCCGCCTCCGGAAGCCGGTCACGGCAGATCAGCGCCGCGCCCCAGACCTCCGCGCCTGCTCCCTCCGCAGAGATGCGCACGACGCCGACCGGCGCCTGCACCTGCAGCCGCGTGATCGTCGCTTCCGCCAGCACGCTTCCATCCACCGCCATCACACCACCTCCAGCGCTTCCGACTCGATCCGCTCCCAATCGGGCTCCGGCACCGGCAGGTCGCCGCACTGGATGCGCATGTGCCCGTCGTCGATCACCTTGATGCCCTGGAACGTGAGGGTCGCCGGGTCCTGCGGCGGCGGCAGCGGCCCCTCCGAGCCGTACTCGTAGAGCGGGTCGTTGTGGATGGCCAGCACCACGTGCGAGTTGCCGCCGTGCACGTCCAGGCCGAAGGTCTCGGCGAGCTGCGCCAGCTTCATCTGGCCGGTCAGCCCGATGGCTCGTTGGCGGACGATGTCCGTGGCCTGCATGGCGATGAATGGCGACGCGTTGAACGGCTGCCCGGCCAGCGACCCGATCCACTCCATGGCCATCACCGGCAGGTCCAGCGCCGCGCACAGCTTCTTCAGGCCCATCAGGTCGAAGTCCTGCAGCGGCTCCTCGATCCAGGCGTAGCCCAGGCGCTCCATCTCCCGGCCGATCCTGATCGCCTCGTCACAGGTGTAGTGCTCGACCGCGTCGTGGATGAGGATGAAGTCGTCTCCCATCGCCTCCCGCAGCGCCCGGAACAGCTCGGTGTTGCCGGCGACACCGCGGTAGGAGTGGTCCTTGCCGCCCTTGAAGCCCTGCTCGCGCGCCTTCATCGCATCGGCGACGTAGTCGTCGACGGTCCTGCCGCCGATGTTGCGGTAGGCCGGGATCGAGTCGCGCGCGCCGCCGAGCAGGCGGTAGAGCGGCAGGCGCGCATGGCGGCTGGCAAGGTCCCAGAGCATCTCGTCGACGGCCTGGATCAGGCCGCGGCCGGTGTACATGAACCGCTGCGTGTACCAGAGGCGCTGCCAGACGCGCTCGCGGTCGAAGGCGTCCATGCCGATGAGCAGGTGGGCGATCTTCACCTGGAACTCCCTCGCCTGCCATGCCAGCTCGCTCGCGCTGAATCCGCTGGCGTAGGTCGCGTGCGCGTCCAGGTCGCCGTCGGTGACCAGGCGCAGAATCAGGTCGTAGGCAGGCGCCTGCTCACGGTATTCCGGGATTTCGGCGTCGGAGCCGATCCCCTCGCCGTGGGTGAACAGGCCGGAGAGGCCCGGCGGCACCAGCTCCATGCCGCCGCGGCCGACCGCGGCCCGTTCCCGCTCGCCTGCGGCGACGACGTAGAGCTTGACTTCCTTGATCAACAACGAGGCGCCCTCCTCGCCGCTCACCGTGCTTGGGGGAGGGCCGCGTGTCAAAGCGCGCAGGCGCGGCCGGAGTAGCGTCTCGCCGGGACGCGACCGAGGCCGCAGGCCCGTTCCGCCGCGCCACCCGTGCGGGTATGCTCCGCGCATGCACGCGATCGAATACGAACGCCGCCGGCTGGGAAAGACCGGCCTGCAGGTGCCGGTGCTCGGCATCGGCGGCGCACAGCTCGGCCGCCGCGGCGGCACGCACGACGAGCACCTGGGCGTGGACACGGTGCTGGCCGCGCTGGAGGCCGGCATCGACCTGATCGACACCTCGGCGTCCTACATCGGCGGCGAGAGCGAGCGCTACATCGGCATTGCCCTGCAGGAGTGGTACCGCCGCGGCCACCGGCGCGAGGACCTGATCATCGAGAGCAAGGCCGGCTCGCGCCAGCGGCCGCACGACTATTCCTACGACGCGATCATGTCCAGCACCGAGCTGAGCCTGCGCGCCCTGCAGACCGACTACCTGGACGTCATGCTCGTGCACGACCCGGAGGAGATCGAGCCGGTGCTCGCGCCGCACGCGGCCCGCGACGCGCTGCTGGACCTCAAGCGGCAGGGCGTCATCCAGCACCTCGGGCTGGGCTGCCGCCCGCACGCGCACCACCAGGCCTGCATCGCCACCGGCGACTTCGAGGTGTCGCTGACCTTCCGCGACCACAACCTGATCGAGCGCTCGGCGCTGGCCGGCGTGGTGGAGCCGGCGGTGGCGGCCGACGTGGGCCTGTTCAACGCCTCGATCATGCTGAGCGGCCTGCTCGGCGGCGACGACCCGGTCCGGGTGGCGGCGAGCGCTGCCGGCGTGGCGCCGGACCAGGTGGAGATGACCGAGGAGTTGCGCCGTGCCAGGCGGATGCACGACTGGTGCACGGCTCGCGGCCTGGATCTGCACGTCGTCAACCTGCACTACTGCCTGCGCGAGACGCGCTTCGCGTCGGTCCTGCTGGGTTTCTCGACGCCGGACCGCGTCGCGCAGAACATCGCGGCCTACCAGCAAGAGGTCGATCCGGCGGTCTGGGAAGAGCTGGACCGGGACTTCCCGGACTTCGCGTGAGGAGGGTACGTCCGAGATGAAGCGAGAAAAGCTGCGGGTCGCCGTGGTCGGCGGGTGCGGCGACTGGGGCCGCCGCTACACGTACGCCTACTCCCGCCACCCGGAGGCGGAACTGATCGCCCTGGTCGACACCGCCCGCGCGCGCCGCGCGCGGTTCGCCGAGCACTTCGGGATCCCCCGCCAGTTCGACACGGTCGAGGAGCTGCTGGCGTGGCAGGTGCCGGACGTGGTCGCCAACATCCTGCCGGTGAGCGCCGCCCGCGATGCCGTGATCGCGTGCGCGGAGGCGGGCGTCAGGGGGATCTCCTGCGAGAAGCCGATCGCCGCGAAGCTGGCCGACGCCGATGCCATGATCGCCGCCTGCGAGGAGCGCGGCGCGGCGTTCGCGTGCGGCACCGCGTGGTGGGAGGTCCACCAGGTGACCCGGATCGGCGAGTGGGTGCGCGACGGCGCCATCGGCCGGCTCACCGGGGCGGCGATCGACGGCTTCCTGGCGGAGGGCGACCAGGTGTCCGGCCTGGGCTGCGTGATCCTCAACTTCCTACGCTTCGCCACCGGCGACGAGGTGGCCTGGGCGGAAGGCTGGACGGTGCCCGAGGAGGCGGCTGCCAGCGACGACGACTGCGCCGCGTACGGGACGCTGGGCATGACCGGCGGCTACGAGTGCATTGCGGCGCGAGAGGTGCCGGCGGAGGGCGCCCACAGGGTGGCGCTGTTCGGAGAGGACGGCGCCGTGTACCTGGCCGGTGGCGACGGCACGGTGCTGATCAAGGGCACGGGGACCAGCGCGCGCCCGGTACGGCCCGAGTTCCTGGACGAGCCGACCGACGACGAGCGGCTCGGGGGGAAGTTCCTGGGCGTCGTTGACAGCTTGATGAACGCCGTGCGCGAGGGCCGCCCCGCCCCGTGCAGCGGCCACGACTACCGGCAGGTGCTCGAGATCGCTGCCGCCATCAAGCTGTCGGCGCGCGAGGGACACCGCCGGGTGGCGTTGCCGCTCGCCGACCGGTCCGCAACCGTGCTGCCGATGCCCTACCGCTGGCACGGCGGCGACGTCACCGGCTGGGAGGTGATCAACCGCGGCGAGCCCACTCCCATTCACCCGGCCGACTGACTCAGGCCCCCGTCTACGCAGGCGCCTGGAGGACCACAGGGCGCGACCGAGGGTAGGAGGCGATGGCGCGGTCGAACGTCACCATCGTCAGCCCGGCGGACGCAGCGAACGCCACCAGATAGGCATCGGTCCATACCTTTGGCGAGTAGGTCCGGGACGAGGCGTACTCGCGCCACAGCCGCTCCAGTCCCGCCGCTTCGGCCACGAATCCCGTCCGTTCGTCACCGCTCAAGGCGTCGTAGCACGACCATGCATCCCGCAGCGTGAGCGCTTCAGCGCCGAAGACGCTGGGATTGCTCGCGAGCCGGAGAAACCCCTGCTGGGTGACGCGGCACCACAGGGCGGTGCGGACGCCGACGGTGTCGAACCACGTCCTCGCCGTCCCATGGTGCGCATGGACCTCGAAGGCCAGTGCCAGCCAGACGTTAACGTCCGGCAGCACGCGCATCCTCCTCGGCCAGGGCGCGCGCAAGCGAGTCTTCCGTAATCCGCAGGGAGCCGGGAGTCTTCGAAGGCACCAGCGGCAGGGACACCCGGTGCCCCGCACCGCCCAAGGCACTGTGGGTGAGATGTTGTTCCAGCGCCTCGGTCACGTAGGCCCGCAGGCTCTTGCCGTCGAGCGATGCCGCCGCTTTCGCGCGGCGCAGCAGCGGATCGGGGATGTCGATAGTCGTTCTCATCAAAGGCATATTTGTGTAAAATGTGCCTCCCGTCAACCGGTATCCGTAGTGCTGATCGGTACGTCCGGGCTTCGACGTCGGGGCCGGCTTACTCGCTGACCAGGTGGACCATGCCCTGGAACTCCAGGATCGTGGTGCCGCCGTCTTCTCGGGCGAGCTCGATGCGGGAGTGGCCCTGCGCCGACGAGCGGCCCGGCTGGACCACGCCGTCGGCGAAGCAGCCGACCACCTCTCCCAGGAACAGGTCGTGCGATCCCAGGCTGACCACCTCGCGCACCTTGCACTCGAAGTTGATCGGGCACTCGGCGATGTGCGGGGACTTGATGCGCTTGCCCGGCAGCGGCGTCAGGCCCGTCTCCTTGAACTTGTCGACGACGGCGTCCTTGGCGCGCGACAGCCGGCCGCAGGCGGCCACGGCCTCGCGCAGCCGGTCCGTGGGGACGTTCAGCGCGAAGTCGCGGGCACGCCGCAGCAACTCGTGCGTCCCGCGTTTGAAGTAGTCGCCGGTGATCTCCTGCACGCTCACCGCCACCCCCAGGTAGAACGGCAGCCGGTTGAGCCATCCCCACCCAACCGACGGCATGATGTTGGGGATGCCGGTCTCCTCGTCCAGGACGCTGATCAGCGCCGGGGTGACCGGCAGGAAGCCGGGTGTGTCGAACTCCTGGCCCCGCGGCGGGACGGAGCGATCGTGAGGTGTGTAGACTTTCGCCATCGGGCGGTGACGATGGCGAAGCCGGTCCGGGTCGTCAACGACGCGGCCGCATCCCCGACGTGGAGAGGAATCGATGACGAGTGAGGGCGTGCGCAACATCGGCGCCGACAGACAGCTCTTCGTCGATGCTTTCTGGATCTCCTCCGCGACCGGAGTTTCCCGCAAGCTGCACGCTCCGCGGAAGCGCGAGACCGTCCTGGAACGGGACAGGCCGTGGGAGCACGACCACGTCTCCTACATGGCCACCATGCAGGACGGCGACAAGCTCCGGGCGTACTACCGCTGCGGAAGGATCTCGACGACGGAAGCGGTGACGGAGATCACGGCGTACCAGGAGAGCGCCGACGGCATCCACTGGCACAAGCCCAACCTCGGCATCCTGGAGTACGAAGGTTCCCGCGACAACAACATGGCCCCGTTCAGGGACGACAATCCGGGCGTTCCCGCCGACGAACGGTACAAGGCCGTGGTCCGTACCAGGGACCTGTGGGCCCTGGCCTCCGCTGACGGACTGCGCTGGCGGTTGCTGCAGAAGGACCCGATCTCCACCGCCCGCCCCTTCGATTCCTTCAACGTCTCGTTCTGGGACCCCTGGCGCGAAGAGTACGTCGCCTATACGCGCGGCAAGGCCGGCACGGAGGGCAGCTTCGTCGGCCCGACCGGAGGCACGGGCGGCGTGCGCTGGATCAGGAGAACGACGTCGAAGGACTTCCGAGACTGGAGTCCTCCGGAGGACATCGATACCGGGGACACGCCGTTCGAGCACCTGTACACCAACTCATGTGTGGCCTACCGGCGCGCACCGGGGACGTACCTCATGTTCCCTTCCAGATTCGTCCCGGAGCGGGAGCCCACGCCGGGCTGGCACGGAGGACCGGGCGTGAGTGACATCGTGTTCATGTCCAGCCGCGACGGCATCCGCTTCGACCGCAGCTTCATGGAAGCGTAACTGTTCAGGCGTAGGGTAGGTTCGTTCGACAGATTTCGGCAACCGGT
>JAPPNY010000258.1 GCA_028818385.1 Spirochaetaceae bacterium
TCGCCCCATGATCCCAACCTGCCTCAAACCGTCCGCCCCGGCTGAATAGTTACGGCTGCGCATGGTACTATGCGCGCAGTTCGGCCCCAACGCGGGCCGCCATCAACCGACATCCCCGACACGGAGGCAACCACGTGAAGCTCGTCTTTTTCGACGACTACCGACTCGGCGTGCTGCGCGACGACGGCGTCGTCGACGTCTCAGGCGCCGTCGCCGATCTGCACCACCACTCCGCCCAGGCACCCAGCGCCCAGGCGCTGCTCAACCAGGTCATCGCGGGCTGGGACGGCTGCCGCGACGCCATCGCGTCCGCCGCCGCATCCGGCACCGCGCGCCCGGTCGACCAGGTCACGCTGCGCCCGCCCGTGCCGCGTCCCGGACAGCTCGTCTGCCTGGCCGGCAACTACATCGAACCCGACCACCCGGAGAAGGAGACCTTCAACGCCTTCCTCAAGTCGCCCACCTCGGTCATGACCACCGGCGACACCGTGGAGCTGGCGGACGCCGACGCCACGGTGTTCCACTTCGAGCCCGAGTTCGCCCTGGTCATGGGCAAGCCGGCCGCCAAGCTGGCCGCGGATGACGCCTTGGGCAGGATCTTCGGCTACACCCAGTTCATGGACGTCTCCGCGCGCGGCCTGCCCGGCGGCTTCTTCCTGGGCAAGAGCTGGCACACCTTCGGCCCGATGGGCCCCGTGCTGGTGACCGCCGACGAGATCCCGGACCCCAACGCGCTCGGCATGCGCCTGTGGGTGAACGACAACCTCAAGCACGACGTCAACACCGGCGAGATGGCCCGCCACGTGCCGGAGTTGCTGGCCGAGGTCACCGCGGTCGTCGCCCTGGAGCCCGGCGACGTGGTCTCCACCGGCACCCACCACTACGCGCTGTCGCCCATCCAGGACGGCGACGTGGTGCGCATGTCCATCGAGGGCCTGGGGCCGGAGCTGTCGGTCGACGTCACCGATCCGCGCAAGCGCACCTGGGACCGATAGGAACGCAGAACGCAGCCGCGATCGTTGACACCCATGCACGATTGCGCTACCGCTACCGGATGCCATCGAGCACGTAGGAGGTTTCGATGAAGAAGGCACTTCGCACATCGATCGCACTGGCCCTCGCGGGCCTGCTCGCCAGCGTGGCCGCACACGCCCAGACCATGGACTACAACGAGGCGCCCATGCTGGCCGAGATGGTCGCCGCGGGCGACCTGCCCCCGGTCGCGGAGCGCGTCTCCGACGAGCCGCTGGTCCGGGAGGTGCTAGGCGAGATCGGCCAGTACGGCGGCACGCTGCGCCGCTGGGCCCCCGACGCCATCGGCGGCTGGATCCAGTTGAACTACTACCGCGGCCTGGGAGACAACGGCGGCTTCGGCTTCATCGTCCCCTACGACCTGGCGGGATACCTGGACGACGGCGTGCACTTCGGCGGCCTGGACCCGCTGTACGCCAAGGAGTACCAGTTCAACGACGACTTCACGGAGCTCACCGTCTGGCATCGGCGGGGCGCCAAGTGGTCGGACGGCCATCCCCTGACCGCCGACGACATCGTCTGGTCCATGGAGAACGTCGGCCACGACGAGAACATCTACCCGAACGGCACCTGGTGGTCGCACTCCGGCGGCGAGCCCGTCAAGGTGGAGAAGATCGACGACTACACGGTCAAGTACATCTCCGCGGTCCCCAACCCGGACCTGACCCTCAACGTGTCCAACTTCTGGGCGGTGTACCCCAGGCACTACGCCGAGCAGTTCCACCCCAAGTTCAACTCCGATGCGACCTACGAGGACTTCAAGAACAACACCGAGCTGCGCAGCATGGACGATCCCGGCGCCATCCCGCAGATCGGTCCCTGGGTCGTCACGCAGCTCGATGACGTCGACGGGTCCCGCGCCACCCGCAACCCATACTATCCCGTGGTCGACCCCGAGGGCAACCAGCTCCCGTACATCGACCACATCCACATCAGGATCCTGGCCGACCAGCAGACGGCGGCGCTGGCGGTCATCCAGGGGCAGATCGACCTCCAGGGCCGCGGCATGCAGGGGTTCCAGAACTACCAGGTCATGAAGGAAGGCGAGGCCGCCGGCGACTACCAGGTCCTGGCCTGGAAGGGCGGAGCGTTCCAGGGCTACCTGAAGCTGGCCCTGGAGCCCTCCGACGAGAACCTCGCCAAGCTCATGCACCAGGTCGACTTCCGGCGGGCGCTGTCGCTGGCCATCAACCGGGACGAGATCAACGAGGCCCTCTACTTCGGACTGGCGCAGCCGTCCGGGACGATGGTCGGCCGCGACTCTCCGTTCTACGACAGCCGCATGGAGGCGTACGCCGGGTTCGATCCCGACGAGGCGAAGCGCATCTTCGCCGAGCTGGGGCTCAAGGACACCGACGGCGACGGCATCCTGCAGCATCCCGACGGCCAGAACGTCACCATCATCATCGACACGCCCACCGACCGGTTCGTCAACACCCCGCAGACGGAGATGGTGATCCGGCACTGGCGCGACGTGGGACTCGACGCCATCATGAACGCCGTCAAGCGCTCGGTCATCTTCGAGAAGATGCGCGCCTATGACATGCAGGTGGTCATGCACTGGGGGCCGTCCCTGCAGGTTTCCATGCCGTGGGTGTTCCGATCGGGCGGCTACAACCCGGAAACGCAGACGCTCGGCACCAAGTACCAGAACCCGCCGCCGGAGTTCCTGGCCGCCTGGGAGCTGGAGCAGCAGGTGATCTCCGCCACCGACCCGGAGTCGTACTCGGCCCTGACCAAGGAGCTGTGGATCATGGAAGCCGAGGAGGTGACGAGCTGGATCGCGATCACCTCCGACTTCCCGGTGATCATCATCCGCCACAACCGCGTCGGCAACGTGCCGGACGTGGCGACCGCCCAGAAGATGGAGTACTCGGCCTATCCCGACCAGTTCTACATCAAGTACGAGGCGAGCTAAGGGAGAACGGTGAGGAATGGAGTCTGTCGAGATCGGCGCGTCAGCGGCTATCCGACAGACTCCATGACCTCAGGCGGGGCTGGGCCAAAACCGGAGCCGAAGGCGACAATTTTGGGGCGGCGTGACGGGCCGCACGTGATCCCGATCACCGACGGGCCGGCCGCCCTCGACTGAACCCGATGGACACCGGACAGCCGCCGACCGTCGGCGCCATCGAGCTGGGCAGGGACTTCTTCCGCGAGGTCGTCAGGCCGGCGATGGAGCGGGTCTGTCCCCGCCACCTGGAAGCCGCCGCCTGCGGCCGCTTCGGCATGGGCAGCGAGTGCCTGGGCATGGACGACGCGGTCAGCCGCGACCACCATTGGGGTCCCAAGGTCGACATCCTGCTGCCGGACGGCCTGTTCCGGGAGACCGACCCCGCGATCTGGGCGAAGGTGGCCGAGTGGTTCCCGGCCTCCTTCCACGGCTTCCGGCTGGAAGCCGGCTACGTCGGCGGACCCGGCCTGGCGCCCGAGGCGATCGGCTCCTTCCTGAGCCGGACCATCGGCCGCACCACCCCGCCCGCGAGCGACACCGACTGGCTCGACATCCCGGAAGAGGACATCGTGCACGTGGTCAACGGCGAGGTCTGGCACGATCCGTCAGGCGGGTTCAGCCGTATCCGCGCCGTGTTCGACGGCTACTACCCCGACGCCGTCTGGAAGCGGCGCATCGCGCACTGGTGCCGCTACGCCAGCGGCATGGGCCTCTACTGGATGCAGCGCGCCCGCCTGCGGGACAACCTCGTCTTCCTGCACACCTCGTTCGCGAACACGCTGAAGCGCACCATCGAGCTGGCCTTCCTGCTGAACCGCACCTACTTCCCCTACGACAAGTGGCTGTATCCGCTCTTTCACCGCCTGGAGCACCTGGCTCCCGACATGGTCCCCCTGATCGACGAAGCGACGGCGGACGGCGCCACCTGGGAGCGCCGCTTCGAGATCATGGAGACCCTGCACGAGCTCCTGGACCGGCGCATGGTCGAGCTGGGCTTGGTGCGCCCGCATCCCCGCTTCAAGCCGCACGCCACCTCCGGGTACCGTCTGCTGGAGTGGTGCTACCGCGACCTGTTGCACGCGATCCCGCGCGAGCTATTCACGCACGTGCCCGTGTGGGACCAGAAGTACTTCGAGGCGTTCACCACCGGCTACGTCGCCGATCTCACCGACGACGTGTGGCAGGACATGCTGCACCTTGAGAAATCGGACACGCGCTCATGAGGAGAATCACATGGCCGACTTCGCGCTGGGCTCGCTGAAACCACGGGGGACACGCCGCGTCGTCTACTGCAGCGACCCGTCCAACACCACGCGCTTCATGACCGAGGGCCGCGCGACGCCGGAAGATCTGCGCGGGGTCGTGCGCAACTACGCCGAGGCGCAGGCGATCGACACCGTGGTGCAGGAGGTCTTCAGCCAGGGGTGGAGCCACTGGTGGCGCGGGGAGTCGTGCGAGTGGGACGCCCGCCCGCACCACCAGCGGCTGGTGCCGATGATGGACGACGGCGTGATGCCGATCCAGGTCTACGCCGAGGAGTGCCACCGGCACGGCATCGAAATGATCGCCGGCTTCCGGATGAACGACCGCCACGGCCACAACGCCGACTGGTTCGCCAGGCTGGCGCAGGACAAGCCGCACTGGATCCTCAAGGGGTACGACCCGTCGTCGCCGCGCACCACCGACCCGCGCAGCTACGAGCTGGGCTGCGCGCTCAACTACGCCGAGGAGGAGGTGCGCGACTTCCTGTTCGCGGTCATGGAGGAGGTCGCCACCCTCTTCGACGTGGACGGCATCGAGTTCAACTTCACCCGCCTGCCGGCGTGCTTCCCCCTGGGCGAAGCGGAGCAAAACCACGCGATCCTCACCGGCTTCGTCCGGCGGGTGCGCGCGATGCTGGACGCGGTCGGGGCCAGGCGGGGCCGCCGGCTCCTGCTGGGCGTGCGCGTGCTCCAGCACCTGGACGGGTGCCTGCGGGCGGGGTACGACATCCCCGCCTGGATCGGCGAACGGCTGATCGACTACGTCGTCCCCGGCGACATCGGCTTCACCGATCCCAACCCCCGCTTCGAGGAGTTCGTGCGGCTAGCCCGCGACACGGACTGCTACGTGTATCCGCAGGTACAGGAGTGGCTGGGCTACAACCACCGCGACCTGACGCAGACGCCCGAGCACTACTGCGCGACGGTGCGCAACTTCTACGGCGCCGGCGCCGACGGGTTTTCCACACAGAACGTCTTCGATGTCTCGCGCTTCCCGATGCTGCGGACGCTGCGCGACCCGGAACGGGTCGACGAGCACGACCGCCACTACGCCTTCTATCCGATCTGGGGGTCGAACGCCGGCCGGCGGGCAGGGTACAAGGGCGACTTTCCCTACCGCGCGGAAGAGATCATCCTGCCGCGGGACGCGCCGGGCACGCGGGGCAGGATCCGCTTCCGGCTGTGTGAGCATCTGCCGGAGGACTCGCCCGCGGAGCTGCTCTGCCGGCCCGCGATCGTGCCGGGCGACGAGATCGAGTTCGATCTCAACGGCCAGCGGGTTCCGCCGGAGTCGGTCCGCTGCGAGTGGCCGGACTCGGAGGGTGAGCTCCCGGTGTGCCGCTTCGCCCTGGGCTCCCCCCCGGCGGTGTACGGGGACAACCACCTGGGCATGCGGCTCGTCGCGGGAGCCCCCGGCGCACGGGACCACGTGGTCCTGCACGAGGTCGAGGTGCTGGTGAAGGGGAGGCCGTGAGCGAGGCGGCGATCCAGACGGCGATCGCGGAGGCAGCGTCGATCCGGAGCGTGCGGGCGCTCATGTGGCGCCGCTTCAGCAAGAACCGGTTGGCGGTCGTCAGCGGCGTGATCCTGGTCGTCCTCTATGCCATCGCCCTGTTCGCCCCGTTCTTCAGCGCCTATCACCACGACGCGTTCCACGTCACCTTCAAGTTCGCCCCCCCGCAGAAGGTCCATTTCAGGGACGAGGAGGGCAGGCTCTCGCGTCCGTTCGTCTACGCCCGCGAACGGAGCATCGACATGACGACCCTGGCGATCTCCTACCGGGAGGTGAAGACGACGAAGTACCCGATCCGCTTCTTCGTGGCCTCGGAGCCCTACAAGCTGGTCGGCTTCATCCCGATGAGCGTGCGGCTGTACGGCGTGGACTCCGGAGCGACGCTGTTCCTGTGGGGGACGGACACCCTGGGCCGGGACATCCTGTCGCGGGTCTGGACCGGCGCGCAGGTCAGCCTGTCGGTCCCGCTGGTGGGCACCCTCATCACCATTGTCCTGGGATCGATCCTGGGGGTGGCCTCCGCCTACTTCGGCAGGATGGTGGACAACGCCATACAGCGGATCATCGAGCTGTTGATCTCCTTTCCGCAGATACCGCTGTGGATCGCCCTTTCGGCCGCCATCCCCGTCACCTGGCCCTCGGGGTTCGTCTATCTCGGCGTGGTGGTCATCCTGTCGCTCATCGGCTGGGGCAGCCTGGCGCGCGTGGTGCGCGGCAAGGTGCTGGCCTACCGCCAGGAGGAGTACGTGATGGCGGCCCGCGTTGTCGGCTCCAGCCACTGGCGGATCATCAACAAGCACCTCCTGCCCGGCTCCCTCAGCCACATCATCGTCGTCGCCACGCTGGCCATACCGGGCACGATCCTCGGAGAGAGCAGCCTGAGCTTCCTGGGCATCGGCATCACGCCGCCGCTGACGAGCTGGGGGGTAATGCTGAAGGACGCCCAGAACGTGCAGGCGCTGGTTCACCACCTGTGGCTGGCCATTCCCGGGCTCATGATCATCCTGGTCGTGCTCTGCTACAACTTCTTCGGCGACGGATTGCGCGATGCCGCCGATCCGTTCGCGACGTGATCCCATGACCGCAGACCCTTCCGGAAGCCAGAAGCTGCTCGAAGTCAGGGACCTGCGCACCTGGTTCCACACCGATGACGGGATCGTGCGCGCCGTCGACGGCGTGAGCTTCGATATCGCGACCAACCGCACCGTCGGCATCGTCGGCGAGAGCGGCTGCGGCAAGAGCGTGACCGCTGCGACCATCCTGCGGCTGGTGCCGAGCCCGCCGGGACGCATCGAGGGGGGATCGATCGCCCTGCACCGGGAGCACGAGGTCGTCGACCTGGCGCGGGTTCCGCCCAAGGGCCGCAGGATCCGCGAGATCCGGGGCAAGGAGATCGCGATGGTCTTCCAGGAGCCGATGCGCACGCTGAGCCCCATCTACACCATCGGCTACCAGATCATGGAGAGCGTGCTCATCCACCTGGACATGGACAAGGCGGAAGCCAAGGAGTACGCCACGGAGATGCTGCGTCGTGTCGGCATGCCCGACCCCGCGCAGCGAGTCGACGAGTACCCCTACCAGTTGAGCGGCGGCATGCGGCAGCGGGCCATGATCGCCATGGCCCTGTCCTGCAGGCCGCGGCTGCTCATCGCCGACGAGCCGACCACCGCCCTGGACGTGACCATCGAGGCGCAGATCCTCCGGCTCCTCCGGGACCTGCAGGCCGAGTACCACATGTCGATCCTGTTCATCACCCACGACCTGGGCGTCATCGCGCAGATGGCCGACGACGTGATCGTCATGTACCTGGGCCGGATCATGGAGCAGGCGCCGGTGGCGGAACTGTTCGCCAATCCCCGGCACCCCTACACGCAGGCGCTGTTCCGGTCGGTGCCGTCCATGGCCACCGCTCCCAAGTCCAAGCTGGAGGCGATCACGGGCTCGGTGCCCGACCCCATGACCGTCATCGAGGGCTGCCCGTTCGCGCCGCGCTGCGCCCACGCCACCGACCGGTGCCGGACCCAGCCGGAAGTCACGCCGGTCGGCCCGGACCACACCGTCGCCTGCTGGCTCTACCCGGAGGGCGGCGATGCCCCCTGAGCGGCCGGCTGCCCGTCCGTTGCTGGAGGTGGCAGGCCTGAAGAAGCACTTCCCGATCGAGAAGGGGCTGCTGCGGCGCACGGTCGGCCACGTCCGGGCCGTCGACGGCGTCGACTTCTCCATCGCGGCAGGAGAGACGCTGGGGCTGGTCGGGGAGAGCGGCTGCGGCAAGACCACCACCGGCAGGGTGATCGTCGGCCTGCACGATCCCACCGACGGCCGCGTCGTCTTCAGGAAGGACGGCAGGGAGCTGGACCTCCGCGCCCTCACGCGCGAGGAGATGCACGAGTACCACCGGCAGGTGCAGATCGTCTTCCAGGACCCCTTCTCGTCGCTGAGCCCGCGGATGCGCGTCTCCGAGATCGTCGGCGAGCCGCTGATCGTGCAGAAGATCGCCAAGGGCCAGGCGATGCGGGGCGAGGTGCAGCGCCTGCTGTCGCTGGTCGGGCTCAGGCCGCAGCACGCGGACCGGTTTCCGCACGAGTTCTCCGGCGGGCAGCGGCAGCGCATCGGCCTGGCCCGCGCGCTGGCGCTCGCGCCCTCCCTGGTGGTTGCAGACGAGCCGGTCTCCGCCCTCGACATGTCCGTGCAGGCGCAGATCCTGAACCTCATGATCGACCTGCAGCGCGAGCTGGGGCTGAGCTACCTGTTCATCGCCCACGACCTGAACGTCGTGCACTACGTCAGCGACCGGGTCGCGGTCATGTACCTGGGACGCATCGTCGAGACGGGCGGCGCCGCGGAGATGTTCCGCCATCCCCGGCATCCCTACACGGAGGCGCTGCTGGCCTCCTCCCCGTCCATCGATCCCCACGAGAAGCCGGCGGAGGTCGCCCTGGAAGGTGACGTCCCCAGTCCCGTGAACCCGCCGCCGGGCTGCCACTTCCACCCCCGCTGCCCGTATGCGCAAGCCCGCTGCCGGGTGGAGGCGACCCCGCTGGTGGAGGTCGCAGCCGGCCACCGCTCCTCTTGCCTGCGCACCGGCGAGCTGGAGCTTGCGGGAAGGACGCCGGCATGAAGGTCTTCCTGCTGCGGCGCTTCCTGTCGATGATCGTCGCCTACTTCCTGCTGTCGCTGATCATCTTCATCACCATCCAGATCGCGCCCGGCGACTACCTGACCAACATGCTGGCAGAGCTGCAGGAGCAGCGCTCGGGCATCCGCACGGAGGCCGCCCTGCAGATGGTGGAGAACCTGCGCGTCCGTTTCGGCCTCGACAAACCCAAGTGGCAGCAATACCTGATCTGGATCCGCAACTTCACCATGGGCGACATGGGCATTTCGTTCACCTACCAGCGGCCCGTCGCCGAGCTGCTCGGCGGCCGCCTGCTGCTGACCTTCATCATCTCCTTCGCCTCCCTGATCTTCACCTGGGGCATCGGCATACCGATCGGGATCTACGTGGCGCTCCACAAGAACACCATCCGTGACTACGTCGCCACCTTCGTCGGCTTCGTGGGCCTGTCCATCCCCAATTTCTTCCTGGCGCTAGCGCTCATGGTGCTCGCCTTGTTCACCTTCGGGATGAACGTGGGGAGCATGTTCTCACCGGCGTACCAGGACGCCGACTGGAGCGTCATGAGGGTGCTGGACTTCATCAAGAACCTGTGGATCCCGATCGTCGTGATCGGCACGGCCGGCACCGCCGGCACCATCCGGGTGATGCGCGGCAACCTGCTCGACGTGTTGGGGGAGCCCTACGTCACCACGGCGCGCTCCAAGGGCGTCAAGGAGCGGATCGTCACCCGCCGCCACGCCGTGCGGATCGCCTTCAACCCGTTCGTGAGCAGCCTGGGCATGACGCTGCCGGCCCTGCTGTCCAGCGAAGCGATCACGTCGATCGTCCTCAACCTGCCGACCGCCGGACCGCTCCTGCTGGAGGCCGTGCTCGGCGAGGACATCTTCATGGCGGCCAGCATCCTGCAGTTCTACGCGATCTTCCTGCTGATCGGGAACCTGCTGGCCGACATCGCCCTGGCCATGCTCGACCCCCGCATCCGCTACGACTAGCGGACCGGATGATCGGTGGTCGGTAGCTGCTCCGACACGACGACCTTCCCGCGACACACCGGCTGACCGGGCGGACGCCGGGCCTGCTGGCCCTCCGTGACCTGCCACCGGCATGGCCCCGTGCGTGCATGAAACGTCAAAGCAGGTCGGACGGCGCGCGAGAGACGAGGGCGAAGACTGCGCACGTGCGCGGTGCAGAGAACGGCGACACCCGAGGCGTTTCTATACTCATGGTCACCGAGCCGGGCGGCGTGCGCGGTTGCGCCATCGCCGGCGACGACCCGTCGGCCGCATAGCTGTCCACCGACGTCGATTCCGCCACGTCTCGGGAATTCGGAAGCCCGAATTACGGAAATGGCTGATGTACGGGACCGCGGGGCCCGCTGTCGTATAGAGGTAACAGGATCTCGACCATCGATATGTAGCAGACGGGAGGTGATGCATTGAGCCGGGAACCAGATCATCGCCACGGGGCAGCGCCCTACGAGAGCGCAACTGACAGACGGTCGGGTGTGGTGGGGTTGGCCCGCACTACCCCTGTTTCAGGAGGAAGCGTAGGTGGCCGCCACTTGGTCAAAGACGGGCTGGGCCTCACCGGCGCGGCCGTCCGGCGGACCGTTTCGGCGGCAGACGCACCCGGCCGTCGCTCAGGGAGATCGATGACATGAAGACAAAACGGAGTCTACTGTTGTATGCGGCGGCTGCCGGCATGCTCGTCGGCATCCTCTCCTGTACGCAGCTCACCCTGCAGGAAGAGCCGATCGAAGTCGCCCTCGATACGACGCTTGGAGGCTATCCCAACATTCAAGCCATGATAAACGCGTCTCTGGACAAAGCCTTGGCTGCTGTAGACGCCGCTGCGGCACGGAGCGCTGAACGAGATTCCCGGTATGCGACCCTGAGCCGCGCACTGAAGCGAGAGAGGGACGGAAACTGGGCCACAGAGCGCGTGCTGAATCCGGACAGCTCCGACGACGTGACGGACGAAGAGCAGCAGGAGATAAGCTCGCTCATGGCAGACGACCCGGCATTGGCCGCTGATTTTGCAGCACTGGCTGACGATCTTGAGGATGAGTACGCCGCTATACCGACGATCGAAGTCACGGTGCAACGTTATGACGACAACGATAACCCCATAGGGGAACCTCATACGATCCGCTCTGACGACGGCATGATTGAAATGGGCTACCAGACTCTTACTTCCCAGGAGTTTCTGCTGTGGATACAGTCCAATGAGCACCAATCGCAGCGCGGCTTTGCCGCCGGATCGAACTACGAATGCTACGGCCGTTTCCTTGCGTCCCTGTGTCGATACTCATTCTGGCCTCGCGCCATTGTCTTCTATTTCTTCGACCCGGTTCTCTCAGAGACGGAGAAAAAATGGATGCGTGCCGCCATCGCACGGATGGCGACGGGAACACAAATGACACTCGTAGAGGTCAGCACCAATGGTGGTAACAATACATCGCTCGTATACCAGCACGCGCGCGGCACGAGCCCCTACTTGAAGATCTCGAAGAGGACGATGTTCTTCAGCGGCGAAGCTACCGTGGGCAGGGTGAAGTACTCGGTGTTGAATATGAACTCGGCCGACGTGGAACACGAACATACGTTCAATCATGAGATGGGCCATGTCTTCGGGTTGCTGCACGAGCATCAGCGAGAAGACCGCAACACCTACATCGAGGTCTCGGGCCTCACCGGCACGAACTACGACATAATCCGGCACGACAATCGCTATTGGTTCTTCTTTCATACGTGGACACAGCCCAACGCAACCACCTATTCCACTCCATACGACTATCTCTCGGCGATGCACTATAACGGATTGGAGCTCAGGTCGTCTGGTGAGCCATGGGATGTGTGGCGATGCAACAAAGCGGTATGGGGACCGGTCAATGGAAACACGTACTTCACGCCCTGGGACATCTATACCATCAAGAAGCTCTACGGGCTCAGTCCGAATGCGCGACCGAGCTATACTCCCAACCCTACAACGCTGTCAGACTTCACAAGAGATGCCGACGGTTTGTACCCGGTCATCGATCCTTCCGGACGGTCGACCCGGTACTCGTTGAGCGCTCTTCTGAATGCCCTGAGGCGTGGATTGAACGTACGGCCGGCCGCACCACGACAGGGAGCAGGGCAGTGCTGAAACGACGTATCACCTCGCTGCTTGTCTGGTGTTGTGTCGCGGCGTCAGGCGCGTTGGTAACCGCATGCTATCGCGCGCCGGGTGTTCTTGTAACCGATTTCCCCTTGGTAGGGTACACTTTGGAGGTCGTCAATACGGCGAGCGAGCGGGCAAGCGTACGACTCACGATGAGAAACCATCGTTTCCGCGTTCGTCAAGAGGATGGCACAGGGTTTGAGATTCGAGAGACGAGCGACGTCATGCACCTGGAAGGCAACGAAACCCGATCGTTTTCAATCTCTGTCGCGGTCGCGAGCGTTACGGACAGCCCGGACTCGGCGGCCGATAGCTATGTAGTCAGGAACTTTGCTGGTATTGAGTTCTTCGAGGAGGAGGCCGATCGACCGTACAAGGTCTATGGATACGGTTACCCCCGATGCCCGGGAGGAGGATACCGCTGCGATGACGAGATGCTTGTGTACGGATCACAGGAAAGACTTTTCGTAGAGTCGCCGACGCGGCCGTTCTATCTGGAGAGGGACAAGGACGATCTCGACCTGGCGAGGATCGTGATCACCTTCGTGCCGAACGCTGAATCGGGCGTCGAGAGTCCGGGGGAATAGCTGCGTCGGGCGACGCTGACGGGTGGAGACCCACATCGACGAGCGAAGTGGGTAGACGGCAATGCCTGTCGTTCGCTGTCCTGGCCGTACTGGTCGGTACGGCAGGTGCGGACGCACCGCCGTCTCCGCGGTGCTGCGAGCAGACGCCGGGGTGGGCGGTCGGCGTGGAACTCGGAGTCGTCTGGGCGAAGACGGAAGAGATCGTGGAAGCTCGGCCGGCACATGCCGCGGAGCACTTGAGTCGCCTGACCTGGGAAGCTCCTGCCGGCCTGGCCGGAATCCATCTCAGCTACCGCACGCGGGGGCGCCTGCGCCTGAACGGCGGAGTCCGTTATCTGGCTCATGCACGGGACGGGACGCTGGTGAACCTGGACTATCTGGATGCGACGACCGCTGCCGTTACCCACCGTTCGGTCAGCCCATCCGATCTTGTCGGCGCGAGCTGGGAGCTCTCGGCCGATGTCATGCTGGTGGAGGAGACGCGCGGAGAAGTGTTCCTGCGTTCGTTTGCACGCGTCGGATATCGCGGCACGTATCATGCTTGGGCGGCCCGCGGCGGAGAGTACCAATACCCCGGCAGTCAGGGGCGGTTCGCCGATGACGAAGAGCTCGTCCGGTACCTGGTGCTCCACCAAGTGTTCGATGTTGGCGCCTTCGTGGAGTTGGGGGCGGCGAGGGACGGGCTCTACGGGAGGCTGGGGGGCGCGGTCTCGTTCCTGCCGACGGTAGATGATCGGGACACGCATATTCTGAGCGACACGGACTACTACAACACGTACCGCAGGGGATGGTACGTGCGGCCGGAGGTCGCCGTCGGCGTGAGGTTGGGGAGAGGAAGCGCCGTGGAGGCGTTCTACGAGCCGTCGTGGCAGCTCCCATTCAAGGAGACCGGGACGAAGATCAAGACGGCGAGTGGCGTATACGTCCCGGAAGAGAAGCCGAACTACCGGATGACGCTGCATCGCGTAGGGATTCGGCTTCTCTTGCCTGCCTCGCTCCCGCAACCTCGCGCCGCTGCCAGCCGGTGAAACACTCCCTTGCGCGTTCCTGAGGAACCGTCCGCGCTCGCCCGTTTGACAGACTGCCGGCCGCCGGTTACGTTGGCCGGCGTGACACGCAGAACCCTGATCATCGGGATCGCGACACTGCTGGCGGCGGCTGTCATGGCCGTGGTGTTCGTGACCAACGCCACTGCCGCGGCCACCGTGCAGACGGCCCCCGTGATTGAGGCGTCGCCCGCCAAGGCGGACTATGACCTCGGCGCGGATTGTCCGTTCGGCGGCCATTGATCGCAGCTCGGTAGCGCAGCGACAACGTCGGACCGAACGATGAGGCCCCGCGGGACGCGAGGGTTTCTCTGTGTCCGCGCCCGATGAACGGCACCGTTGATCCGCTGCAGCGATTCCATCCGGCGGTCGCCGGATGGTTCCGCAACGCATTCACCACTCCCACCGAGATCCAGGAGCACGCTTGGGAGCAGATCGGCGACGGCCGGCACACCCTGATCGCGGCGCCCACGGGCTCCGGGAAGACATTGGCCGCCTTTCTGTCCGCGATCGACGGTCTGGTGCGCCGCTCGGTCGACGGAACGCTGACCGAAGCAACCTCGGTCCTGTACGTCTCGCCCCTGAAGGCGCTCAGCAACGACATCCACCGCAACCTGGAGCAGCCGCTGGCCGGCATCCACGGCCTTCTCCATCCGGAAGGGGCTGACGGACAGGAGGGATCGGCGCCGATCCGCTCCCTGGTGCGCACCGGCGACACGCCGTCCGCGGCGCGCGCGGCGATGACCCGCCGCCCTCCGCATATCCTGGTGACCACCCCGGAGTCGCTGTACCTGCTGCTCACCGCCGACGGCGGCCGGCGCATGCTGCGCACCGTGGAGACCGTGATCGTCGACGAGATCCACGCCGTGGTCGGCTCCAAGCGCGGCTCCCACCTCGCCCTCAGCCTGGAGCGGCTGCAGGCGCTGACCGAGGCGCCTCCCCGCCGCATCGGCCTGTCGGCGACGCAGAAGCCGATCGAGCGGGTGGCCGAGTACCTGGTGCCGTCGGGCGATCCGTGCGCGATCGTGGACGTCGGCCACCGCCGCCGCATGGACACGGCGCTGGAGCTGCCGGACTCGCCCCTGGCGGCGGTCATGTCCAACGAGGTGTGGGAGGAGATCTACGCCCGCCTGTGCGAGCTGATCGCCGCGCACCGCACCACGCTGATCTTCGTCAACACGCGGCGCATGACCGAGCGCGCCGCGCACGAGCTGAGCGAGCGCCTGGGACCGGACGCGGTGGCCGCCCACCACGGCAGCCTGTCCAAGGAGACGCGCCTGGACGCGGAGCGGCGGCTCAAGCAGGGATCGCTGCGCGCCCTGGTCGCCACCGCGTCGCTGGAGCTGGGCATCGACATCGGCTCCGTCGACCTGGTGTGTCAGCTCGGCTCGCCGCGCTCGATCATGGCCTTTCTGCAGCGCGTCGGCCGCTCCGGCCACGCGGTCGGCGCGACGCCCAAGGGACGGCTGTTCCCGCTCAGCCGCGACGACCTGGTGGAAGGGTGCGCGCTGCTGGCGGCCTCCGCGCGCGGTGACCTGGACGAGATTCCGATTCCCGAGGCCCCGCTCGACATCCTGGCGCAGCAGATCGTCGCCGAGTGCGCGGCGCGCGAGTGGTCCGCCGACGAGCTGTACCGGGTGGTGTGCGGGTCGTATCCGTACCGCGGCCTGGCCCGCGACCGCTTCGACACGGTGGTCCGCATGCTCGCCGAAGGCTTCACCACCCGCCGCGGGCGGCGCGGCGCCTACCTGCACCTGGACGCGGTCAACGGCCGCCTGCGCGCCCGCCGGGGCGCCCGCCTGGTCGCGTTGACCGGCGGCGGCGCCATCCCCGACACCTTCGACTACGAGGTGCGCGCCGAGCCGGACGAGACCATGGTGGGCACCATCCACGAGGACTTCGCCATCGAGAGCATGGCCGGCGACGTATTCCAGCTCGGCAACACGTCCTGGCGCATCCTGCAGGTGACCGGCAGCACCGTGCGCGTCGCCCATGCCGGCGACCAGCGTCCCACCATCCCCTTCTGGCTGGGCGAGGCGCCGGGCCGCACCCCGGAGCTGTCGGCCTCGGTGTCCGAGCTGCGCGCAGGAGCGGAGGCGGCGATCCGCGAAGCGGAGGAGCGCGGCGACCCGGCGGTGCCGGCCGCGACCGCGTGGCTGAAATCGCTGCCGGGGATGCCGGCGAGCGGGGCCGAGCAGGCCGCCGAGTATCTCACCGCGGGCCGCAACGCCCTGGACGCCATGCCGACCGCGCGCACGCTGGTGATGGAGCGGTTCTTCGACGAGGCCGGCGACATGCACCTGGTCGTCCACTCCCCGCACGGCTCGCGGCTCAACCGCGGCTGGGGGCTGGCGCTGCGCAAGCGCTTCTGCCGCACCTTCAACTTCGAGCTGCAGGCGGCGGCCACCGACGACGCGATCGTGCTGTCGCTCGGCCCCACGCACAGTTTCCGCATGGAGGAGGTGTGGAGCTACTTGCATCCGAAGACGGTCCGTGAGGTACTGGTGCAGGCGTTGCTCGACGCGCCGATGTTCCAGGTCCGCTGGCGCTGGAACGCCTCGCGCGCGCTGGCCGTGCCCCGCTGGCGCGGCGGGCGCCGGACGCCGCCCTACCTGCAGCGCATGCAGGCGGAGGACCTGGTGGCGCTGGTGTTCCCGGACCAGCTCGCCTGCGCCGAGAACCTGACCGGCGAGCGGGAAGTGCCCGACCACCCGCTGGTGGCGCAGACCATCGACGACTGCCTGACCGAGGCGATGGACATCGAGGCGCTGCAGACGCTGATCGGCGCGGTCCGGTCCGGCGAACTGACGCTGGTCTGCCGCGATCTCTCAGAGCCGTCCCCGTTCGCGCAGGAGATCCTCAACGCCCGTCCGTACGCCTTCCTGGACGACGCGCCGCTGGAGGAGCGGCGCACGCAGGCGGTGCGCAACCGCCGCTGGCTGGACCCGCAGGAGGCGCGCGAGCTGGGCGCGCTGGACTCCGCGGCGATCGCCCGCGTGCGCAACGAGGCGTGGCCTCGGGTCGAGGACGCCGACGACCTGCACGACGCCCTGGTTCTGCTGGGCTATCTGACCGACGCCGAGGGCCGGCGCGGCGACGGCACCCGCGGCTGGGTCGAGCCGCTCGAGGAGCTGGTCGCTGCGGGCCGGGCCACGCGGCAGAGCTCCGCGGCCGGCCCGTTGTGGGTAGCCGCCGAGCGGTTGCCGGAGTGGCAGGCGCTGGCACCGGAGGCCGGGCGCACCCCGGAGCTCACCCTCAACGCCCGTTACCTGCGCAGCTATGAAGCCGACGAGGCATTGCGCGAGCTGCTGCGCGGCCGCCTGGAAGCGCTCGGCCCGGTGACGGAGGCCGAACTCGCCGCCTCCATCGGACAGCCGCCGCGAGCGGTGGCGGCGGCGCTCACCGCCCTGGAGACCGAGGGCTTCGTGATGCAGGGCAACTTCACGGGGGCGGCGGACGCGGACGGCGAGGTCGAGTGGTGCGAACGTCGGCTGCTGGCGCGCATCAACCGCTACACGCTGGACCGCCTGCGGCGGGAGATCGAGCCGGTCTCCAAGGCCGACTACGTGCGCTTCCTGATGCGCTGGCAGCACGTCGGGCCGGCGCACCGGATGACGGGACCGGACGGCCTGGCCGAGGTGCTGGCTGTGATGGACGGCGTCGAGTTGCCGGCGGCGGCCTGGGAGCGGGCGGTCCTGCCGCTGCGCGTGCGTGACTACGACCCGGCGTGGCTCGACGCTCTGTGCCTGTCGGGCCGCGTGGTGTGGGCCCGCTTCCCGGACGACACCGCAGGCGGGCCGGTCAAGGCGACCCGCATCGCGCTGCTCGACCGCGAGCGCCGGCCGGTGTGGCAGCGGCTGGCCGCGGGCGCGGCACCCGAACTGTCGACCGCCACGGCGCGGACCGTGCACTCCCTGCTCCGGGAAGCGGGCGCTTCCTTCTTCGACGACATCGTCGCCGGCACGCGGCTGCTGCGCACGCAGGTGGAGGGAGCGCTCGGCGAGCTGGTTGCGGCCGGCCTGGTGACCTGCGACGGCTTCGCCGGGCTGCGCGCGCTGATCGGACCGGCCTCGCCCGCCGGCCGCTCCGGGAACGGCGCCCGGCGCCGCTTCGGGGACCGCCGCCCCGGCGCCGGCTATCGCCGGCAGCAGTCGTCCCTGGAGACCGCCGGCCGCTGGTCGCTGGCGCGGACGGTTGCGCCTGCCGCGGACGGGGATGACGACGAGCAGGCGCGCGAGACCGCCGCCCGCGCGCTGCTCAGGCGGTACGGCGTGGTATTCCGCCGCCTCACCGACCGGGAGCCGCACCTGCCGCCGTGGCGGGAGCTGGTGCGCACCCTGCGCCGGCTGGAGACGCGGGGCGAGATCCGCGGCGGCCACTTCGTGTCCGGCGTCGGCGGCGAGCAGTTCGCGCTGCCGGAGGCCGTCGGCGCCCTGCGCGAGGTGCGGCGCGGCGAAGCGGACGACGAGGTCACCGTCCTGAGCGCGGTCGATCCCGTGAACGCACTGGGAGTGACCACGCCGTCCGGCGCCAAGGTGGCCGCGCGCACCGGGAACCGGGTCGCCTACCGGGCCGGGAGGCCGATCGCCGTCCTCGACGGCGGCCGCGTGATCTACTGCGAGCGTCTGTCCCCGGAGGACGGCTGGGCCGTCCAGAAGCGCCTGCTGAGCGCGGCGCTCACCGGGCCGGCCGGTTCGGATGGCCGCCGCACCACCATGCCGAGCCCCTCACCGTCCGTATCCCGTACCTTGGCTGACAGCCGCATCAACCGCGATTGATCCGGTCTCCCTGAGAGTGCTTCTGGTGGATCATGAACCGGACATGGTGGGCATCCTGCGCCCACGTTGATTCGCGCATCGCGAGAAAGAACGTTCACGAGCGCGCTCGACTCCGACCATCGCGGCGCATATGACGGACTCTCACGGCGGGAAGGTACGTGTTGCTTACCGGAACGCGGTGACCGCCGGTAAGCCTCAACATCGTTCGATTATCGCGTCGCACCGTGTCCCTGACATGCTCATGCGCAATCCAATAGGAACGATGCACCTGCATCCCCAGATCGCCGAGATCGGCGACAGCGTCCGTCAGGCTCATCATGACAACCGCGGAGCCGGTCGTGGTCATCACGTCGATGTAGTGACCATCCACCTTGAGATACACGATGTCCCGACCCACCTCGGCGCTCAGGCGATCATGGAATCGGTCCCGTCGCTCGTTCGATCCACGCGTCCCGCTCGGAGACTGCGCGCCGTCGCCCAACTCGGCGACAGCAGGATCCGGCTGCGAAGACTCGGCTGCGCCTCCGTTGGGAGCGCGGTTGGCATCCGTGCCGACGCTCGCCGGTCCGGAGCCCGGTACCGCTTCAGGTCGTCGCCGCTCCACCAGCTTCTGCGCGGCCTGCATGCACGCCACGTAGCAGAGGAGAACCTGGCCGCCCAGTATCGCTACGATTGCCATGAGGTACCTCTCGTGCAAACCCACGCTGAATGGATCCGGAGCGATCAGCTCACCCAATGTGTGCATCATCGCGGTGCAGCACGCGGCCAGGACCAACACCGTCATCACCAGCCCCAAGGCCGCTGAGAACGCGGGCCACGAGCGAACGATATAAAGCGCCGCGGCGGTCGTGCCGTAGCATACGGGCCAGCCGAGAACGGCGCACAGGCCCCAGTGCGCCAACCGCACCGGCACCGGGACCGAGTCGGTGCCGAACGGCGCGATGATCGTGACGAGAACCACGAAGGTACCGGCCAAAGTCCACGACACCGCCACCATGCGCACGTCCATCATCTCGCGATACACGAACCGCATGGTTTCCCGGAGGCTCACCGAATACCCGCTCACCTCCACATGCCAGCCTGTTCTCCCGTCGCTGACAAGACGCCTGATTGTCACTCGTCCGTTGGTCCTGATGAAGTATCCGCGTCTTTTGCATAACAGAAGTCGTTCGGAGTGGTCAATGCCGCTGCCGCTCAGCCGCCGGGTGCGTCACTGCATTCCTGCGACGCATTCCTGCGACCGGGGCTGACGGCATCCGTTGACCCTAATGGCCGGAGGAACTAAGCTATTCGGCGGTTTGCGCCACCGGCCATCAGACAGTTTCCGGGCCCAAATGATTTCCTTCCATGCGAGGAATCTCATGCATGGAACGCTCTCGTGCGCGGAATTCTGATTCTATGTACTCTGTGATTCACGGATTCGAGGCATCGGCTTCGTGAAACAGCACTGACACTCCCGTGAACGAGACAAACGTTCCCGTCAAGGAAATCAGGCAGAGCTTCAAGCCACTGGCGTATCGTGAGCTGCTGGCTCCGGACATGGTCGCCATGGGTTTCCTGGGTGCCATGCTCACGGCGATCCTGTTCACCGTGATCGGTCCGCTCGGCACCTGGGAGACGGTTTCCGCTTCCCGCCGCCTGCTGTACTGGGGGCTGTCCGCGTTCTTCACCTGACCCACCATCCACTTCCAGAGCGCCATGATTCTCTACGTGATGCGCTTCAGAACGCGGTTCCAGATCACCATGGCATTGGTAGGCGGTACGCTGCTGCCGTCCGGGGGCTGCACCGCCATCCTCTTCACCGGCGCCGCGGCGCTCCAGTTCGAGTTCTCCCACCTGATGCTGCCATCGATCTACGTGCTGTCGGTTTCGTTGAACGCCCCATACTCCCTCCTGGTCCACTACATCGCGTGCCAGCGCGCCAAGGCCGGCGTGCTGACCGCTGACGGGGACGCAGGCATGCTCCCCGCCAGCGAGCGGTCCCTTGAGGAGACGGTGCAGCCTTCGATCACCGACGGCCCGGAGCCGGGCAGAGAGGCAGGCGACAGCCCGCGACCGCCCGGTGAACGGGCGCCGGCAGTGGACCCCGATCTCACCGAAGCGCAGGAGGAAGAAGCAGAACCCGGAGACGGCGGCCGTTCCACGGTGGTACCGGCGCCGATGGAGCCCGGCACGCGGATCTTCCTGAGCCGCCTGTCCCGAGAGCTCGACGGCGACCTGATCTATGTCAAGCTTCCCCACCGGCCGGGTCGGACCGGCGTTGGCATGGGAGAAACACG
>JAPPNY010000201.1 GCA_028818385.1 Spirochaetaceae bacterium
CCACGACGGCCCCCAGGTGGACGATGCCGTCCACTCCGTCCGCCGCGGCGGTCAGCCGCTCCAGGTCCTGCAGGTCGCCGACCACGGAATCCTCGACTCCGGGCGTCGGTTGCAGGTCGTAGCCGCGCAACCGGTGCCGTGCGGACAGGCCCGCGACCAGCACCCGGCCCAGTCTGCCGGCGGAACCGGTGATCAATACGTGCATTCGCTTCCTCCCGTCGAGGTCACGGCTCGACAACCAGAGCGTCCATGAAGTCCGACACCGTCATGTCTGCCAGCGCGGCGCCGTCGTCGAACCAGGCCGCGATGCGCTCCACCCGCCGGCCGTCGAACGCCGTCGCCAGGTTGGCCCGCAGCTTGCGCCGCAGCCGCGGCAGTGCCTCCGCGCGCCGCCGCGGATGGCCGATCGGATAGACCACCTCCACGGAATCCGTGCTGGTGCCGTCGGTGAAGTGCACCTGCACGGCGTTGGTGATCGAGCGCTCCGCCGGATCCAGGTAGCCGGCGCTGTACGACGGCTCCTCGGCCACCCGCATCAGGCTGCGCAGCCGGTCGATGCGCGCGTCAGCCGCGAACTCGTCGTCATAGTGGTGGTCGGTCAGCTCGCCGACCAGCAGTCCCACCGCGATGATGTACTGCAGGCAGTGATCCCGGTCGGCCGGATTGGCCAGCGGGCCGGTCTTGTCGATGATCCGCACCGCGGCCTCCTGGGTGCGGATGTCGATGCGCTCGATCTCGTCCAGCCGCTCGCGCACCCGCGGGTGCAGGGCGATCGCCGCCTCGGCCGCGGTCTGCGCGTGGAACTCCGCCGGGAAGTCGACCTTGAACAGCACGTGCTCGACGATGTGGCTGGCCAGCGGCCCGCAGCGCAGCGGCTGCCCGCGCAGCAGCACCGCGTCGAAGCCCCAGCGCGGCGTCTCCACCGCGCGCGGGTAGCCCGGCTCCCCGCGCATCGTCAGGTAGGCGAGCTGCACCGCGCGCGCCGCGGCGTCGCCGGCCGCCCAGGACTTGCGCGACCCGGTGTTCGGCGCGTGGCGGTACGTGCGCAGCGGGCCGGCGTCGACCAGCGCCTGCGACGCGGCGTCCGCCACCGCCCGGGCGTCGCCTGAGAGCAGCGCGGTCACCGTGCACGCGCAGGCCAGCTTCACCAGCAGCACGTGGTCGAAGCCGACCCGGTTGAAGCTGTTGTCGATCGCCAGCACGCCCTGGATCTCGTAGGCGCGCACGATCAGCGACTCCAGCTCGCGCATCGTGACGCGGCGCTGCCCGCTACGGCACAGATGGTCTGCCACCGCCAGCAGCGCGCCGATGTTGTCGGAGGGGTGGCCCCACTCGGCCGCCAGCCACGTGTCGTTGTAGTCCAGCCAGCGGATCAGGGTCGAGATGTTGAACGCCGCCTGGATCGGGTCCAGCGCAAGCGCCGTGCCGGGCACCCGGGCGCCGCCGGGCACGGCTGCGTCCTGGCCCGGGACGAACGGTCCCAAGAGGCGCGTGCAGGCAGGGTGGCGCAGCGCCAACGCGGCGCAGCCCAGCGCATCCAGCAGACACAGGCGAGCGCCGTCGTGGGCTGCCTGCGGGAACGGCGGCGGCTCCGCCGCGTAGGCGGCGAGCCGCTCCAGGACCTCATCCGTTTTCATGCGATGCACACCATCTCAGAGACGACTCCCGAACTCTGTCGGCGTCTCGATCGGATGGCGGCTGCGGAGCGCCAGGAGATCAACGTCACCGGTCACCAGGAGGTCGGCCTTCGCGGCCACCAGCGGCGCCAGCACGGCGGAGTCCTTGGGATCCCGCGGTGTCTGCGCGCAGCCTTTACGGCCTCATCGGTCAGAGCCTGGACGTCGTGCTCGGTCGCATCGGCGAACGCACGCGCGATCTCGCCCCGCATGCGGTCGAATTCGGCGTCCAGCTTGCGCAACCGCTCAAACATCGTTCATGCGATCGTCCGCGGCTGATCTCGCCCCACTGCCGACGTACCAGCCGCTTCTTTCGAAGAGCATCAACTGTTCGTCCGACCTCTCATGCTCCTCCCTGGGCGATGCGCGAACGTGATTCGTGACCAACGCCTCCAGCATCGGCTTTCGGTTCGTCTCGCGTGCACCGACATGATAAAAGTGCTCCTGCGTCGAGATCTCGAACGTACCCCAGAGCGTCTGCAGATATACGTTCGTTCGGTACTCGTTGCTGTGCCACGTAGATAACATGAACCGGCACGGGTTCTTCCGCAGTCTCTCGTACAGTGACGTCTCCGACTCCTCATCCCAACTGTCATAATAGTCTACGTGGCGGCCGACATACGGAGGATCACAGTATACGTAGTCACCCTCTCTCACTTCCCCGAGAGTGATCCGGTAGTCCTGGCACGCGAACCGCCAGTCGAACAGCTCCGTGGCCGCTCGGAAGCACTCGACCTGATTGACGATCTTCGTGATGTAGGCCGGAGCGAACCGCTGCGGCTTGTGTCCGAACGGGACATTGAATCCCCCTCGCTTGTTGAATCGGATGACTCCGTTGAAACAGGATCGATTAAGGAACAGGAAATCCAGCGGATCCCCACTCGAGTTGAAACGATCGCGCACATGGTAATAGTGGTCTTGCCCCCGATTCGCCAAGAGATCGCCTTCCCGCTCGAGGTACCTTCTGGTCTTCGATCCATCGACGGCACCGTCCTTGACGGCTTGATAGAACCGGATCAGGTGTGGATTGCTGTCTGCGAGCAAGGCTCGCCGCGGGGCCACGTTCAGAGCCACCACTCCGGAACCTAGGAAAGGCTCGACCCAGACCCCGGCTGGATCGCGCTCGATCTCCCGTAGAATGGTGGGTACCAGCTTGGTTTTGATACCTTGGCACTTGATCGGTGGTACCTGGACTCGCATCATCAACTGCTCTTGGAAGGACGTGTCGCCTTCGGCACCACCTGCGTCGGATCACCGCCACGGTAACTGACGAAGTCCGTCAGTCTTCGGATTGGGCGGGTCTTTCCAGAAGGATCCTTTACCGTGATCTTCCCGTAGTTCATCCAATAGTCGTCGAACCATTCTTCTCCGAGCACCGAGAACATTCCGTTACCCGCAACGATGTCGTCGATTCTGTTGATGCTGCCGATGTTCGCCGTATTCCCGCTGCCGCGTTGATCCGAAGCAATCCGCCACTTCTCTTGAACGAAGAACTGAATGTCTCGAATAACTGAAGCGATCGACTGAAGATCCTCGATTCGATACGCTCGAGTCTCATCGACGTCCCGGTCGGCGTGACGCGAATAGATGATACCCAAACAATAGTGGCCGGCGTACTCCTTGTACGGGAACTGTATGTTCTTCGTGCTGTCTCGATCCGTGAAATACTTGCCGTGTGAGCCGAGCGTGAACCCGTTACAGAACTCAGGGGTCGTTGCCCGCCGGTATGTCGTCTTGAAGTCGACGGCGAACTTCAGGTCCGAGTTGGCCTTCACAAACGAGATGTCCGGGTAGTAGTTCTGATGATCCGCGAGAACGATTCCGTACCCTATCTCCTCCGCGAAGGCGAGTAGTCTCGGAAAGAGGTGAATCTCGAGAATCTTCGAGACCACCTTGGTGTCGGACGAGATAGTGTAAATGCTGCGATACACGTCGATAAAGCCCTTGACCGTCCACTGACCGTCCATGGTCGCAATGTCTGTGCTGAGGTTGTCCGTCAAGCTTCGCAGCGCCTTGAGGAACGATACCTTCTCCTGTTCGTCGTTTACCACTGATCCGATCGTGCCCATCGTCGCGCTCGCCGCTACTCGCGGTCAAGACGCGCGTCTGCCCGCTGATTGGCCTGGCGTGATGGCTTGGTTCTCTTCCGTCACCAAGGTAGCGCGTACTTCGCGCTGACGCTTTCACCCTTACCGCTTGGTGTGCCACAGTGCCGCCATGCGGGCACACACGACCCTTAGCTTGTTCGAGCCGCTGCAGCGGCTCCTGTTCTACGACGACTTCAACGACGGCGTGAACGGCTGGGGCGCGCTGATCGGCAACTACGAGGACCGTGTTGACGCCATGCTGCCGGAGTACATGGACATGCGCCCGCCGATGCTGAGCAACCTGACCACGTGGGACGCGGGCACCTCCGGCGCGATCGGCGGCGCCTACGCGCTGAAGCTGGCCACGCGCGCCAAGCCCGGCACCTTCTGCACGGCGATCAAGCGCTCCACCTTCCGCACCGCCGGACCGCTGCGCGTGGAGGCGATCGTCACCTTCAAGCCGGAGGCGAACGAGCTGGAGCTCGGCGAGACGGCGGTGCGCGCGTTCGGAGTCCTGCTCGACCTCCAGCACGCCGACGGGCAGGCGGCCGAGCCGCTCCGGGTCATGCCGCACATCCGCTACCTCAACGCCTTCGAGGGCCGGCGAGCCGAGTGCTGGCAGTACAAGAACGAGCGCGAGCCGCTCCACGACATCGGCACCCGCGGCAAGACCTGGTCGCACTTCCACTTCAAGTCCAGAAACTGGGTCGACGTTCCGGGCGGCGGCCAGCGGCTCTGCTACAACGAGATCGCCACCAAGCACAACTGGTACTACCTGCGGCTGGACTTCGACCTGGCCGGCATGCGCTTCCTGGGATTCCGCTGCAACGAGCGCGACCTGGACGTGGCCGGCATCGAGCCGATGCGGCTGCCGGCGATGCCCAACCTGTGGTCGATGCTGAACGTCGCGTTCTTCGTGGAGAGCGACGCGGCCACGCGCGCGTTCCTGTACGTGGACAGCGTCGCGGTCTCCACGGCCACGTGAGGGGAGAGGAACGATGAGGCAGAGTCACACCGCGGCGATCGAGCTGGGCACCACCTGGGAAGGCAAGTTCGCCACCGAGCCGTACGAATCGTCATGGGCGCGCGAGGCGATCTTCTTCCTCCGCCTCATCGACGGCGAGGCTCCCGCCGGTGCGGTCGCCCGCGTGCAGATCGCGCCGGACGGCATCCACTGGACCGACGAGGGCACGGAGATCGCGCTGCCGAGCACGCCGGGACCGACCACCTTCGCGCGCCTCCGCCACTTCGGCGGCTGGCTGCGCCTGACCGGCACGCTGCCGGCAGGCGTCGCGCTGCCGGTCATCGTCCACTTGGCGCTCAAGGAGTAGAGCGCTCCGAAAGCGGCACGAACGGGCGGTCGTCGGGGCCGACGTACTCGGCGGTGGGGCGGATCAGCTTGTTGTCGGCGAGCTGCTCGATGACATGCGCGGCCCAGCCGGTCAGACGGGCGATCACGAACACCGGCGTGAACAGGCGTTGCTCGATGCCGAGCTGGTGGAACACCACGGCGCTGTAGAAGTCCAGGTTCGGGAACAGTCCCTTCTCCCGCCGCATCACCGCCTCGACGCGGCGCGCGATGGCCAGAAGATCGGCGCCGCCGTGCTCGGCCACCAGCCGCTCCGCACACGCCTCGATGATCGGTGAGCGGGGATCGCCGCTACGGTAGACGCGGTGGCCGAACCCCATGATCAGCCTTTTCTCCGCCAGCGCCCGCATGACGCCTTCCTCCGACGCGTCCGGGTCGTCGAAGGAGCGGATCAGGTCGAGCGCCGCCTCGTTGGCGCCGCCGTGCAGAGGCCCGCGCAGCGTGCCGATGGCTGCCGTGATCGCGGAGTGGAAGTCGGTGAGGGTGGAGGCTGCGGTTCGCGCCGCGAAGGTGGAGGCGTTGAACTCGTGCTCGGCGTACAGGGTCATGGCGACGTCCAGGGTGCGCTCGGCCTCGGGCGTCACCGGCCCGGCGCCGAGCTGCACCAGGGTGTGGGCGGCGAGCGACCCGGCGCCGGCACCATCCGCGACGGCGCCGCGCCACGCGCCGATGACGGCCGGCAACTGCGCCAGCAGCGTGTCGGCCGCGTCCACCATGGCGGCGGGATCCACGACCGGGGCGACCGCTCCCAGCGCCGAGCAGCCGGTACGCAGCACGTCCATCGGGTGGGCGTGATCGGGCAGCCGCTGAATGATCCCGCGGACCGCCTCCGGCAGCGCCCGGCGCGCGGCCAGCCGCTGCCGATACACGTCGAGCTCGGCGCGTCCCGGCAGCTCGCCGTGGATCAGCAGCCAGGCCACCTCCTCGAAGCAGGCGCCACCCGCCAGCTCCTCGATCGCGTAGCCGCGATAGCGCAGGCCGTGGCCCTTGCCGACGGTCGCGATCGCCGAGCGGCCGGCGACCACGCCGCTCAGACCGGCGCTCGCCTCAGCCACGGTTGCCGTTCCGTCCCTGGTCCGCCCGGGCCAGGATCGCGTCCGCACGCGCCTCATAGCGCTCGTAATCCAGTGTCTCGTACAGTTCCGCACGTGTCTGCATCTGCGTGATCGTCTCCCTTTGCGTGCCATCGCGCCGGATCGTCTCGAACACGCCGGCCGCCGCCTTGGCCATGGCGCGGAACCCGGACAGCGGGTAGAGCACCAGCGCCACCCCGGCCGCCGCGAGCTGCTCGCGCGTCCACAGCGGCGTCTTTCCGAACTCGGTGATGTTGGCCAGCACCGGCACCCCTGCCGCGTCGGCCACGCGGCCGAACTGCTCGAGTGCGGTGGCCCCTTCGAAGAAGATCATATCCGCTCCGGCTTCCACGTAGCGCCCGCACCGCTCCACCGCCGATTCCAGACCCTCGACCGCCAGCGCGTCGGTGCGCGCCATCACCACGAAGCGCTCGTCGGGCCGGCCGTCTGCGGCCGCGGCGATCCGCTCCTGCATCAGGTCGGCCGCCACGAGCTGCTTGCCGCCGCGGTGCCCGCACCGCTTGGTCTGCACCTGGTCCTCCAGGTGCATTGCGGCGGCGCCCGCGCGCGCCAACTCGCGGGCGGTGCGGCCGATGGTAAGGCCCTCGCCCCAGCCGGTGTCGGCATCCACCAGCAACGGCAGGGGCACGGCGCCGGTGATCCGGCGCGTGTCCTCCAGCACGTCCCCCAGGCCGGTCATCGCCAGGTCGGGTAGCGCGAATCCCGCGTTGGCCACGCCCGCGCCGGACAGGTAGATCGCCCGGAATCCGGCCGACCGCGCCTGCACCGCGGCATAGGCGTTGATCACGCCGACCACCTGCAGGGGACGCTCGGCGGCCAAGGCCGCACGCAGATCGCCGCTCATCGCCGGCCTCAATTTGCAGATCCCGGAGTCGATAATCAAGTGGATGTACGCCATCTTCCTGGCTTTGTTCGCGCTCATCGCCGCCGGCGCCGCCGCGCAGGAGGCGCTGCCGGTATCGTTCACCGCCGCGCCCAGCCAGCACGAGCGGGCAGCACTCCCCGCGGGCATCACCGGCCTGGCATCCTGGTACGGCTGGCAGTTCCATGGCCGGCCGACCGCGAGCGGCGAGCAGTACGACATGTTCGCGCTGACCGCCGCGCACCCGACCCTGCCGTTCGACACCCTGGTGAGAGTCTCCCTTACGGGCGGTAGCGGAAGCGTCGAGGTCCGCATCAACGACCGCGGTCCGTTCGTGGCCGACCGCATCATCGACCTGTCCCTAGGCGCCGCACGCGAGTTGGGGATGCTGCGTTCCGGGGTGGCCCGGGTGCGCCTGCACGTTCTGCAGGTACCGCCCCCGACGCGGTACCTGCTGCAAGTCGGGGTGTTCAGGATCCCGGACAACGCCCACGACCTGCTCGACCGGCTGCGACTCCGGGACATCCCCGCCACCCTGGAGCCGTTCGGGGACCGGATCCGGGTGGTCACCGAACCCGCCTCCGAGGCGCAGCTCTCCGAGATCGAGCGGCGGCTTCGCGACGCCGGCATCGGCGCATGGGTACGCCGGGCGTGCGTGGAGCCGCACCCGGAAGCGCAGGCCGTCGGGCTCGGGACTCGCCGTCCGTGCCCGAGCGGTGTAACTTGATGCGGCGCCGTGCGGCGCACATGCCCCAGTAGCTCAGGTGGATAGAGCAACGGTTTCCTAAACCGTGGGTCGGACGTTCGAGTCGTCTCTGGGGTAGGAAGCTCCCGCAACAGGAGGGGTCGTGCGGATCGCCCTGGCCCAGATCAACCCGACCATCGGCGACTTCGCCGGCAACGTCGACCGCATCGTGTCCGCCGCGCGGGCGGCGCAAGCCGGCGGCGCCACGCTGATGGTCTGCCCGGAGCTGGCGGTGTGCGGCTACCCGCCGATGGACCTGCTGGACCACCGGTCGTTCGTGACGGCCAACCTCGACGCGGTCGACCGGTTGCGCCGGCTGCTTCCGCCGGGGCTGGGCGTGGTGGCCGGACACGTCGCCCCGAACCGGACGGGTATCGGCAAGGCGCTGCACAACGTCGCCACCCTGCTCGCCGACGGAACCATGGTCGGCTCGCAGGCCAAGAGCCTGCTGCCCACCTACGACGTGTTCGACGAGGCGCGCTACTTCGAGCCGGCCGCCGCCTGCCGGCCCGTGCCGTTCGCCGGCGAGCGGCTGGGGCTCACCATCTGCGAGGACATCTGGTGGGAGTCGGACCCCGATCCCGCAGGCGTCTACGCGCGCGACCCGGTCGCCGAGCAGTCGCGCGCCGGCGCGACGCTGATGCTGGCGCCGTCGGCATCGCCGTACCACCTCGGCAAGCCGGCGCTTCGCGCCGCGCTGCTGGCTCGGGTGGCGGCCACCGGTGGCTGCCCGGTCGTGTACGCCAACGCGGTCGGGGGCAACGACGGGCTCATCTTCGACGGGCAGTCCATGGCGTGCTCATGCGACGGCCGGCTGATCCACCGGTCGCCCGGGTTCCGGGAGGACGTGGCCGTGATCGACACCGACTCGACCGGCGTCGCCGCCCCTGCCACGGACGACTACCGGGAGGTCGAATCCGCGATCGGCATCGGCCTGCGCGACTACCTGGCAAAGACCGGCCACGACCGTGTCTGCCTGGCGATCTCCGGCGGCATCGACTCCGCGGTTGTGGCCGCCGTCGCCGCGCGCCAACTGGGCCCCGAGCGTGTCACCGCCTTCGCGCTGCCCTCGCGCTACTCGTCGCCCGGGAGCCGGCGCGATGCGGAGGACCTGGCGCGCGCGCTCGGGATCGATTTCCACGTGCTGTCGATCGAGCCGGCGTTTGCGGCATACCTGGACACGCTGGGGCCGGTCTTTGCCGGCCGCCCTCCCAACACGGCGGAGGAGAACCTGCAGGCGCGCATCCGCGGCACGCTGGTGATGGCGTTCGCGAACAAGACCGGCGCGCTGGCCCTGGCCACCGGCAACAAGAGCGAGCTAGCCACCGGCTACGCCACCCTGTACGGCGACATGGCAGGCGCGCTGGCGCCGATCGGCGACCTGTGGAAGACGCAGGTGTACGCGCTTGCCCGCCGCATCAACGAAGACGGCCCGGCCATCCCGCAGGCGACCATCGACAAGCCGCCGTCCGCAGAGCTGCGGCCCGATCAGCTCGACAGCGACTCGCTGCCGCCGTACGACGTGCTGGACGCGATCCTGCGGCGCTACGTCGAGGAGAGTGAAGGCGCCGAGCAGATCGCCGCCGCCGGCTTCGAGCCCGAGCTCGTCGGGCGCATCCTGCAGATGGTGGCGCGCTCGGAGCACAAGCGGCGCCAGGCCGCGACCGTGATCAAGCTGTCACCGCGCGCCTTCGGCCCCGGCCGCCGGTTCCCGATCGCCCGCCACGACGAAAGTTAGGAGGTGGCCGCCTCCAGCGTCTCCAGCTCCAACTCGCAGGCGGCGCACGGCATCTGGATCGCCCACGCCGCCAGCGCCTCCGGGTGCAGTTCGCCGATCACACCGGCACGCGTATCGTCCGCGCCGACCAGCACCTCCGCGGCGCGGCCCGGCCCAAACCTGCGATCGGCGCACGCGCGCAGCCGGTAGGGGATGCGCAGGTAGTAGAGCAACCCGGCCAGGTGCTCGTTGACGTCGTTGAATCCGGCCGCACCGTCGGCGATCAGGAAGCCCAGATGGGTGCGTGTCACCGTGCCGGAGTCGTCCCCGGCGTCGCGGCGGGCGACCTTGCCCACCTCGAACAGGCGGTGCGGGTAGACGGCGTGCGCGCTGGCCGCCTCGCAGCGCAGCAGGCTGGGCAGGCTGGAGGCGCGCACCACCGCGTAGCTTTCCGAGATCGGGTTGGCGATGCGCAGCACCTGTCCGTCGAGCTCCGCGTCGCCGGCCGCCCGCATCCGCTCGACGTGGTCGCGCTCCGAGCCGAGGTAACTGACCATCAGTTCCTCGTACCCCAGTCCCACCATCAGCGCCCGCGCGCGCCGGCTGAACAGCTCGACGTCGGTCAGCCGGCCGGCCGTGAAGTCCTCCGGCAGCGTGGGGCGAAACGTCTCGAGGCCGCGGCCGATCACCACCTCCTCGATCACGTCCACCGGATGCAGGAAGTCGTTTCGGAACGGCGGCGGACGCACCGTCAGGGTGTCGCCGGACACCTCCGCCTCGACACCGGCGCGCCGCAGGGAGTCCAGCGCGTCGGCCGCCGCGACCGGCTCGCCGAGCAGCCGCCGCACGTAGGACAGCTCGACGCGGACCGGCACCTGGAACGCCAGCGGCGCGGTCACCTCCCGGCCGAACGGCGTGTCGTACGGGTACCTGGTGGTGACCGGATGGATGCGAAAGCCGGCATCGGCCAGGTCGCAGGCGACGACCGCCGTGGCCAGCAACAGGTGGCTGAGGTCGGTGCCGGTCACCTCGACGAACAGGTCGTCGTCGGCAGGCGTGACCGCCCCCAGCCCGGCGCTGTTGATGACCGGCGGCAGGCTCAGCGCATCGCCCGCGGCGTCCACCAGAAAGGGATAGCGGTCGTACCCGGCGATGATCGGGCCGAACTCCGCGCCCTTGGGATGGCCGGAGAGCACCTGCCGCAGGCTCATTTCCTGAGGCGGCTGCTCGTCGGCAGGCAGGGGCGCGAACGAGGTGGCATCCGGATCGGCGGCCACGTAGCGGATCGGGTAGCGCATGCGGCCGGCCCGGTAAACGCCCATGGCGATCGACCGCCGCTTGCGGCCGAAGCTCCAGCACAGCTTCTCCTGCGTCTGGATCAGGTCGACCAGCAGGGCCTCGCCGACCGCGGTCCCGCTCGCCTGGAAGCCGACGATGTAGGGCCGTATCGACTTCAGCCCCGCGTCGACATCGATGACGCGCTGCTGCGAGGGGAGGGAAGCCCCTGGCTCGGAAAAGCAGTCGTAGGACGGAAGCGGCTCGCCCAGCCGGGCGCGCAGTTGCCGTGCCAGGCCGGCGGTGGACCACAGGTCGGGCCGGTTGGTGTCGTTGAGCTCGATGCGGCGGATTCCGGCATCCAGGTCGCGCTCGTCCAGCACCGCCTTGGCGCAGGACAGCAGCGGCTCCAGCTCCGCGTCGTCGATCGGCCGGCCCAGGAACCGCTCCAGCAGGCCGTCGGCCACGTCGATCTTGGGCATGCCTACGCTCTCCCGCCGGCCGCCGCCGCGGCAGCGCGCGTGCGCACGCGCTCGATGTCCTCCGAGAACAGTTCTCGCACCGTGTCCAGCCCCAGCGACAGCAGCGCCATGCGGTCGATGCCAAGCCCCCACGCCAGCACCGGTACGTCCACGCCCATCGGATCGCACACCTCGGGGCGGAAGATGCCCGCTCCGCCCAGCTCGAACCAGCCGAGCTGCGGGTGCTTGACCCACAGCTCCACCGACGGCTCCGTGAACGGAAAGTAGCCGGGCTCGAAGCGAACCTCCGTCGCCTTGGCCACCTCCCTGGCGAACAGCTCCAGCAGGCCCAGCAGCGAGCGCAGGTTGGCCCGCTCGCTCAGGACGATCCCCTCGGTCTGGTAGAAGTCGGCCAGGTGGGTGGCGTCCACGTCGTCGTACCGGAAACAGCGCACCACTCCGAAGTACTTGCCCGGAACCTCGGCCCCGGTGAGCGCCTTGGCCGACAGCACCGTCCCCTGGCTGCGCAGGATCAGCCGCCGCGTGAAGTCGCGGTCGAAGCGGTAGCCCCAGCCGCGGCTGCCGGTCCGTCCGCCGCGCTCGTGGGCGTCGGCCACCGGGTCCAGGAACCGCTCCGGGATCGAGGCGGTGTGGGTCGGCTCCATGACGTAGAACACGTCGTGGATGTCGCGCGCCGAGTGGGACTGCGGCATGAAGAGCGCGTCGCAGTTCCAGAACTCGGTCTCCACCAGAGGCCCGTCGAACTCCTGGAAACCGAGCGAGACCAGCTTGTCCTTGAGATCGTCCAGGAAGGTCGCGTACGGGTTGTGGCGGCCGAACAGCACCCGGTTCGGCGGGGTCTCGACGTTGTAGGGGCGCAGGCCCCGCTCCCGCCAGGCGCCGGACGCCAGGATCTCGGGGGTCAGCACGCCGATCGCCTCGGCCGCGCCCTCCGGACCGGCGGCGAGCGCCGCCGCGACCTGCGCTCCCTGCCCGGTCAGGCGGTAGAAGACCGTCTCCCGGTCGCTCGCCCGGAAGGGCCCGCGCGCCCCGCGCCGCCGGCTGAGGGTCGCGAGCACCTCCCGGTCGCCGTCCGCAAGCGCCGACTCCCGCAACGGCCCGGCCACGGCGGCGTCAAGCAGCCGGCGGGCGGTCGCCAGCGCCGCCGGCGGGGCGCCGATCGCCATGGCACACTTCTGAGCGTCCATCCGCACGGCGCGGGCGCGCGCGAGGGTCCCGAACGCCGAACCCACCTCGCGCTGCTCCAGCGCGGTGCGCTCGGCAAGGTCCGGCAGCGACAGGGGACCGCCTTCGAGCTGCCGGAGGATCCGCTCCTCCGGAGTGCCGTCGCGCTGATACGAGCGGCCCAGCTCGGTCAGATCGTGCTCGACCTCGCTGACGCGGCTGGTCTCGGCCAGCCAGCCCTTGCCCGTGAGCCAGGAGATGACCTGATTGACCTGACCCAGGACCAAGCCGGCCGCCGCGGCCAGCGCTTCCGGCGTGTAGTCCTCACCCGGCTGCACCTCGCGGAGCGCTGCCGCCTCCAGCGGGTGCAAATCGGCCGGCGCTCTCGAACTCGGTGGTTGCATGATGGGTATTGCCCTGCCTGTGATTCGGGATCGGCCGTCAGAGCGCCAGCTCGGCCTCGAACTGGTCGACGGCGTGGCGCATGAAGGCAAGCTTCTCCTGCGCCATCTGCGCCGACACCTCGAAGCAGAACCGCTCCGAATGCGCAAGGCGCTCGCGCAGAAACGCCAGGACCTCTTCCATGGTCTTCAGATGGTGCCAGAAGAACGCCCCGATCGACAGGCGGGCGAACCCCACCGCGCCGACGGTATCCAGCAGGTTGGCGTCGTAGAGCAGCTTCGCCTCCAGCCCATCAGGCTGCGAGCCGGGTGCGTGCTCGGCGATCGCGTCGCACACGGCGTTGACCTTGCTCACGTCGAAGCCGACTTCGCTCAGCAGCACCCGCGCCCGGTCGGTGGCAGCGCCGGCTCCACGCGCCGGCGTCTCGATGTTGTGCAGGAAGCAGGCGGCGTGCAGGACGTCGTCGTCGTAGTCCATGCCCTCGCCGATCTCTCGCGCCAGGTGGTAGACGCGCGCCGAGTGCTCGAATCCCGAGGCCAGACGGCCGGCCGTCAGGTCCTTGACGTACTGCACCAGCAGTTTGCGCATGCTCCAGTATAGGGTTCTCGGGTTCGGGGCGCCAGCGCGGGGGTCGGCAGGGCCGGCAGGGCCGGCACCCGGCTACTGGCGGAACACGCGCGCCGTCGTGGATAATCGCCGTTTCATGGTAGTCGTTCTGGCACGCGGCATCTCCGAGTCGCGCCGGCAGGCAGTCCGCCGCGATCTCCAGGAGCAGGGTTTCACGGTGCGGCAGATCGAGGACGGCGAGCGCACCGTGCTGGCCGCGGTCGGTCCGCGAGTGACCGATCCCCATGCGTACGAGGCGATCGAAGGGGTCGAGCAGGTGCTGCCGATCTCCAAGCCGTACAAGCTGGCTTCCCGAGAGGTGCAGCGCGCCGACACGGTGGTGTCGGTGGGCCCCATCCGCATCGGCGGCCAGCGCATCGCCGTGATCGCCGGCCCGTCGGTGGTGGAGAGCCGCGACCAGATCATGGAGTGCGCCGCGCTGGTGGCCGAGTCCGGTGCGGTGCTGCTGCGCGGCGCAGCGATCAAGCCGCGCACCTCGCCGTACTCCTTCCAGGGTCTGGGGCTGGAGGGCCTGCGCTTCCTGCGCGAGGCGGGCGACCGCCACGGGATGCCGGTGGTGTCGGAGGCGTCGTCGCCCGACCACCTGGCGGAGATGGCCGAGCTGGTCGACGTGCTTCAGATCGGCGCCCGCAACATGCAGAACTTCGACTTGCTGCGGCGGGTGGGCGCCCTCGGCAAGCCGGTTGTGCTCAAGCGCGGCATGGGCGCCAGGGTCCGCGACCTGCTCATGTCGGCCGAGTACCTGCTGGCCAACGGCGCCGAGGACGTGATCCTGTGCGAGCGCGGCATCCGCACCTTCGAGACCGCCACCCGCAGCACGCTGGACCTGTCGGCGGTGCCGGCCGTGCAGGCGCTGTCGCACCTGCCGATCATCGTCGATCCCAGCCTGGGCACCGGCGACCGCTCCAGGGTGCCGCCCATGGGGCTGGCCTCGCTGGCTGCCGGCGCACAGGGACTGCTCGTGGAGGTGCACCCCGATCCGGAGCGTGCGCTGTCCGACGGGCCGCAGTCGCTGCACCCGGCGCAGTTCGAGAAGCTGATGCGCGACATCGACGGACTGGCCGCCGTGCTGGGCATGGAGGTGGCGCGGTTGCCGCTGGGAGCGGCCAGGACCGCGACGCCGCGTCCCGCGGGCGACGACGGCGAGCTGCCCAGGGTCGCCTTCCAGGGGGAGATGGGCGCCAACAGCGAGATCGCCATCCGCCGCTTCCTGGAACGCGCCGAGCCCGTGCCGTGCCGGGAGTTCCGGGACGTGTTCGAGGCGGTGCTGTCGGGCGCCTGCCGCTACGGCGCCCTGCCGGTCGAGAACTCGCTGACCGGCACCATTCACCAGAACTTCGAGCTTTTGCTGCAGTTTCCTGACCTGACGATCGTCGCCGAGCGCAACATCCGCATCGTGCACAACCTGATCGGCCGGCCGGGCGCGACCATCGACGGCATCAGGCGCGTCTATTCGCACCCGCAGGGACTGGCGCAGTGCCGGCGCTATCTGAGCGAGCATGATTGGCAGTCGGTGTCGTTCTACGACACCGCCGGAGCGGTCGCCCACCTGGCCCGCGAAGGACAGATGAGCGACGCCACCATCGCCAGCGAGGAGGCGGCGCGTACCTACCGGATGCGCGTGCTCAAGCAGGGAATCGAGGACAACCCCCAGAACTACACGCGGTTCCTGCTCATCGCCGCGGCCGACCACCCACCCCTGGCGCCGGCCGACAAGGCCTCCCTGGTGTTCTCCACCCCGGACCGCCCCGGCGCGCTCTCGGAGTGCCTGACCGTGTTCGCCAAGCACGACCTCAACATGACCAAGCTGGAGTCCCGCCCCATCCCCGGACGCCCCTGGGAGTACCGCTTCTACGTCGACGTTGCCCTGGGCGCCGCCGCCGACGCGCTCGGCAACGCCGAGGCGGAGCTGCGCGATCTCACCGCGAGCTACCGCATCCTGGGCGTCTACAGCTCGTAGGCGAGGTGGACGGGAACCGATGGCGAAGCTCCTCCTGGGGCTCACGGACGACCGAGAGCCGCAGTCACTCACCTCGGCGCAACCCGATCTGTTGGCGGATCGCGTGACGGCAAGAGCGGACCAATCCGGTCCTCGTCTTGCTCTCCGGCCAGCAACCTGCCGAGGTTCAGACGGAGCAGATACGTGAAGGAAATCCACCACTGGGCAGGCTGGTTCCGAGAACTTGGAAGGGCGATTCGGGGTGCCGGCGAAGACGGATTGGCCACACAGGCGAGCCAAGTGGACTGGGGCGGCAAGCCCGAACTGCTCAAGAACGGTGATCCGGGGATCGATCCGTTTTCGTTCCTCTACTCCCTGGCTCAGAAGAACACCAAGCGCCAGCGACCAAGAGTCTATCCGAGTGTCGCGAAGTGCTTCGGGCTGGAGGCGCCCCCGGATCCCGGCAACGATGATCTCTACACGTTTCCCACGCCGACCCCGGTGGCTTCGGCCGTGTTCAACGACAGAAGCGAGTTCAGGCCCGACCTGCTGTGGCGTCTGTTCCGGCAGGCGGTCGAGAACGAGCCGCGAATCGATCCGGAGCTGTTTCGGGATGTTCTGGAGATCAAGTTTGTCGCGATCGTGAAGCTGACGCATACGCTATGCCTCATCAACCCTGATTACTTCATTCCTGCCGATACGCTGGAACGCCTGCCCGCGAATGAGGGCGCGGACCTGAAGCGCTGGGGTCATGCAGAGTACGTGTCGGCCATGGACAAGGCCAAGCGGACCTTCCCCGAATGCCGGGCGTACGAGATCAACGCGTTCGTGTGGTTCCAGTACATGTCGGGGTCTCCGCTGATCACGGCTGAGTCCCGGTACTTCCAAGTCAGCACACGAGCCTACGAGGGCGACCGCTGGACAGACTTCGAGCGGAGTTGCGCCGTGTACACGGACGCAATCAGACCAGGAGGCCCCGTTGGTTCGTGGAGCGACCCTTCGCGCGACCCGTATCCTCTCGCGGAGCCCAGTCGGGGAGACGTCATCCTGGTCCGCACCGGGTTCAAGGGCCGGGCGATCGGCGTCGTTCACAGCAACGACTACGCCGAACCCGGCGGACTGAATGAACGCAGCAGACTCCATGTGTACTGGATCAACAAGGCCTCGGCCAGCTTCGCCGCCCAGACGGACCAGAGGGCCTTCGCACGCACCCAGCCGGGGAGTTCCACGCACAGCGCGTTTGCGACGGCGGCTTCGTACGAACCGACGTTCGCACTGCTCGGCAAGGGGGGGCCATCGAAGAAGCCTCGCCTCCACCCCCTGAATCTGGTCCTCTATGGGCCACCCGGCACCGGGAAGACGTGGCACACCGTCACCCGTGCGGTGGCGATTGTCGAAGGCCGGAGCGTCCACGATGTGTCCGAGGAGGGGCGGGAAGACCGCGCCGCCATCAAGCGCCGGTTCAACGAATACCGGCATACGATGAACCGGATCGAGATGGTGACGTTCCACCAGAACACCACCTACGAGGATTTCGTCGAGGGCATCCGGCCCGTGCTGGTGGACGATGCGAGCGCCAGCGCGGACAGCCAAGCCGAGCCGCACAACGTCGGAGATGTCCGATACGAGCTGTCTCGCGGCGTTTTCAGACGGATTACCGAGCGCGCCGAGCAGGACCCGGACCAGCGTTACGTGCTCGTCATCGACGAGATCAACCGTGGCAACATCGCCCGGATCTTCGGCGAGCTGATCACCCTGATCGAGGACTCGAAGCGGACCGGCCGCGAAGATGAGACACGGGTGACGCTGCCCGGCTCGAAGACAGAGTTCGGCGTGCCGGCGAACCTGCACGTCGTCGGGACGATGAACACGGCGGACCGGTCCATCGCCCTTCTGGACACCGCGTTACGGCGGCGTTTCGTGTTCGAGGAGATGATGCCGGATGCGTCTCATCCTGGCATCAGCACCGACGCAGACGGCGTCGATTGTCGCGAGCTGCTCGCCGCGATGAATCGACGCATCGCCGTCTTATTGGATCGCGAGCACCAGATCGGGCACACCTACTTGCTGGGTGTCGACACACTGGCGGCGCTCGCCAGCACGTTTCGGACCCAAATCCTGCCACTGCTGCAAGAGTACTTCTACGACGACTGGGAGAAGATTCGCGCGGTTCTGAACGACAACGGGTTCGTCCGGAAGTCGGATCTGCCCGAGGAGCTGGTAAGAGCGGAGCTGGTGGATGCGGACCAAGCCGTGTACGACCTACCCCCTGCCGCTGACGGCCCGTGGACCGCCGTGACCGCGTATCAGGCGATCTACGAACCGAAGACGTCAACAGAAGATAGTAGTAACGCGGCACCGGACGCCTGACCATGCCGACTCCGCGCGTGCTTGTAGTTCGAGAGCACGAGCCGCTGACCGGATTGCGTGAGGATGAACGGCGTGATCTGGAGAGATTCGCGCTCGCACGGTCGACCGACGAACGGGGCAGGCGCTGGCCCGTTCTCTCGCTACGGAACGGTCGCCTCCACGCGCAGAACTACGTCGGAATCATCGAAACGCGCCGGGGAACCGTGATCGAGATCCTCCCGAAGGTCGGTCTCTCGGACGACGGGGACGGCGCGACGACGATCAGCGGCCACGCTGGCGAGCCGACGGAACGCCCTCCTGGTTCCATATCAAGTAGGGACGAAGACACCCGGCGGGTCTTCCTCACGATGCTGCGCGACTGGCGCGGTCTCGGGCAGGCACAGCTTGACGGTGCCAGCATCCGCGCGATCCGGCGCTTCGACATGTTCGAAGCGCTCGTCCATCTGTTCCTGGTGAGCGTCGTCCTGCTGACCCGTCGTGGCCTCGCCCGGGCGTACCGGACACAGGAGGCGAATCTCCCCTGCCTGCGGGGCCGGATCTTGTTCTCGCCGCACGTTCGCGAGAATCTGGTCGACCGCTCCAGGTTCTACGTCGGCTACGACGAGTTCACGGCGGACCGACCCGCCAACCGCCTGATACACAGCGCGTTACGACGGCTCGCGGGTATCGTTCGCCATCCCGAGAACCGGCAGCGCGTCCATCAGTTGCGCATCGTTTTCTCCGATGTGCCCTTGTCGACGAACCTGGACGACGACTGGGCACGGCGCCGCGTGGACCGTTCGATGCGGCACTACGACACCGTGATGCCGTGGGTCGGGTTGTTCCTGTTCGGCCACGGTCTCGCCACGTTCGCCGGGCCGCACGTCAATCGTGCGCTGCTGTTCCCGATGGAGGAGGTGTTCGAGGATTTCGTCACCGCCGCGGTCCGTCGACACCAGCGACGCTTCACGGTGCGTGCCCAAGGGCCGATGTGGCAACTGGCGACGGACGTCGCTGGCAAGGACGCGTTTCGGTTGAAGCCCGATGTCGTCTTGTTCGATCGCAAGCGAGTCCGATTCATCCTGGATGCGAAGTGGAAGCCACTCGACCTCGTCGCGCCGAACCGCGGCGTCAGCCAGGACGACGCGTATCAGCTCTTCGCCTACGGGAAGAGATACGGCTGCCGGCGTGTGGTACTGGTCTATCCGAGGACGAAAGCGTTTCGCGAGACGCTCCTCTTCCGATTCGCCGATGGCGGCGATCTGGAGATGGCGTGCTTTCCGTTCAACGTGGCCGATCCGGCGGGAACCGTTGGCGCGTTGATGCGGGAACTGACCTCGTAGCGCCGGCCCCACATGCGCCACGGCCGCGGTGTGGGATCGGTGGTCGATGCCGGCCTGTACGCGGGCGGCTTCGAGGCTCATCCTCCAGGAGGCACCGTCAGCCATGGGCAGCGGTTTGGCGACTGAAATGTAGTTGCATGTATCTCAGGACTGCGTCACAGTGCGGTTGTGAGCCGCGCGGCGAAGCTCCTGCAACGGTTCTTGCGCAGGCCGAAGGACTTCAGCTACGACGAGTTGGCGCGTCTGCTGAAAGCGTTCGGATGTGTCGAGGCGCCGCGTGGTCACAGCGGAGGGTCGCGGGTGGCGTTCATCAACCGGGATACGCAAGACGTGATTCGTATGCATCGCCCGCATCCGGCCAACGTCATGAAGACGTATCAACTCGAACTGATCGAGGAACACTTGCGGGAGAAGGGGTACCTAGCGTGAGGGACAGTCTGTCATACAAGGGATTTGTCGGGTCGGTGCACTTCAACGCTGACGATGAGGTCTTCTACGGCAAGATAGCGGGGGTCACTGACCTGGTGACCTTCGAGGGGACCACGGTCGCGGACCTGGCCGCGTCGTTCCGCGAAGCGGTCGAGGACTACCTGGTACTGTGCCGGACCGTCGGGAAACCGGCTCACAAGTCGTATAAGGGTAGTTTCAATGTTCGTGTCCCTACATCCCTGCACCGTCGGGCGGCAGAACAGGCGACGGTACGCGGCATCTCACTGAATCGGCTGGTTCAGGAGGCGCTAGAGCGGGAGGTGGGCGCAGACGCCGGTGGCGGCACCTATGGCGTCGCCGTCGATACGGCATCGCAGGACGGCTGACGGCCTTCCCTTGCCCTCATTCTGACCACGGTGTCGGCATGATCCAAGTCAGTGCCGCGGAGTTGAAGTCTCGGCTCGGCAGGTACCTCGGGATGGTGCGGGCAGGAGCGACCATCAATGTCACCTCCCACGGCCGGAGTGTCGCCAAGCTCGTGCCCGCCAGCGAAGAGGAAGTGCTCATCGACGAGCCCACCGAGTCACCCAGCGCCCTTGCCTGGCTCCACCGCTTGCCGTGCCGCCGAGCGATTCCGGGGGTGGACGCGCTGCTGGCCGACCGCAGGCGGCGAGGACCGTCTACCTTGAGGGGCTAACCAGGACGGCCCGTCCTCCAGTCCCAAGGCCGGAACTGAGTGTCGGCGAAAATGTCCGCCTTGCCATAGGGGCTGTCAGCCAGGAAAGCGCGCGCAGCCTCCAGGGAAGGCGCTTCGGCGATCAACAGCAAGCCGACGATGGTCTTCGCGTCGTCGGCGAGCGTCGGACCAGCGTTGTGTACGACAACTCCGGGATGACCGGGATGATTGCGCAGATAGTCGATGAATGCGCCCTGAAGCTCGCTGCCTGCCTGTACCCGGCCCGGCTTGTGAGTGACGAAAGCGACGACGTACATCTGTTTTCTCCCTGTCTCTTGGATGGATTCCTTCGACTACGTTAGGCCCCTCATCGCGTTCCGTCAATGGGCCGCATTGCCTCATCAAACATCCACACGAACGAGAACCGGTGCCTCATCGAAACA
>JAPPNY010000227.1 GCA_028818385.1 Spirochaetaceae bacterium
TCGGCTTCAACTTGGTCCCGGAGACTGCCTGATTCTGCTTGTTTCTAAGGAGCGAGTCCGAGCTTGCCGATCCGTCATCCTGGGGGCCACGGCGGAACTCCAGTTCCGGCGAAGTGAAGTGCTGCGAGCCGCTGATGGTAGGTTTCTCGCAGCGTGAACCTCCTGTGCGCAGCGTTTCTGGCGACAGGGAAAGCGCGAGTGAACCGGCGGTATGAGACCGCCTCCGCACGTGGTGCGGCTAACCGGGTCGAACGAGCCCCCAGACGGCCCGACGGGCGCTGTCGATGGCCAGGAACGGACCCGGCGGAAGCCGACGGCCGAGCCAGCGCACCTCGAAGTGCAGGTGGGGGCCGGTTGCCCGCCCGCTCTGCCCCGCCGAGCCGATGCGCGCCCACTTCACGACCGGCCGGCCGGGGCGCGTGCGCGCGGAGTCCAGATGGGCGTAGAGGGTCGAGAACCCCAGCCAGTGGCGGATGATGACGTAGGTTCCCAAGGTGGGACTGGAGCCGACCACATCGACGATCCCGCTCTTGGCCGCGCGCACCGAACTGCCGAGCGGCGCGGCGAAGTCGATGCCCTTGTGCACCTCAAGCGCCAGCGGATTCGCGGACTCGGGCCGGGTGCGCAGGAAGTAGCGTGACGTGACCGCTCCCTGCGCGGGACGCACGTACGGCGGGATCACCAGGTTGAAGGCCAGCAGCAGCAGCGCGATGCGTAGCAGGCGGCGGCGTCTTCGCTTGCGCCGCGCGTGCCGTGTGAGCGGCGGAGCGACAACCGGCATCGATCGGAAGATACTATTGTCGACGGCGGCGGGTAACGACCGAAGCGGTAGAACGTAGTTTTGCGCCATGACGAGAACTGTTCGCAGAATCGGCAACTCCCAGGGGATCATCTTGGATGTCGCTCTGATGGACATGGCTCACCTCAAGGTGGGCGATGCGGTCGTGGTCACCGTGCACGACGGCGGTTCGATCATGCTCACGCCGGTGCGCCCGCTCATCGACGCCGAGCGGGCCGGCAAGGCCGCCAAGTGCCTCATAGGGAAGAACCAGGATCTGTTTCAGCGGCTTTCGTGAGCGCATCGCTCGCTGCCGTGGCGCGGGAAGGGGACGTTGCTTCGGCTTCGGATGCATCTACCGGAATTTGAGTTCTTCCGGTGAGCAGGCCGGGATCGTATTGACGTAGGTCATCCCCGATCGCGGTCTTCGGACACGTGTCGGGCTGCCTCGCCCGGAACCACCGGCAGCGCATCGAACTCCGGCAGCGTTCGGCGCCGGCTGAACGGCGTGCTCAGGTCGTCCGGCCGCGCCGGGATTAGCGAGGCCAGCGGGCGTCCCCGATCGGTGATGACCACGCCGTCACCGAGCGCTGCACGCCGCACCCATTCACCGGTCTTGAGGTGCAGGTCGCGGATCTCGATGCGCTGCATGTGCACAATGTCTCACAACCGGCCAGTTGGCGCAGGGAAGCTGCCGCGTCGCGCGCCTGTACAGCCGCGCGCGCCGGCCCGCACAGTAGGCCGACATGGCCCGGACCGCTGCTCCCCGCCTGTTGACGCCGATCACGATCAAGGGTCGGACGCTGCGCAACCGGATCGTGATGCCGCCGATGGCCAGCCACCTGTCGCCGCCGGACGGCTCGGTGACGCAGGAGCACCTGGACCGCTACGTGCCGCGCGCGGCCGCCGGCGTCGGCCTGGTGATGGTCGAGCACTGCTACGTGGTGGCAGGCGGTCGCACCAGCGACGACCAGCTCGGCATCCACGACGACGCGCTGATCGCCGGCCACGCCCTCCTCCGCGCGCGGATCCGGGCGACCGGCGCCGTGACCGGCGTGCAGCTCAACCATGGGGGCGGCAAGGTGCCGAGCACCTGCAGCGGCCACCAGCCGGTCAGCGCTTCCGCCGGCGTGGTGCCGCGCGGCCAGGAGGAGTGCAGGGCCGCCACGGTGGCCGAGATCGAGGAGTACCCGCGCGGCTTCGCCCGCGCCGCCCGTCGCGCCGTCGCGGCCGGCTACGACCTGGTGGAGATCCACGGCGCCCACGGTTACCTGCTGAGCCAGTTCCTGTCGCCGCTGGTGAACCGGCGCGACGACCGCTACGGCGGTGACGCCGAGCGCCGCCTGGCCCTCCCGTACGCGGTGGTGCGCGCCGTGCGGGCCGAGGTGGGGCCCGACTACTGGGTGCAGTACCGCCTGGGCGCGCTGGACTACAAGCCCGGAGGCCTGGACGACGCCGCCGCCGTTGCCGCCGCGGGGGCGTTGATCGAAGCCGGCGTCGACTCCATCCACATCTCCGGCGGCGTGCACGGCCCGCAGTCGCAGGACTGGGACGGAACCTCCGAGGGCTACCATGTCGACATCGCCGCCCGCGTGCGCGCGGCCGTCACCGTGCCGGTGATCGTTCCCGGTGCGATCCGCACGCCGTCGTTCGCCGACCGCGTGATCCGCGAAGGCAAGGCCGACCTGGTGGCGGTCGGCACGGCGATGCTGGACAACCCGCGCTGGGCGGCCGACGCCATCGAGGCGCTCGCCGGCTCCTCGCAGCCCGTCGAGCCGTTGCCCGGCCGCACCCCGTGCGGTACGGTTGGCCCTTCGTGAAGGAGCACCGCAGGTTCCGTGGCGAGTGACCCGGCTGCGTCTGCCGCCGATGCGCAGCGCGAGTTGCTGCGCCGTCAGCTCCGCACGCGTGCCCTGCGCATGCGGCCGCTCTACCTGCTGCTCCTGATCTCGTTCGCCTTTCTGTTCGTGTTCAAGTACGTGCCGATCTACGGGATGGCGATCGCCTTCACGGACTTCAACGTCCGCGACGGGCTGCTCGGCAGCGAGTGGAACAACTTCGCCTACTTCAAGCGGATGGCGCGCGATCCGTTCTTCACGCGCGTGCTGTTCAACACCGCCTACCTGAGCTTCCTGCGCCTGGTCTTCCAGTTTCCGGCGCCCATCATCTTCGCGCTGCTGCTCAACGAGATCAGGTTCACCCTCTTCAAGCGGACGGTGCAGAGCGTCAGCTACTTCCCGCACTTCATCTCCTGGGTGCTCCTGGGCGGCATCGTCTCGCAGATCCTCAACACCTACGGCCCGGTGTACTGGTTCTTCGGCGTGATCGGCGCGGAGCCGGTCCACCTGCTCACCTACGCCCCCACCTTCCGTGGCCTGCTGGTGCTCACCGGCATCTGGCAGAGCGTGGGCTGGGGCTCGATCATCTACCTGGCGGCGCTGTCCGGGATCGACCCGCAGCTCTACGAGAGCGCCCAGCTCGACGGGGCCGGCCGGCTGCGGCAGGCGTTCAGCATCAGCCTGCCGTCGCTGGTGCCGATGATCTTCATCCTGTTCCTGCTGCAGGTGGCCGCGCTGATGCAGGAGTCCTGGGAGCAGATCTTCAACCTGTACAACCCCAACGTGTTCGCGGTCGCAGACGTGTTCGAGACGCTCATCTACCGCGCAGGAATACAGGACGCCCGCTTCGGGTATACCACCGCGATCGGCATGTTCCAGAACGTCGCGGGACTGATCATTCTGCTCGCCGTCAACGCGATCATCCGCCGCTCCGCCGACTACCGCGACTACGCCCTGTGGTGAGGCTGGTTCCCGTGAGACGGCGCGGACCCATGCGGAGGAGCTGAGCGCGATGGCAGTGCGTGGCCGGACGACGGCGTCAGGGGTGTCCTTCGACATCGCCAACTATGCGTTCTTCGTGCTGCTTTCGTTGACGTTCATCTATCCGTTCTGGTCGATCATCACCCAGTCCTTCGCCCCGATCCACGCGGTCCATCGCATGGGGTTCCACGTGTGGCCGGGAGAGATCGACACCGAGGCGTGGAGCTACGTGTTCGACGAGCATCCGGTCGTGCCGGCCTACCTCAACACGATCTTCCGGACGGTGTTCGGGGTACTGCTGACCCTGCTGGTCACCTTCACCGCCGCCTACGCCCTCTCCAAGCCGACGATGCCGTGGCGCAAGTCGCTGACCCTCGTCTACATACTCACCCTGTTCTTCTCGGGCGGGATCATCCCGCTGTTCCTGCTGGTCCGCCACCTGGGGCTGTTCAACACCCGCGCCGTGCTGATCATGGTGCCGGCGATCAACGTCTTCTGGATCGTGCTGGCCCGCAACTACCTGATGACCATCGATCAGGCGATGGAGGACTCGGCGGTGATCGACGGCGCCACCTACTGGACGGTCCTCGTGCGCATCATCACGCCGCTGGCCAAGCCCGTGATCGCCGTGATCGCCCTGTTCTCGGCCGTCCAGCACTGGAACTCCTGGTTCGACGCGCTGATCTACGCCCCGCATCCGCGGCTGATCGTGCTGCAGATGCTGGTCTTCCGGATGCTGTCGGACCTCCGCAGCAGTTGGTTCCTCGAGTACCAGGAGATGATGCGCCAGGCGGGCATCGACGTGGAGATGTTCGCCGCCGAGGCGGTGCAGGCGGCCACCATCGTCCTGACCATCGGCCCGATCATCGTGGTCTACCCCTTCCTGCAGCGGTTCTTCGTCAAGGGCGTGATGCTGGGCTCGCTGAAGGGATGAAGCAGGCGGACAACTGCGCTACCATCGGCGCATCAACCCGAGGGAGGGCCGCGGGCTCTCGTCGCAATCGACTCTCAAGAAGGAGAGGGACATGCAAACGAAGCGAATGCTGGCTCTGATCGCCTGCGGGCTGCTGCTTGCGGCCGGCACGGCGTTCGGGGACGGCCAGGACGAGGTCGACCGGCTCTCGTTCAGCAACGAGGATACGCTCGAGCTCGTCTGGGGCGGCTACTCCGGCACCGAGATCACCGACGACAACTGGGTGAAGGTCCACATCGAGGACCTGTTCAACGTCGACATCACCAACACGATCATGCACGGCGGCCGGCAGGAGGCCCTCAACACCATGCTCGCCGCGGGCGAGCATCCCGACGTGCTGTGGGGCTTCATCGACATGGTCGCGTGGTTCAACAAGGGTGCCTTCCGCACCATCCCGCGCGACATGATCGAGCGCTACGCCCCGAACTACAGCGAGTTCATCGACAACGAGGGTCCGCTGACGTGGGGGGTGAGCCTGGCGCCCGGCTCCACTGACGAGTACATGAACCTGCCGCGCGCCGAGCACTACCAGCAGGGCTGTGACCGGCTGGCGACGTGGCGGCTGGACTGGCTGCGCCAGATCGGCATGGACCCGGCGGGCATGGACGGCAAGGCGCCGAAGCTGGGTGACCTGAACGGCCTGATGCACGACGAGGGCGCGCCCCGGGAGGGCGACCCGGCCGGCATGCCGGATACCTTCTATATGTGGTTCGGCCACTTCGACTGGGACGAGGTGGAATCGATCATGGCCGGCTTCCGCGCGACCGACTTCAACGGCAACGGGCAGCAGGACGAGATCCCCTTCGGCAGCCTCGGCGCCGGCGAAGGGTCCGAGGCCCAGGACATCGTGTTCTTCATGGGCCTGGGGATGGTCTTCGACGCGTTCGGGGTCAACTCCGTCGAGAACTACTACGATCCCGAGCAGGACATGACGGTGCGCGAGGACACCTACTCGCAGAGCCGTGAGGCGCTGAAGGTGCTGCAGCGCTGGTTCCAGCTTGGGTACCTGGACCAGAACCTGCCGGCGGTCAGCCGGGCCGAATGGGAGCAGCGCTGGCAGAACGGATTGACCGGCATGTGGTCACGCGGGCAGAGCTGCGGCACCAGTTCCCGCTACGGCTCCCCCGGCGGGCACTGCGGCACGGTCGTCAAGAACGTGCCGGAGGCCAAGCTGGTGACGACGCTGCCGATGATCGGTCCGACCGGCATCACGCGCTGTCCGTTCGACGGACGCGCCACGCCGATGAACCCGGGCATGGGCTACAGCATCAAGCACGACGTCACCGACGAGGAGCTGGCGCGCATCCTGCAGATCTTCGACTACCTCAACTACGATTCGCAGGGCATCATTCACGGCCAGTGGGGCCCTCCCGGCCTGTTCTTCGACTGGCAGGGAAAAGACGGCGCGCCAGGCACGCCGTACGACTGCATCAACAGTTGGGCCACGCCCAAGGAGGGTGTGTCAGGCTACGGCCAGCACTACGGCTTCTTCTACTACAACGCTTACCACTGGCACGACGGCTTCCGCTTCTGCGTCACGAACAAGGACCGGGATGACCTGACCGAGGGCCTGACCTGGGATGCGTTCATGAAGCAGAACCCGTACATCCAGGAGATCTCGACCCCGGACCATCGGGAAGACATCTTCACCCAGACCGACTACCTGCCGCTCTGGGCGGAGTTCGGCGACGGGCTGAGCACGCTCAAGCAGGAGACGTGGTGGCGCTACATCACCACCGACGTCGACATCGACGCCGACTGGCAGCGCTACGTCGACGAGTGGATGAGCATCGGCGGGCGCGAGGTGCTCGACGAACTCAACAAGGCGCCGCTGGTCGCGGACATCCGTGCAGGCGCCGCACACTTGGCCGACATGCTCCCGCAGTATTGAGGCGATCGTGAGCTGACGTTCACGGTTCCGACGCGCATGGGCGGCCGCTCCCCGGTGGGTGGCCGCCCTTCATCATTGGGCGTCTGCGAGGGGTAGACGAGGCTGCGCGCGTCCGCAAAGGCTCCGCGTTGCCTATGGCACAATGGCGCGAAGGCGGCAAGACCCGTAACCGCCTTGAAGCGAGGGATCGTAACCATGCGTTCGTTCAACACTGCCGGTCCTGTCAACGCGGCCGATCACTACCTGATCGCGCCGCTGTCGAGGATCGATCTGGATGAAGCGCTCGGCATGGTGCGCGACAAGAAGTACTTCGTGCTGCACGCGCCGCGGCAGACCGGGAAGACGTCGGCGCTGCTGGCGCTGGCCGAACTGCTGAACGGGCGCGGCTATCGGTGCGTGTACGTTACGTTCGAAACCGCTCGAACCGCGCGCGACGACGTGCAGCGGGCGATGCGCACGGTGCTCGTCAGGCTGGCGTCTCAGGCGCGGGCCACGCTGGACGACGGCTTTCTGGACGACATCTGGCCGGATGTTCTGGCGCGGGTTGGTGCGGACGAGGCACTGGGCGAAGTGCTGTCGCGCTGGGCGCAGGCGTCGCCGGGACCGCTGGTGCTGCTGATCGACGAGATCGACACGCTGACGGGCGATTCGCTGCTGTCGGTGCTGCAGCAGATCCGCGCCGGCTACCCTGGCCGCCCCGAGCGCTTTCCGCACAGCGTGGTGCTGTGCGGCATGCGCGACCCGCGCGACTACCGCATGGGCGCCGCCGGCAGTCCGTTCAACATCGCCGCGAAGTCTCTGCGGCTGGGCGACTTCACGCGCGAGCAGACGCTGGCGCTGCTGGGCCAGCACACCGAAGAGACCGGCCAGGCGTTCGCCCCTGAGGCGCTCGAGGCCGTATGGACGCAGACGCGCGGCCAGCCGTGGCTGGTGAACGCGCTGGCGTATGGCGCATGCTTCGAGAACAGGGCGTTGCGCGAGGATCGTTCCCGCACGGTGACCGCGAACGACATCGCCGCGGTGCGCGAGGACCTCATCGTGAACCGGGTGACGCACCTGGACTATCTGGCGGACAAGCTGCGCGAGGACCGCGTGCGGCGGGTGATCGAGCCGATGCTGAGCGGCACGCACGGGCACGCCTTCACGGACCGCGACATCTCGTACGCGCGCGACCTGGGGCTGGTGGCCGGCGATGCGCCGCTGCGGGTGGCCAATCCGATCTACGCCGAGGTGCTGCCGCGGGAGCTCGCGTGGGTGGCGCAGGAGACGCTGGACCTGTCACCCCCGCGGTACGTGCGAACGGACGGCAGCCTGGACGCGGGGTTGCTGATGGAGGAGTTCCAGGCCTTCTTCCGCCGCCACTCCGAGCACTGGCAGAACCGCTTCGCCTACGCCGAGGCGTGGCCGCAACTCCTGTTGCAGGCGTATCTGCAACGCGTGGTGAACGGCGGCGGGCGCATCGAACGGGAGTACGCGCTGGGGCGCGGGCGAGTGGACCTGCTGATCGTGTGGCCGGTCGCGGATCGGGTGCAGGAGTTCGTCGTGGAGTGCAAGGTGGTGCGGGAGCGCGACAGCCTGGAGAGCGTGGTCGACGAGGGCGTGGAACAGACGGCGGGCTACGTGGACCGCTGCGCCGCGGAGGCAGGGCACCTGGTCGTGATCGACCGGCGCGAGAACCGGAGCTGGGACGAGAAGGTGTTCCACCGCCGGCGCCGCTCGCAGCCGGTGGCGATCGACGTGTGGGGTATGTGACTGGGTAGCCGGCCGCGCGGCGCCGGCCGGATCCCTCGGAGCGGCCCGCGTGCGGTACAGTGCGCGCCATGACCGTAGCGGATACGTGGGATCTGGAGTCGATCTTCCCCGGCGGCAGCGCGTCGGCCGAGTTCCGAGACTTCGTCGCCGAACTGGAGCGCGACGTGGCCGGCGTGGGAGAGCGCGTCTGCGCGCTCGGCGACGCAGCGACGGACGACGCGGTCCGCGCCGTGCTGCTCGACGCGCAGGCCGCCGAGGAGCGGCTGGACCAGGCGTTCTCCTTCGCCGAGTGCCTGCGCGCCCAGGACACGGCCGATGCCGGGGCGGTGCAGTGGGTCGGACGGGTGGACGCGCTGGGGGCGTCGCTCAAGGCGCTCGGCGCCGCGCTGTCGGCGTTCACGGCCCGGCTCGCGGACGAGCGCTGGCAAGCGCTGACGGAAAGCGCCGAGCTCCGCCCGGTGGCGTTCCTGCTCAGCCGGGAGCGCGACCTGGCGCGGCGCAAGCTGGACGCCCGTACCGAGGGGCTGGTGGAGGAGCTGGCCGCCGACGGCTATCACGCCTGGGACCGCCAGTACACGACGCTGGCCGGCTCGTTGCGGGCCGAGGTGGAGGTCGACGGCGAGTCGCGCCGGCTCTCCATGGGACAGCTCGCCGCCCGCCTGGAGGAGCCTGATCGGGCCGACCGCAAGGCCGCCTTCGAGGCGCTGGAGGGGGCGTGGCGCCCGGTCGCGGACCTGGCCGCCGGCGCGCTCAACAGCCAGGCCGGCTTCCGCCTCACCTGGTACCGCCACCGCGGCTGGGACTCCGTGCTCGACGAGCCGCTCTACCTGAACCGGATGGAGGCGCGGTCGCTGGAGGCGATGTGGGCGGCAGTGGCCGATGGGGCGGCTCGCTTGGTTCCCTACCTGCAGGCGAAGGCGCGGCTCATCGGCGTGGATGCTCCCTGCTGGTACGACATGCAGGCGCCGGTGGGAGCCGCCGAGGACGAGCTGTCCTTCGACGCGGCCGCGGCGCGCATCCTGGACTGCTTCGAGGCGCACGATCCCGACCTGCGGGCGTTCACCGAGCACGCCTACGGCCGCCGCTGGATCGAGGCCGCCGACCGCGAGGGCAAGGCGGCCGGCGGCTTCTGCACGACGCTGCCGCTGAGCCGCCAGACGCGCATCTTCATGACCTACGCCGGGACCTTCGGCGGCGCGACCACGCTCGCCCACGAGCTCGGCCACGCCCACCACTCCTGGCTGCTGCGCGAGCGGCCCTACTACGCGACCTCCTATCCGATGACCCTGGCGGAGACCGCCAGCACCTTCTGCGAGGGACTGCTGATCTCGGCCGCGCTCGATGAGACCACGAACGCCGGCGTGCGGCTGAGGCTCCTGGACCGGGTGCTGGAGGAGGCGGCCACCATGCTCATGAACCTGCGGTCGCGCTTCCTGTTCGAGATCGACTTCTACCGGCAGCGGGCGTCCGGTCCGCTGACGGCGGCGGAGCTGGACGAGCTGATGGTCGGCGCCCAGCGCCGGGCGTTCTGCGACGCCCTGGCGCCGGACGGCTACCATCCGCTGTTCTGGGCGTCGAAGATGCACTTCTACTTCACCGACGTGCCCTTCTACAACTTCCCGTACGTGGTCGGGTACCTGCTGGCCAGCGGCCTGGCCGCTCGCGCCGCCGACGCGGGCGGTGAGTTCGCGGCCGACTACCGGCGGCTGCTTGCCGACACGGGCGTCATGACCTGCGAGGAGCTCGCCCGCCGCCACCTGGGCGTCGACCTGGGGCAGCCGGAGTTCTGGCAGTCCGCCGTCGATCGCCCCCTGTCCCACGTGGGCGAGTTTGCAGAGCTCGCCGCGCAGGGCACCGTCTCCCCGGTGGTCGACGGACGCCTGAAGAGGGTCGACTGACGCCATGACGATCCCCGACGAACTCTTCGCCTTCCTGGCCGAGCTGAAGGACAACAACGACCGGGAGTGGTTTCAGGCCAACAAGGCCCGCTACGAGGAGCAGGTGAAGGCGCCGCTGCTGGCCTTCATCGCCGGCTTCGACGAGCGGCTCGCCCGCCTGAGCACCCACTACGTCGCCGATCCCCGCCCTGTGGGCGGATCGCTCTTTCGCATCTACCGCGACGTGCGCTTCTCCAAGGACAAGTCGCCGTACAAGACCGCCGCCGGCATCCACTTCCGCCACGAGCGCGGCAAGGACGCGCACGCCCCCGGCTACTACCTGAACCTGGAGCCGGGCGAGTGCTTCGCGGCATGTGGCCTCTGGATGCCGGCCAGCGCGCAGGCGCAGCAGATCCGCGCCGCCATCGACGCCGACCAGGCCGGCTGGCGGGCCGCCCGTGATGCGGCGCAAGCCGGCGGCCTGCCCGTACGGGGCAGTTCCCTCAAGCGGCCGCCGCGCGGCTACGCCGCGGACCATCCGCTCATCGACGACCTGAAGCGCAAGGACTTCTACGTGAGCGCCAAGCTGGATCGGAAGTCGGTGACCGCCGACGACTTCCCTGCCCGCCTGGAGGCGCTGTGGACCCATGCCACCCGCTACATGCGCTTCGTGACCCAGGCCCTATCTCTGCCGTACTGACACGGTGATGTGATGAGAAGCACGATCGAGATCGACGGTTACCGAGCGATCGTTCAGTACGATCCCGAGATCGACATGTTTCGTGGCGAATTCATCGGCCTCAACGGCGGCGCTGACTTCTACGCCAAGGACCGTGCCGGCCTCAGGAGGGAAGGTGCGCTCTCTCTGAAAGTCTTTCTTGAGATGTGCGGGGAAGATGGCGTCAAGTCCCGAACGTAGCGTCGTTCTCGCCGACTGACCGGAAGATGGATGCAACCGCCGCGACGACGGCTTCCCAGAGCTTCGCTCCAAGCTCGGCCGAGGCGTGGGTCGGATCTCCGATCACGCCGATTGGGGAGTAGCGCGAGAAGTCGAGGTCCGGATCACTCCAGTCGACGGGCTCGTGGCCGGGATCGACGATCATGTCCTTCCGAACCGCTTCCGGGCGGAGGTGAAGGACGATGGAAGTCGTGAAGCTGTCGGCGTGACCGCCCGATACGGACGCATCCGCCAGCCGGCACCAGATGTCATGAAACGGGTGGTCCGGCAAGAACGCCTCGGTGCGCCCATCGAACGCGTCGTTGAATCGGTCGACCGTCCCCCGAAGGTCGTGGCCGCCACAGCCGCGCCAGATGACGATCTTTCGGAAGCTCTGGTCGGCCAGCGAGGTCAAGACGGCGAATACCAGCGAATCGTGAACGTCGACAGGAATGTCGATGTAGCCGGACCCGTAGTTGCGGTGCTCCGGCGTTGGCCCGAAGGGGAAGGCGGGCAGCACCAGAGATCGGATCCCGTGGCCATGGGCAGCCCTCTCCGAGGCTGCGATGCAGAGGTACTCAGCGAACCACGTGTCGAAGTCCACGGGCAAGTGCGGCCCCTGCTGCTCGGTGCACCCGGTTGGAACGATGGCCAGCCATCCCCGGCTCGCGCAGTCACGGATCTGCTCGTATGTGAGATCGCCGTACCTCATGGTTTGTCAGCCGTCGCGTTTGCTTCGCACGGGAGCCGCCATGGTACCGTGTTGGGCCCACGACTGGCCGGCACTATAGCGATAGCCGCCGATCGAACCGGGAGGCCGTATGGCTGAGATTCTGTGGAGCAGGCCGATCTGCAAGGTGGCGGGCGACTACTTGGCGTGGCCGACGGTCGTGACCTGCGGGAGCGGGGAGGTCCTGGTGGCCTTCTCCGGCGATCGCGAGGAGCACGTCTGCCCGTACGGCAAGACGCTGCTGATCAGGAGCGGCGACCGCGGCGAGACCTGGACGGAGCCGGCGACAATCAACAGCACGCCGCTCGACGACCGCGACGCGGGCATCATCGAGCTGGCCTCCGGCACCCTGGTGATGAGCTGGTTCACCTACGCGACCTGGGAACACCTCGACGCATTCCGGGCCCTCGACCGCTGGGAGCCGGCGCAGATCGACGCGTGGGCACGGCACTGCAGCAAGGTCCCGGAGGAGGCCCGCCGCGCCTGGCTGGGAAGCTGGACGCGGCGCTCGACCGACGGCGGGCGCACGTGGGAGCCGCCGGCGCCCAGCATCGTCTCCGCCCCGCACGGACCGGTGCAGGCCGCCGGCGGCGAGTTGCTGTATGCCGGCACCGGCGTGGTGGACGGCCGCGGCGCGGTGCTGCTGGCCACCTCCACCGACGAGGCGCGGTCGTGGCAGGTCGCGGGCACCGTCTTGTATCTGGACGACTATCCCGGCGAGCACTCCGTGTTCAGCGAGCCGCACGTGGCCGAGCTGGCCGGCGGCGAGATGCTGGTCATCCTGCGCACCGACAACGGCGCGGCGGGGATCCACTCCTGCCGCTCGACCGACCGCGGGCGTACGTGGTCCCCGCCCGAGCCGACCGGGATGATCGGCTTCGATCAGCCCGGACACCTGATCCGGCTGGCGGACGGGCGGCTGCTCTGCACCTACGGGCGCCGCAGCACACCGTTCGGACAGCGCGCCTGCCTGTCGGAGGACGAGGGCCGCTCCTGGCGGCTGGACGCCGAGATCGTGCTTCGCGACGACGGCCCCAACACCGACCTGGGCTACCCGGCGAGCGCCGAGCTGTCCCCCGGCGAGATGCTCACGGTCTACTACCAGGTGGACCGGCCGGGCGAGAAGGTGAGCATCAACGCCACCCGCTGGAGCCTGGGCGGTGGCTGAGATTCTCTGGAGCAGGCCGATCTGCAAGGTTGCGGGCGACTACCTGGCGTGGCCGACGGTCGTGACCTGCGCGAGCGGGGAGGTGCTGGTGGTCTTCTCCGGCGACCGCGAGGAGCACGTCTGCCCCTACGGCAAGACGCTGCTGATCAGGAGCGGCGACGGCGGAGAGACCTGGACGGAGCCTGTGATCATCAACAACACGCCGCTCGACGACCGCGACGCCGGAATCATCGAGCTGGCCTCCGGCACGCTGGTGATGAGCTGGTTCACCAGCGCGACCTGGAAACACTTCGACCTGTTCCTGGAGCTCGGCCTGGGCACGCCGGCGCAGGTCGACGCGTGGGCCCGGCACTGCAGCAAGATCCCGGAAGAGACGCGCCGCGCCTGGCTGGGGAGCTGGACGCGGCGCTCGACCGACGGCGGGGGCACCTGGGAGCCGCCGGTGCCCAGCATCGTCTCCGCCCCGCACGGGCCGGTGCAGGCCGCCGGCGGCGAGCTGCTGTACGCCGGCACCGCGGTGGTGGACGGCCGTGACGCCGTGCTGCTGGCCGCCCTCCACCGACGAGGCGCGGTCGTGGCAGGTCGCCGGCACCGTCCTGTACCTGGACGACTATCCCGGCGAGGATCACCATTTCACCGAGGCGCACGTCGCCGAGCTGGCCGGCGGGGAGCTGCTGGTCATCCTGCGCACGGACAACGGCGCGGCGGGCATCCACTCCTGCCGGTCCGACGACCGCGGGCGCACCTGGTCGCCGCCGGAGCCGACCGGGATGGACGGCCACAATCAGCCCGGACACCTGCTCCGCCTGGCGGACGGGCGGCTGCTGTGCACCTACGGGCGGCGGCTCCCGCCGTTCGGCCAGCGCGCCTGCCTGTCGGAGGACGAGGGCCGGACCTGGCGGCTGGACGCGGAGGTCGTGCTGCGCGACGACGGCGCCGGCACGGACCTGGGCTACCCGGCCAGCGCGGAGGTGTCCCCCGGCGAGGTGCTGACGGTCTACTATCAGGTGGACCGCCCGGGCGAGAAGGTGTGCATCAACGCCACCCGCTGGAGCCTGGGCAGTTCCTGACCGTAGAGAGGCACTCATGCACCGACCCTTCGTCATCGACCTGCACCTGGACCTGGCGTGGGACGCCCTGTTCTGGAACCGCGACCTGACGCTCGACGTCGCCGCCATGCGCGCGCTGGAGGAGGCCGAGCCGCCGCAGGTGTCGCCCGAGATCAACACCGGCATCTGCACCGTGACCGTTCCCGAGCTCCGCCGAGGCCGGGTCGGGCTGGTGCTGTCCACCATCATGTCGCGCATCCAGTCGCGCGACGGCCACATGCGTGACGGCATGCGCACGCAGGAACAGGCGATGGCGATGGGCCGCGGCCACCTGGCCTACTACCGGACCCTGCACAAGCGCGGGCTGTTCAAACCCGTCCTTGGCGTCGCCGATCTGGACGAGGCGCTCGCCACCTGGCGCGACCCGACCGACGAAGCCGCGGCCGCGGCTCCCATCTACCACCTGCTCTCCATGGAGAGCGCCGACCCGATCGAGGACCCCGACGACGTCGCCTTCTGGTGGGACGCCGGCCTGCGCGTCGTCGGCCCCGCCCACTTCGGCGACAATACCTACATCCACGGGACCGGCACCGAAGGCGGCCTCAAGCCCCCGGCCGCCGATCTCTACCGCGCCATGCGGGAGGCCGGCATGATCCTGGACATCACGCACATGGCCGACCAGGCGGTGTGGGAGTCGTTCGACCTCTGGGACGGCCCGGTGATGGCCTCGCACTGCACCTGCCGCGCGCTGGTGCCGGGGCAGCGCCACCTGCACGACGACATGATCAGGGAGCTGGTGCGCCGCGGCGGCATCATCGGCCTGGTCTTCTGCCAGTCCTTCATCGATCCCGAGATCGACTGGGAGAACCGCCGCCGGATGTACGAGTCCGGCTGGAAGCCCAGGTACGCGATGGACGGCCTGCTGCCGCACGTGGAGCGCATCGGCGACCTGGCCGGCGGCACGATCGCCAACATCGCCATCGGCACCGACATGGACGGCGGCTTCGGGGCGGAGCTCACGCCGACCGACGTCGACACGATCGCCGACGTCGGCGGCTTCGGGGAAGTCCTGCGCACGGCGGGATACGGACAGGCGGGCGCCGATGCGGTCCTGCACGGCAACGCCCTGCGCTTCTTCCGCGAGTCGTGGGCCGATTGACCCGCTGACCGCCCGCTTTCCGCACGAACCCCCGAGCCGGATCGCTTGATCGACCTCGTCGCCCAGATCTTCTTCTCGGCGCTGTTCGCGGTGGGCGTCCGCTGGGTACAGGTCCGCCGCCGCTACGACGTGCTGTCGGTCGGCGCCGTCAACTACCTGGTGGCGTTCGCGTGCGGGATCGTCACGTTGCTGGTCGCATCGGGCGCTGGCGAAGGCTCGACCTCCGGGCTGCGCGCTGGTTCCCCGGCGCTGCTCACGGGAGCCGCCCTGGGGCTGAGCTACTTCGTGGCGTTCTTCCTGCTGCTGCGCACCCTGGACCTGCGCGGCGCCACCGTCACGACGGCGCTGTCGCGCCTGGCGGTGCTGATCCCGATCGCGCTGGCAGTCGCGCTGTGGGGCGAGCGGCCCGGCGCGGTGCAGTGGCTGGGGATCGCGGTGAGCGTGGGCGCCGTGTTCCTGATGAACGCGCCGCGGCGGAGCTCGGAATCAGCCGGACGGGAAGTCGGCTGGGCGATCCCGCTGGTGTTCTTCGTGGTGGCGGGCAGCGCGTTCGCCTCTCAGGAGACGTTCAACCACGTCGCGCAGCCGGCGGACAAGCCGCTGTTCCTGGCGGCCGGCTTCGCGGTGACCGCCGCCGGCTCCCTGGTGCTCCTGATCGCGCGCCGGCGCGTGCCGACCGCCCGCGACCTGGCGGCCGGCGTGATCCTGGGGGTGGCAAACGCAGTGCAGGTGTTCGTGCTGCTCCGGGCGCTCGACCGGCTGCCCGGCTTCCTGGTGTTCGCCGTGACCGGCGCCGGCGGCGTGATCGGCACCGCGTTGATGGCGTACGTGATCCTGCGCGAGCGCCCGCGCGGGCTCCGCGGACTCGGGGTCGGCGTGGCCGCCGCCGCACTGGTGCTGCTGCAAGTGAATTAGGAGCCCGCCTGAACGGCGGCGTGGTACGCTCTGCGGGCGTCCGGAGGCAGGAATCCCGCCATGCATGAAATCGGCAGCGACAAGCAACTGTTCATCGACCACCGGTTCATCGAGTCGTCCGATCAGGTGAGCCTGGTCGTCAACCCGCCGGTGAAGCGCGAGGGCGCCGTGCTGCGGGCCGACCGCCCGTGGGACCGCTTCGCGCTGGGGTGGTACAGCATCGTCGACGACGGCGGCACCTACAAGATGTGGTACTACGGCGCGGAGCGCGACCCGCGGCCCACCCACATCGAGGGCGAGGCGAGGCCCCTCGGCCACCTGACCGGCTACGTCGTTCCGGCCGGCACCCCGCGCGCGAGCCTGCCCGTCCCGGGCCGCTACCGCCTGTGCTACGCCGAGTCGCACGACGGCCTGGAGTGGGAGAAGCCGGAGCTGGGCCTGGTCGAGTTCGACGGCTCGAAGCGCAACAACATCGTCGGCGGGGACTTCAAGCTCGCCTACGTCTTCCTGGACCCGCACGCCCCGGAGTCCGAGCGCTTCAAGCTCATCCACTGGACCGGGCCGGGCATCGCGGTCACCACCTCTGCCGACGGCCTCCGCTGGGACCGGCCGTCGCGGCAGGTGAGCATGCTGGCCGCGGACACGCAGAAGATGGCGTGGTGGGAACCTCGCCTGAACCGCTACGTCGTCTACCTGCGGGTGATGGTGGAGGAGGACAACCGGCCGATGTTCCCGTTCGTGGAGCCGATCGACAGCGATCCGCCGGTGGTGGCGCCGAAGCTGCTGCGCCCGGTGCGCGCGGTCGGCCGGGTGGAGGTCGACGACCTGATGTCCCCGTGGCCGGAGGAGGAGATCCGCACCGTCTTTGCCGCGGACGAGCACGACCCGCCCGACTCCGATATCTACACGCATGGGCTCTACCGCTATCCGTACGCGGCCGACGCCTTCTTCATGTTCCCGATGACCTACCAGCACTTCCGGGAAGGCGAGTCGCCGGTACGCAACGACGGGCTCAACGACAGCCAGTTCGCAGCCAGCCGCGACGGCATCCACTGGATGCGGTACGAACGCCGTCCCTACCTGCCGCGCGGCGTGGCGGGCGATCCCGACTGCGGGCAGACCCACACCAGCGAGTTCCACTTCCGCGACGGCAACTATCTGTACCAGTACTACGGCGCCGGTCCGTGGACGCACGGCGGCTTTCGGACGCTCGACCTGGCGCAGCGCTCGGACCCGGCCAACCAGGGGCGCGGCTTCATCAACGTCGCCCGCCAGCGGCTGGACGGGTTCGTGTCCGCCGACGCGGACTACACCGGCGGCACGCTGACCACGCCGCCGGTCGTCTTCAGCGGCCGGGAGCTGACGCTGAACGTCGACGTGGCCGCCATGGGAGAAGCGCGGGTCGAGCTGCAGGGCGCCGACGGCCGCCCCCTGCCGGGGTTCTCGGCGGACGGTTGCGACCGGGTGATGGTCAACGACGTCGCCCACACCGTAAGCTGGAACGGCAACCGGGACGTGCACGGCCTGGCCGGCCGGCCGGTGCGGCTGAAGGTCGTGATGCGGGCAGCGAAGCTGTTCGCGTTCCAGTTCTCTTAGTCCCTCACAAGGGGGTGCGGTGGTGAACGATTCGAGGGCGTTGGGATGGGCGTTGATCGGCTGCGGTTCGGCGGGGCGCGAGCATGCGCGCGGCGCGGCGGCCGATCCCGACGTCGCCGTGCGCGGCTTCTGCGACATCGAGCCCGCCTCCGCGGCGGCCGTGGCGGGCGAGCACGACGGCGCCTGGCACACGACCGATCCCGCGCGGGTCTTCTCCGACCCGGAGATCGACCTGGTCTCCATCGCCACCGCGCACGACTCGCACGCGGAGCTGGCGATCGCGGCGCTGCAGGCGGGCAAGCACCTGTTCCTGGAGAAGCCGATGGCCATGACCTCGGCCGATTGCCTGCGGATCGAGGCGGCGCGGGCGGCCGCGGACCGGCGCCTGATGCTCAACCACTCGATCCGGTTCTCCGGCGCGGCGCGGGCGATCCGCGAGCGGCTCGGCCCGGTCATGGTCAGCCACGGGCAGTGCACGATGGCGCCGGCCGACCTGCGGCGATGGCGCTGGCATCCGACGCAGGGGGGCGGGACGGTGTACGACGTGGGCGTGCACGCCCTGGACCTGCTGTGCTGGATGCACCGGGACCACCCGGTCGAGGTCTACGCCACCGGCGGCGCGGTGCGCCATCCGGAGGAGCTGCGCGGCACCGGCCTGCTGGACACGATCGCGGCGACGCTGCGCTTCGCCGACGGCGGCGCGGCCACGTTTCTGATGGCTGACTCGGGCCAGAACGAGCTGACCGGCAAGTGGTTCTTCGAGTTCTTCGACGGCTCGTCGTCGGCAGTGCTGCACGAGCACTTCAGGGCCGCGACGATCACCCGCCGGGATCCGGACACGGGCCAGGACGACTCGGAGACCCTGCGCCCGGGACCGGCCGCGCGCTTCGCTCCGCTGGTCGCCGCCATCCGCGCCGGCACCGAGACGCCGGTCGGGCCGGCGGAGGGCATCCGCACGGCGCTGCTGGTGGAGCGCATCCTCGAATCGGTTGCGAGCGGACGCCCGCAGCGGTGGAGCGAGCCGGCTACAGCGTGATGGCTTTCGCGCACCCGATGAACTCCGCATCGACGGGACATCCTGTCCCCTGTCCCAAACGCGGTGACATGTCCCGCCTCGATACAAACATACTCGAACAGTGGCCTCACCGTGCGCCATTCCGTTGCGAAGCCGACACTCGACGAGCCGAGCGTTCGTGCTAAGTTGCGCCTCCCTCTCGACCGCACCCTTCACTACGCCGAGCGAAGGCCATACCGATCGGCGAGCCTCCTCAATGGCCCCTCGTTTGGTCACTTCCTTTGGCAATACTATTGACCTCATGAGAGACCATTCGTGAAGCACGCAACAACCGCGTTCGCAATACTATTTGGATTGTCGCTTACGCTACCATGGGCAGTCGGGGCGCAGCCAGAGAGCTGCAACGACTGGAACAAGCTTTCATACTTCCTTCTCGCTACCGCGCAGGACGTTGCTCGCTGTCTAGATGCGGGATCAGATCCGAGCGTGCGCGACGAACGCGGCTGGACCCCCTTTCATCGTGCAAGTGCTTTCATGGACAGCCCTGCCTTCGTTAGTCCGTTCTTGCATGCCGGTGCTGACATAAATGTACGCGACTACTATGGACGTACCCCTCTTCATTGGGCCGCAGGCCAAAATGAGAATCCAGCCGTCATCGTCGCGCTGCTAAATGCCGGAGCAGACCCCGACGCACTCGACCGGAACGGTGGGACGGCACTCCACCACGCGGCGATGAGCAATACGAACACTGCAGTCATACGGACGATTGTGGATGCTGGAGCGCTGCTCTGGGTTCAAGACTACAATGGCGAGACCCCTTTGCATGCTGCGGCATCCCGTAACGAGTCTCCGGATATATTGTCAGCGTTGATAGCGGCTGGGGCCGACCCCAATGAGCGTGACGACAATGGAGAAACAGCGCTGCACAGTGCAGCAATGGCAAATACTAATCCAGCCGTAGTCGGCGCACTCGTAAACGCAGGAGCAGCGGTGAACGCACTGGATTATAGCGGTGAAACCCCGCTGCATGAAGCGGCGCGAAGCAACACTAACCTAGCCATTACATCGGCTCTTATCAGGGCCGGTGCTAAGGTGGATATTGCGGATTACAGGGGCGAAACGCCACTCCACCAGTCGGCGACACATAACGCGAACATTGAGATAACCGGTGCGTTGTTGGAGGCCGGTGCAGATCCGACGACACACGATGACCATGGCAACACGCCGCTGCATGGAGCTGCGGCCTTCAACGACGAAGTAGAGGTTGTTCTATCGCTGATGAAAGCAGGCGCGGATGCGAGCGCGCGGAATAACACAGGGGAAACTCCGCTACACCGGGCGTCGGCGTACGGCGATGTCGTCGCTGTGATTACCAGCTTGCTGGACTATGGCGCGGACGTGGATTCGGAAGACGGGGACGGCGAGACGGCGCTGCATCTGGCAGCGAGGATAAACGATAATGACCGCATAGCTGGGCTGTTGGTAGAAAGGGGGGCGGAAGTTAATGCGCGCGACAATAGGGGTGAGACCCCACTTCATGAAGCGGGATCGGGAGCCAGCAATCCGGCTGTAGTCGAAGTGCTCAGCGAGTTAGGGGCGCAGGTAGATGCCCGGGAGCCTTTTGCAAAACTACCGAGATAGCCGGATTACTGAGAGGATAGAGGCCAAA
>JAPPNY010000154.1 GCA_028818385.1 Spirochaetaceae bacterium
ACTCGGCTTCAACTTGGTCCCGGAGACTGCCTGATTCTGCTTGTTTCTAAGGAGGTCAGGGAGTCGGTGGTCCATCCTTCGATGGCGACTCGCACCACCCCAGGGGGGAAGTCAACGACGATCCGGTAACCGCTGCTGACCGACAGTGCCCTTCCGTTGCCAGCTTCCGCGATTCGTAGAGGCGTGTCGCTCTCGTCGCCTCGGACGTAGAGGTAGGTTCCCGAAAACACGGGGTTGGAAGCGATGGCAGCATCTGTAACCGACCCGTCCCCGACTGCCATGTGATCGAATCGAACACACCCGACCACCGTCGTGTGAGCCATGACTGGTGCCGCGGCCAAGACCGCGAGCACGCCGAGTACACCAAGGTTCCTCATGCTCCCGAACCTCCTGCGTTCCGTCATCGACGTTGCGCTCGAAGTCCGCCGGGGTGTCCGGCACGCAGGGCCTCAGTCTCGCGCTGTCTGGCGACGCAGCCGGTGCGAACCCAGGACTACGCGGCCGACGGCCGGGCGGAAGTAGCATCGGAAGTGATAACCATCCCCAAGCCGCACTTTAAATCGTTACTCAGAAATGATATATTACTAACGTCTCTTGGAGGCGACGGGAATCGAACCCACGACCTCGTGAATGCCATTCACGCGCTCTAGCCAACTGAGCTACGCCCCCGGAGTTCGACGCGCGGCAGACGACTGCGCGCCTTTGCGTATGGTACGCGCGCGGCGCCCGCCAAGGCAAGCCGAGCGCCGCGCGGAACCGGCCGTACGGCCGGCTACCTGGGCTGCGGGACGATGCGGATGTACGGCAATGGGGACTCCCATCCGTCCGGATAGGTCTCCTTCGCCGCGTCGTCGGAAACGGACGGCAGGATGATCACGTCGTCGCCCTGGTTCCAGTTGGCCGGGGTGGCGACCTGCTTGGCGGCGGTGAGCTGGCACGAATCGAGCAGCCGCAGGATCTCGGCGAAGTTGCGGCCCGTGCTCATCGGGTAGGTAAGGGTCGCCTTGATCTTCTTGTCCGGCCCGATCACGAACACCGAGCGCGCCGTGGCGTTGTCCATGGGGGTGCGGCCTTCGGAGGTCGTCCCGGCGTCCCCCGGCAGCATGTCATACGTCTTCACGATGGACAGGTCCGGATCGCCGATCAGCGGATAGGTCACCGCGTGGCCCTGCGACGCCTCGATGTCCTTCGACCACGCTTCGTGGTCGCTGACGCCGTCCACGCTGATACCGAGCACCTTGCAGTTGCGCCTGGCGAATTCGTCCTGGAGACCCGCCACGGCGCCCAGCTCGGTGGTGCACACCGGCGTGAAGTCCTTGGGGTGAGAGAAGAGAACCGCCCATCCGTCGCCGATCCATTCGTGGAAGTCGATCGGGCCCTGAGTGGTCTCCGCGGAAAAATCGGGAGCTTCGTCGTTGATCCTGAGCGCCACTGATGTCCTCCTGCGCCGTACGGTGCCACGCGGGGCGTCTGCCTTCAAGCTCGCCGGGGGGCGCCGATGCCGTCATCCCACGGCAGCACCGTGAGATCCGGCCAGAACCTGCGCCATCGAGCCACCTTTCCCTGGTAAATCGCCGGTGTGACCTGGACCCGATTCGCGCGCACCACGAGCCCGAACAGGTCGGCCAGGCCGAACGGCGCGAACACCACCGGGTCCCCGCCGGTCAGCCGCACGCCGACCGCGGTCGCCGTGGTGGGCCACGTGCGGATGGCGGCCTCGGTGGAGCGGTAGGGCTCGATGCCGTACCCGAAGCGTTGCCAGTACCAGAGGTGGACCCTGGCCTGGTTCTTGACGTCCAGACGGATCGGCAGGCCGGTCACGGCCTCCTGCGCCCCGGTCACGACGGCGTCCTCGGCTTCCTCACCGAGGTCGCCGGCATCGAAGTAGACGAGGTCGTGGTCGTCGATGTCCTCCCCCGGCGGCTTGCCGTGGGCGGCGTTCCAGACGGTCTGGGTCACGCAGCCTGCCCCCAGGTACCAGTCGGGCAGATCCAGCTCGGCCACCCGCTCCAGGCACTCCCAGAGCACGGCGTTGCCGCGGAGCAGGGCGAGCAGATGGTGGCGATGGCCGTCGGCCGGGGAACGGCTCATGCGGCCGCGGCCTGCCGCACGCCGTTCTCAAGCAGCAGCAGGCCGTCTGCCCGAGCCGGCATGCTGCGCGTCCAGCGCGGGTGATTGACCGGGTCGAGGAACGCCTCAGGGTGCGGCATCAGCCCGAACACCCGGCCGCTCGCGTCGCACATGCCGGCCGCCGCCGCGGTCGAGCCGTTGGGGTTCTCAGGATAGGCCGGCGGCCCGCCCGTGCTGCTCCGGTACCGCACGCACACGTGGCCCGCGTCCTCCAGCCGGGACTGCGCCAACGCCCCGGCGAACACCAGCCTGCCCTCGCCGTGGCGCACCGGCAGCTCCAGGTCGCTCAGTTCCCGCGTCCATACGCACGGCGAACGGTCCTCGAATCCTACCCGCACCCACCGATCTTCGAACCGGCCCGACTCGTTGTGTATCAACGACGCCTCACACTGCCAGCGCCGGCCGGCCGCCGGCAGAAGGCCCGCCCGAACCAGGACCTGGAAGCCGTTGCAGATGCCGACGACCAGCCGGCCCGAGTCCAGAAAGCGGTCGATCTCCGACCGCAGCCGGAGGCGCAGCAGCGCCGCCATCGCCGTCGCGGAACCCAGGTGGTCGCCATAGGTGAACCCGCCGGGCAGCGCCAGGATCCCGAACGATGCCAGCGGCGCGCGGCCGAGCGTCAGCTCGGTGACGTGCACGCGTTCGGCACGGGCGCCGACCGCCTCGAAGGCTGCGGCCAGCTCCTCGTCCGCGTTGATACCGAAGCCGCCGAGCACGCATACGCGCACGCGGTTCGTTCTGGTCACCTGCCGTCTCCGCTGGCACGGCCTGCGATCGGGCCGGTGCTCCACGCCGCTGCCAGCCGCTCCACCTCGACGCGGAGGATGGGCCGGCCGTGCCGGGACGCGTGCAGCCGGTCGCCCGACACCTCGCCGATCTCCGCACCGTCCAGGCCGTCGATCAGGGCCAGGAAGCGTTCCCGACGCTGCCGCGGCACCGACACCAGCAGCCGCGACGGGCTCTCTCCGAACAGCAGGCCCGTCGTGGAGGTCCGTGGGGGCGCGGCCAGGCGCTCCAAACGGACGCGGGCGCCCAGCCGTCCACCGATCGCGCACTCGGCCAGGGCGACCGCCAGCCCGCCATCGGAGAGGTCGTGGCAGGAGGCCATGCACCCCTCGCGGGCCGCCGCGTGCAGCGCGCGATAGGCGTCTCGCGCGGCTTCCGGCAGGACGTCCGGGCCGTGCCGGCCGCCGCCGTACAACCGATCATAGGTGCTGGCGCGGAGCTCGTCGCGGGTCGCCCCTACCAGGAACAGCAGGTCTCCGGGCCGCTTGAAGTCGGTGGTCAGCGCCCTGCGCACGTCCGGGATGATGCCGATCAGTGACACCAGCAGCGTCGGCAGCACCGAGATCTTGCGGCCGCCCGCGAACGCGTCGTTCTTCATCGAGTCCTTGCCGGAGATCAGCGGCAACCGGTAGGCAAGACACGCACGGCGCAGCCCCCTGGCGGCGCGAACGAGCTGTCCCAGCTTGTGGCGGCCGTCGGGGGTCTCGCCCGACTCGACCGGGTCGGGCCAGCAAAAGTTGTCCAGCGCCGCCATCCGGTCCGGGTCGCCGCCGCACGCCACGTGCGCGCGCACCGCCTCGTCCACCGCGCACATCGCCATCGCGTACGGGTCGACCTGCGACAGCCACGGGCAGATGCCGTGCGTGACGGTCACCCCCCCGTAGCTGTCGTAGCGAGGGCGGACCACCGCTCCGTCGGTGGGCCCGTCGGCCGCGACCCCGCAGAACGGCTTGACCACCGATCCGGCCCGTACCTCGTGATCGTACTGGCGGACCAAGCTCTCCTTGGAGGTGACGTTGGGCTCCGCCAACAGCGCCAGCAGGGCTTCCTCCGGGGCCGGCGCGTCACGCAGCCGATCGGCCTTCACGCGAACCGCGGACGGCGGCTCCCACGCCGAGCGCAGGCGCATGCGAGGCACTCCATCGTGGAGAAACCCCAGGTCGAGCGATGCGACCAACTCGCCGCCGGCACGCACCGTGACCAGGCCGTCATCGGTGAAACGGCCCACCTCGGAGAGCTCCACGCCCCGATCGGCGGCCAGATCGCGCAGGGCCTCCAGCCTGCCCGGCGGCACCGCCAGGCTCATGCGCTCCTGCGACTCGGACAGCAGGATCTCCCATGGTGCGAGACCCGGATACTTCAGGGGCGCCGCGTCCAGGTCGATGCTCACGCCGCCCGATTCGCGCGCCATCTCCCCGAGCGACGATGACAGGCCGCCCGCTCCGTTGTCGGTAATGCCGTGGAACAGACCCGCGTCGCGCGCCTCCAGCAGCAGATCGAGCACCCGGCGCTGCACGATCGGATCGCCGATCTGAACGGCGGAAGTGGGCGAGCCGTCGTCGAGGGCCAGCGAGGAGAAGGTCGCGCCGTGGATGCCGTCCTTGCCGATGCGTCCGCCGACCATGACCGCCAGGTCGCCGGGCCGCACGCGTCCCTGCCAGGCCGGCTCGCCGGCCACCTCGGCCGGCAGCACGCCCCCGGTTCCGCAGAACACCAGCGGCTTGCCGATGAAGCTCGGGTCGAACAGGAAGGCGCCGGCCACCACCGGGATCCCCGACTGATTGCCGCCGTCGACGATGCCGCGATGGACGCCGGCCAGCATCCGCCGGGGATGCATGAGCTCGGCCGGCACCTCCCGCTCCGGAGTGTCCGGCGGCGCGAAACAGAGGACGTCCGTGTTGAAGATCGGCTTGGCGCCGCGGCCGGTGCCGATGATGTCGCGGTTCACCCCGACGATGCCGGTGATCGCCCCGCCGTACGGATCCAGCGCGGACGGTGCGTTGTGCGTCTCCGCCTTGAAGCACAGCAGCGTCCGGTCATCGAACCGGATCACCCCGGAATCGTCGCTGAATACCGACTTCAGGAACCCGGAACCGTCGTCCAGCTCCGCTGTCGTACGACGGATATAGGTGTCGAACAGGGACACGATACGCTCGGTCCGGCCGTCCTCGCAATGATCGATGACGGCGTTGAAGATCTTGTGCTTGCAGTGCTCGGACCAGGTCTGCGCCAGCATCTCGAGCTCCACGTCGGTGAGAGGCTCGCCGATCCCGCGTTCGCGCCGGCGCGAGCGAAGCTCGGGATCGGCCGCGTAGGAGCGGATGGCGGCAAGCTCCGCCGCCGACAGCGCCAGCAGCCGGCGGTCCGAGAGCCGCGCCAGCGCGCCGTCGTCCATCGCGGCCACGTCGATCCGCTCGACGGCGGGAGCCGGTTCGGCGGCCACCGGCGGGTAGCGCGCCGACGGCCGCTCACCCCGTCGCCACGCGCGCGCGGCGATCGACGTAACCTGCTGCACCAGCGGGTTGTGCAGCGCTTCGGCCAGCCGCCCGGCCGGCGGTTCCGCGCCCTCCTCGAACCGGAACCGGTACTGGCGGGCCGTCTGCAGCGTCGCCGCGGGAGGAAGGTCATCGGCGACGAGCCCGACCACTTCGCGCAGTGTCCCGCCGGCGGGGTCGTGCACGCCCGGCCGGCAGGTCACCTCGATCACCAGATCAGCGCCTTCCAGGGGCGCCTCGTCGATGGCGATGCCGGCCACGCCATCCGCCAGGAGGGCCACCAGCGCCGCGCGCTCCACCGGCACGCCCTCGACGATGTGGATATCGACGATCCGGATCGCCGCGATTCCGCCGATGCCCTCGGCAGCCAGCGTCGCGGCCAGCGCCGTTGCCCTGCCATCGGTAATGCCGGGCCGATAGGCGACCGCTATGCGCACGGGGCAGCGTAACACGGCCGCGTACGGCCGCGTCGGCCACGTGCACCGTCGTTGTCGCGCCGCCGATTCGCGTGTAATGTGGGTCGAGGTGCAGGACTGCGTCTCTTCCGTTGCGGTTGTTCCGGATCTCTCCAGTCGCGATAAATGGGCCGCAATCCACGAAGTGATCAGCCGCTGGCCGGCGTTGAGCGACGCCAATCGCGATGCAATCGAGCACGCGGTGGTCGCGCGCGAGCGCATCCACTCGACGGCGGTCGGACGCGGCATTGCGCTCTCGCACGGCGAGTTGCGGGGCTTGTCGTCGCTGCTGGTCGCGGTCGGCGTCTCCCGGATCGGCATCGAGTTCGCGGCCGTCGACCGGCAACCGGTACATCTGCTGTTCGTATTCGCCACGCCGCCGGCACAGCGCACGGAGTACTTGCAGGTGCTGGCGGCGATTTGCCGCCTGGGCCGGCAGGGCCGCCTGACCGGCCTCTGGGATAGCGCGGTCGACACCGGCACCATCGAGCGCACGCTGAATCAGGCGTTCGACCCGCTGCACTGAGGCCGCGGTGCTCATCGTACCTGCCATCGACCTGCTCGGCGGCCGCTGTGTCCAGTTGCAGCAGGGAGACTTCGAACGCGCACGCCGTTACGGCAGCGACGCCGCGGCAGTCGCCGACGGGTTCGCGCAGCAGGGAGCGCTCTGGATCCACGTGGTCGACCTGGACGCCGCGCGCGGGGGCGGAGGCAATCGCGCGGCGATCGGCAGGATTCGGAAGGCGGTCGACGTGCGCGTGCAGGTCGGCGGCGGGGTACGGACCGCCGAGGATGCCGAGGCGCTGCTCGACCTGGGAGCGGACGCGGTGGTGGTAGGCACGACGCTCGCCACCCGCACGGCAGAGGTCCTGTCCTGGGCCGAGCGGTGGCCCGGCCGGGTTGTCGGCGGCATCGACGCCCGCCTGGGGCAGGTACAGGTCAGAGGATGGGCGGAGTCGGCGGGCGGCGAGCGCGTGCTGATCGATGACGTGCGCGGGTCGAGGCTGGCCGGGCTGGTCTACACGGCGGTCGATCGCGACGGCATGCTGGAGGGCCCGGACGTGGCGGGCGGCACGGCGGCAGCCGAGGCGTCCGGACTGCCGGTGCTGTTCTCCGGGGGCGTGAGCTCTCAGGCCGACCTGAAAGCGATCGCCTCGACGGGCGCCGCCGCCGGCGCAATCGTCGGTACCGCGATCTATGAGCGGCGCGTCGATCTGAGGGACGCGGTCGGAGCGCTGCAGCGCCCGGGCGACACCGAGCGGTGGGCGACGTGACGGCCTCGCCGGCCGGCGCGCGCCCGCTGGTCGTGATCTCCGGCGGCACGGTGGTCGACCTGCTGGCGATGAACGAGCGCGCCTACGTCAAGACGCGCGAATCGCGATCGCTGTGGGTGACCGATGCCGATGGCGCCCGCGAACTGCCGTACCGCCCTGCGCCGGGCTGCACGTCCCGGATCGCCGACGTGCGGCGCGGAGACTCGTGGTACGCGGCAGCGCTAGCCGAGGAGACCACGGAGCCGCGGGACACCGGCGCCGCCGCGACGAACCGGGAGCGGCCGCCGGCGCGGCCGCCGGACGTGCTCGACGCACTGGCGGCGGCCATCCGGGAACGCAGGGGAGCCGATCCGGAACGCTCCTACACCGCCTATCTGTTCGAGCAGGGTGCCGGCAAGATCCGCAAGAAGGTGGGCGAAGAGGCGATCGAGGTGATCACCGCCGGCACCGCGGAGGAGTTGGTCACCGAGTCGGCCGACCTGCTCTACCATCTGCTGGCGCTGCTGGAAGCGCAGGGCGTCCGGCTCGACGAGGTGTACGCGGAGCTCGAGCGCCGGCGGCGCTGACTCGCGCCCGTCGCTCCTCAAGGGCCGAAGGCCAGAGCGACGTGCCGGCAGGTGACGCATCACGTCGGGTGGCGCAGCCGTTCCAGGATGGCGGCCGCGATGGCGCCGACCGGCTTGCGCGTGGTGTGGATGCGGATGCCGAGACTCTGGTAGATCGGCTCGCGCCGTTGATACAGCGCGCGCAGTTGGGCGGGCGGCAGGTCCATCAGCGGCCGGGCGCCCGGCCGGCCCGCCCGCTCTCGAAGCTCCGCGAGCGGCGCGGCCAGATAAAAGGTCATCCAATCGCGGAAGAACGCCCGGTTCGCCGGCTGCACCGGCGCTCCGCCGCCGACCGCCAGGACCGTCTGCTCCGCGCCGGTCAGCCGATGCAGGGCGGCGCTCTCCGCTGCCCGGAAGCCCGACTCGCCGGCCGCGGCGAAGATCTCGCGGATCGTCCGACCCTGCTCCTGTTCGATCGCCCGGTCCAGGTCGACGAACCGCCAGCGCAGCGCCACCGCCAGCGCCATCCCGACCGAAGACTTGCCGGCGCCCATGAAGCCGATCAGCGCCACGCGGGTGACTCCGCCGGTGGCGATCGGTGCGCTCCCCTGTCCCGTGCCGGAGGCCACGGGTGCAGAGTACTGCATAGTTACCCTGCGATGCCGCCCGAATCAGAGACCGATCACCCGCTGGTGTCGGTGGTCATCCCCACGCACGACCGCCTCGCCCTGCTGATGGAGGCGATCGATTCGGTCCGCGCGCAGAGCTATGCCCCGATCGAGCTGATCGTCGTGGACGACGGGTCCACCGATGGCACCTCGGACCGCCTGCGCGCGGAGCCCGGCCTGCGCCTGCTCCGCATCGACCACAACGGCCGGCCCGGCGCCGTGCGCAACGCCGGCGTGGCTGTCGCGACCGGCGACTACGTGGCGTTCCTCGATTCCGACGACCTGTGGATGCCCGACAAGCTCGCCCTGCAGATGGAGCTGCTGCGCGCGAGTCCCGGGGTTCCGATCGTCCACAGCCGGGAGCTCTGGCTGCGCGACGGCCGCCCGGTGTCACAGGCCGGCCAACGCCACCGGCGCTCCGGGTGGCTGTTTGCCGACGCCGTCCGCAAGTGCATCGTCGGGCCATCCACGGTGGTCCTGCACCGTGCCGTTCTGCGCGAGGTCGGCGGGTTCCGCGAAGACCTGGAGATCGCCGAGGACTACGAGCTGTGGCTGCGCGTGACCGCGCGCTTCCCGGTGGCGTACTGCGACCGGCCGCTGGTTACCAAGCGCGCCGGCCACGGGGATCAGCTCTCGGAGCGCTACGGGCAGATCGAACGCTTTCGCATCGACGCCCTGGCGCCGCTGGTGGCGGCCGATCACTGGGCGGAGCCTGAACGCTCCATCGCGCGCCGCGAGCTCGCCCGCAAGTGCCTGATCCACGCCGCCGGCGCGCGCAAGCGTGGCCGCGACGGTGAGGCCGCGCGCTACGAGGCGCTGGCAGCCGACGTATCGCGGCCGGCCTGGAAGGCCTCGACCTCCGCCGCCAACTCCGGATCGCGCGCCGCGTACTCCAGGATGGACCGCAGGTAGCCTGCCGGCGCGCCGATATCCAGCCGGCGGCCGATCATACGTTGGATGACCACGCGACCCTGCCGTGCCAGTTCCTCCACTCCCTCGGTGTAGTTGAACTCGCCGCCGAGATGGCGTTCCCAGCGGCCCCTCAAGGCCGGGTAGATCTCCGGCGTATACAGGTAGCGGCCGATCGAGATGTCGCGGCTCGGTTCGGTGCCCGGCGCCGGTTTCTCAACGATGCCGGTCACGTGCAGGCCGTCGTCTGCAAGCGCCACCACCCCGTACCGCTCCAGATGGGGAGGATCGTGCTCGACCGCCAGCACGCTGCAACCGGTGCGCTCATACGTGTCGATCAACTGGCGCGTGAGCGGCGGATCGCCGACGTGCAGGTCGTCGGGAAACACGACCACGAACGGATCATCACCGGTGAACGGCTCGGCCAGCAGGATCGCCTGACCCGTGCCCAGCATCCTCTGCTGCCGCAGGAAGACGTATCGGCCCGGCGGCACGGCGATCGTCCGCTGCTTGTCGGCCGCGCCCTCGGACTCGAACACCTGCTCCAGCTCCACCTCGCGATCGACGTAGTCTTCCAGCGCCCGCTTGCGGCGGGAGGTGATGAACAGGATGTCCTCGACGCCGGAGTCGCGCAGCTCCTGTAGTATGAAGTCGATCGCGGGTCGGTCGATGACCGGAAACATCTCCTTGGGTACCGTCTTCGAAGCCGGCAGGAACCTGCTTCCATACCCGGCCGCGACGATCACCGCCTTCATGCGTGCCTCCTGGAGTGAACGATGACGCCGGCCCTGCGGGGCATCCTGGCGCTGGCCGCCGGCGGTGCGCTGGGCGCCCTGCTCCACCAGCCGCCGGTCGCCGCAGTCCTGCACACCGCCGCGGACCTGGCGGTCCGGGCCGTGCAGGTGTTCGTGTTTCCGATGGTGTTCTTCGGCCTGGTCGCGGGCATGCGCGAGCTGGGCCGCCGCGGCGCGCTGCGCGCCCACGCCAGGTTGCTCGCAGGGCAGGCGGCCGCCACGGTGTCCCTGGCGTCCCTGGGCGTACTGTCCGTGCTGGCAGCGTCACCGGATCGGATTCCCATCATCATCGTAAACCGCGCCGCCGCCTCGGTGCCGAGCTTTCTTCAGCATGCACAGCGTGCGCTGCCGACCAACCTGTTTGCCGGACTGTCCGGCGACGGGGCGCTGTTGCTGCCAGTATACCTGATCGCTCTGGTGATCGGCCTGAGCATACCGGAGGATCGGTCGAGCCGCGTGATCGCCGAGCTGGTCGAGGCGCTGGCGCGGCTCTTCTACCGGATCAACTCCCTCGTCACCGGTCATCTCTGGATCGCGCTGCTGCTCGGCGGCGCGTCGCTGACCGCCGCCCTGAGAGGGGGCGGCGCCGGTCCCTACGGCCAGTTCGTGCTGGTGCTGGCGATCGACCTGGGACTGGTGCTCGGAGGTCTGTTGCTCTGGTGGCGCCTGCTCCGACACAGGCAGGTGGAGGTGCCGTCGTTGTCCGGGCTGACCGTGCCGGTGCTGACGGGGATCGGCACCGGACACCACCACGCGGCGCTGGCGGCGCTGGCCCGGCACGGGGCCGCGGACCTGCGGATTCCGACCAAACTGGGAAGCGCGGCCTTTCCGCTGTTCGCGATGTTCGGCCGTGCAGGCAGCGCCATGGTGGCCGCCGCCTCCTTCACCCTTGTCGTTCGCTCCTATTCGACCATTCCGCTTGCCTGGGCTGAGGTGCTGTGGATCATCGGCGCCACCTCGGTGCTCGCCTTCGCCCTGCCAGCGGCTCCGGGCGGCGCCGCAACCGCGGCCCTGGCATTGCTTGCCGCTGGCTGGGGGAGAGGGCTGGAAGAGAGTTACCTCCTGGTGGCCCCGGTGCTGCCGCTGCTGACCGCGATGGGCGTGGCCGCGGACGTCGCGATCGGCGGCGCGATCGCCGTCGTGACCGGCGCGCGCGAGCGCCGGCAGGCCGACCCAAGGCCGGACCGCCGTCAGAGGTAGTGCGGCTCCGGGCCGTCGAGCTGCCGGAACTCCGGCGCATAGCGGCGTGGGCGGCGGCCGAAGCAGACCCCCATCTCCTCGTACAGGCTGATGATCGCCGGATCGACGTGGTGCTGCGTGATGGCCGTGCGCGTGGGCAGATACGACACCGAATCGCCGTTTACCCAACTCACGGTCACCCCCGAGACGCCGCCCAGCAACAAGAGCACCGCCCCCGCGCCGACCTGCTTGCCGAATCCGACATCGAAGGCGGTCGTGGTCCCGGAACGCACCAAGTGCGCGGGCACGACATCGCGCGCTTCAGGCGCGTGGTGGAGACCCGGAACGTACATGCCCAGCTCGCGCATCGCATGGCGTATCTCCTCATCGTCGTCGAGTCGCGCCTGGATCTGTTCGCGGACGTAGCGTCCGGCGCCGGCGAGCTTGCGATGGCCGAAGGCGTCCGCGGCGACGCTGTCGTCGGTAACCGTGCCGCCGTCCGCCCTCGTCATCCCTTCGGCCACGACCACCGTGTAGGTCGCGGCGAAACCTCCCGCGGAGCGCAGGCGGCCGATCAATCTCTGCTTCAGGTGTTCGTGGACGACATCGAAGTCGACCGGAACCTCCGGCAGCAGGATGCAGTCGGCGTCGGCGGCGATGCCGCCGCGCAGCGCGACGTGGCCGGCGTAGCGCCCGAACGCCTCGGTGATCATCACGCGGTTGTGGCTGCGGCCCGTCGACTTGAGATCGTCGACGACACGCGCGATCCGGTTGACCGCGGTGTCCCCTCCGACCGAGTAGGTCTGCAGGTCCAGGTCGATCGTCTTCGGCGCGTGCACGACCGGGATGCCCCGTTCCGCGAGGTCGACGACCACCGAGCCGGTATCGTCGCCCCCCGCGATCACCAGGCCGTCGATGGAGAAGCGCCGCAGCCCGGCGATGATGCGATCGTAGCGGTTCTCGTCGGGAATCGCGGCGATCTTGACGCGGGAATGCCCGGCCGACGACCCGGCTTCCGTGCAGTCGATCGCGTCGCGCCGGTCCGCGTCCAGCGCCACCAGCTCCGTGATCTGCTCCAGGTTGTAGAGTCCGGCGTAGCCGTTGGGGATGATCCAGGCGCGCGCGCCGCGCGCTTCCGCCATGGCGGCGGCGCCGTGCAGCACGGCGTTCAGTCCGGGTGCATCACCCCCACTGGTGAGCAGGCCGATGTTGCGCATATCCGGTCACGCAGACTATGGCAGCAGCCTGACCGCCTGCACGACCATCCCGACACCGACGGGGACCAGCAGGTTGTCCAGATCGCGGCCCGAAAGCGCCTCGATCGTCATGGCGGCGACGGCCACCGCGATCGACAGGCGGAGGTCGGCCGTAAGGGTGATCGTGACCAGGAACACCGCGGCAAGGCAGGCCACGCTCCCGGGCACCGTCTTGTTCCGGTTCAGCGGCATGCGCCGCCCCGCGAACGCCATGCCGATCACGCTGGCCGCCGAGTCGCCGAACGCGAGCGCGTAGATCGCGATCGCCGATGCGGGCAGCGGGTACAGCAGCAGCGCCAGCATGGCGCCCAGGCCCAGGGTGACCGGTCCGAGCACGAAGCCGGTGTCGCCCGGCCGCGCGGCAGCCACGGTAAGCCCCGACACTACCGCCACGCGGATCCCGGTCAGCCGCAGCGCCTCGGCAGCCGTATAGAACAGGGTTCCCGCCATCAGCAGGCCCATGGTGACCGGAAGATTCACCGCCGCCAGCGGTGGAACCAGCGCCACCAGCAGGTGGATGGCCTTGCGGATCAACTCGCGATCGAGTCCGTCCGCCCTGCCGCGTGCGGGCATCCGCAGGGTGGGCTGCGCGAGCGCCGGAAGCAGCTGCAGAGGGCGTGATGTTTGCGGCGCTATGCGGTACACTGTTCGTCCATGGGCGATTAACTCAGCGGGAGAGTGCTACCTTCACACGGTAGAAGTCACTGGTTCAAATCCAGTATCGCCCATCGCGCGCCGGTCGGCAAGCCGCAACCTCTTGCCGATGCTTCGCTTACGCTCGGTCCGCCACTGCGGTCCCACCACTACGAGCGGAGCGAGCGCCTGGCGGCGGCCCGGCGCCGCCGCCTCGACCGGCCCGGCCTCGACTTGCCCGGCCGGGGACGAGCACCCGGCGCGGTCGCCGGCTTGCTCACCTCCCGAGCGACCGCCATCGCGCGCCGTCGCAGCAGAAAGAACGCCAAGAGCCCGGCGCCGATCATGATCGCGGAGAGTATCTGGCCGGTGGTGAAGTTGAGCAGCGACGTCTGCGACGCATTCACCACCGGTACCAGCATGATCGGGAAGTCCAGGCCGGGGTCCGGCTGCCGGAGGTACTCGACCGCGAAGCGCACCACCCCGTAGCCGATCAGGTAGGCCGAGAACAGCACCCCCGGGAAGGGCGCGCGCTTGCGCAGCACGAACCACAGCACGACGAACAGCAGCAACCCTTCCAGGGCAGCCTCGTAGAGCTGGGAAGGGTGGCGCGCCAGGTTCACCAGCGCCTGTTCCGGACCGATCTCGATCCCGGACCTCCCCGCCATCTCCCGCACCCACGCCTGTTCCGCCGGGAAGCCGGGGTCGTCGGGGAAGACCACTCCCCACGGCACGGTGGTCACCCGGCCGAACAGCTCGCCGTTGATGAAGTTCCCGACCCGGCCGAACGTATAGCCCAGCGGTGTGCAGGTCGCGATCATGTCCATCCACTCCGCGACCGGCAGCCGCTTGGCCCGGCAGTAGAGGGCGACCGCGACGATCGCCCCGAGCAGGCCGCCGTGGTACGCCATCCCCTGCAGCCCCACGAAGCGCAGCTTGCCCCCCTCGCGGGCGAACGGAACGATGATCTGAAGCGGATTGCGCAGGTAGTGGCCGCTCGGGTCGTAGACGATGACGGAGACGAGGCGCCCTCCGATGAGCACGCCGATGATCCCCCAGAAGAACAGGTTGAGCACCGTCTCGTTGTCGACGGTCAGGTCCCGCTCCGCGATTCGCACGCGCAGCAGCCGATAGGTAAGGTAGAACGCCACCAGGTACATCAGGCCGTACCAGCGCAGCGGCAATCCGGGTACGATCTCCGGATTCAGCCAAGTGGGAAACGGGATGTAGCCTCCGTCCATCAGACCGTCATGATAGATCGCATCCATGATAGATCGCATCGCGCGTTGACACACGCTCCGGCGCACTTCGAGAATCGGAGGCGACCATGAAAGGCACCGAGCCGGCCCGGATCAGGCTCGGCGTACGTCGCACGTTCTGGATGACCGTGTCCGCCACCGCGGTGCTCGCCTGCATCCTGATGGTCCTGGCGCCTCAGGTGCTGGCACAGAACCGTGACCGCGATTCGGAACGGGCCATCGCCATTCTGCGCGACGTATTCAACTTCGTCCGGCTGAACTACGTGAACGCCGCCGCCGCCGATACCGACCGGTTGCTGACCGGGGCGCTGAAGGGGATGTTGGAGGCGGTCGGCGATGACCACACGAAGTTCCTCGATCGAGACGAAATCGACGAGTTGAACGACATGACGATCGGCGAGTTCGGCGGCGTCGGCCTCTATCTCAGCCGCGCCGACGACGGCGTGCTGGTCATCGAGCCGTTCGTGGGCTCGCCGGCCCACGCGGCCGGGATCATGGCCGGCGACCTGATCGTGGCCATCGACGGCACGGCGGCCGGCACCCTGGACCAGGACGATGTCGTGGCCCGCCTGCGCGGCTCTCCCGGCACCGACGTTCGCGTTTCGCTGCTGCGGGCCGGCAACGAGACCCTGGAGGTTACCGTCACCCGCCAGCTCATCGAGGTCCCCACCGTCCGCCACGCCGTGATCGACCCCGGAATCGGCTACCTGCGCGTCAGTCCTCAGTTCACCAGCAAGACCCCGGACCGGATCCGGGAGGCGCTGCGCGACCTGGAGGGCCGATCGCGGTCGCTGATCCTCGACCTGCGCGGCAATCGCGGCGGCCTGTTCTCGGCCGTCGTCGAGATCGCCGACCTGTTTCTGGAGGCGGGAACGATCGTGCAGACCCGTTCGCGCGTCGAGAACGAGAACCAGCAGTACACCGCCACACGGCGTGCCACGCTGGTCGAACCCGATCTTCCCATCGTCGTGCTGATCGACAGCGTGTCGGCGTCGGCCGCCGAGATCCTGGCCGGTGCGCTCAAGGACCACGAGCGCGCCTACCTGGTCGGCCAGCGGAGTTACGGGAAGGGATCCGTGCAGCAGGTCATGCGCATCGAGGACGATCGCGCCGTCAAGGTCACCACCTCACGCTACCTCACCCCCGACGGAACCAGGATCGACGGCGTGGGTGTCGCGCCCCACCGCATCACCGAGCCGAAGCTGAGCGAGGACGAGCAGAAGACGCTGGGCGAGTTCGGCAGGTCGAAGCTGCTGGTCCGGTTCGCGCTCGCCCATCCGGAGCCGACGGAAGCTGACATCGGCAGGTTCCTGGTCGACCTGGAGCAGAGCGAGTTCGACCTGGAGGAGCAGTTGGTCCGCCGGCAGCTTGCGCGCACCATCGCGCGGATCCACCGGCGGACGCCGATCTACGACCTGGTCAACGACCCTTCCCTGATCGAAGCGGTGAGGCTGCTGCGCACGGGCGAGGTCAGCGCGGATTCCTTTCCCGATGCCGCGCAGGCCGGGACTCCCGCCAGCGCCGCCGCCGGGTCCTCGCCCGGGGAGTGGTCATGATCGCGTCGGCCGAACGCCGGCGCGCCCGCTGAGTGCTGCACTTCGTCATCCCCGAGGGCGCGCTCATGGCCGCCGTTCCCGGCGAAGCGGCGTACACGGCAGTGCTGACCGGGAAGGATTTCCACTACCTGGCGCATGTCCGCCGGCTCGGGCCGGGTGACAGCATCCCCGCCAGCACGGCGGACGGCTGTCGTTTCGCGATGACCGTGCGCGAGCGCTGCCGCGACCGGCTTTCCGTCGCACTGCGCCCGCTTGCCGATGAGGGCCGCGATGCGCCGCCGCTCTCTGCCCTGACCCTGGCCCAGGCGGTGGTCAAACCGGCGGCGATGGATCTCATCGTCCGGCAGGCGACCGAGCTCGGCGTGGCGGGAGTCGTTCCGGTGGTGACCGAGCGTTCGGTTCCCGCCGCCCACGCGCACCCGCGCCAGCCACGCTGGGAGAGGATCCCGCGCAGCGCCAGCCAGCAGAGCGGACGGTGGCCGCTGCCGGCGATCGAGACGCCGCGCCGTCTGCCCGAGGTGCTGCAGTCGGTGCCGGCCGCGGCCGCACGGCTGGTCTTCCATCCCCCGGCGCCCGGCGACGTGGATGTCGCACTGCCGGAGACGCTCGACCCCGCCGTGCCGGCGTGGCTTCTGCTGGGCCCGGAAGGAGGGTTCTCCGCCACGGAGCTCGATCGCATCGACGGCGCCGGCTTTCGCCGCTGCGCGCTTGGAGCAACGGTGCTGCGGGCGGAGACCGCGGTGGTGGCGGCCATCATGGCCGTACGCCTGCTCCGGCATCGCGCGCGACGGCCGGCCCAGGAGGCACGCGGGGGGGCGCGGTGATCACCATCCTCCTGGTTGACGACGACCCGCTGATCCACGACACGCTGGCCGCGATCCTCCCGGCCGAGTACCGCGTGATCGGCGCACGCACGGCGCCGAAGTTCTACGAACGGATCGACGCCGAGAGGGCAGACGTGGTCCTGATGGACGTCGCCCTGGGGACGGATGACGGCATCGAGCTTGTTCGTCAGGTGAACACCCGCCCCGACGCGCCGCCGATGGTGATGGTCAGCGCCCACGACGACATCGAGCTGGTGGTGGAGGCCATGCGGGCCGGCGCGGTCGACTACCTGATCAAGCCGCTCTCGCTCGACAAGCTGCGCGCCACGGTCCGCCAGGCGGTGGCGATGCGCCGGCGGCCGAACACCGCGGCCACGGACGGTCTGATCGGCTCCAGCCCACAGATGCAGCGCATTCGCGAAGAAGTCGCCATGTACGCGCCGGCCAATTCACCCGTCGTGATCTCCGGCGAGAGCGGCGTCGGCAAGGAGGTGGTGGCGCGCAGCCTGCACGCCAGCTCGCCGAGAGCCGGCCAGCCGTGGGTGGCGATCAACTGCGGAGCGATCGCTCCCACCATAGTCGAGACGGAGCTCTTCGGATCCGAACGCGGTGCCTATACGGATGCCGTCAGCCGACCCGGGTGCTTCGAGCGCGCCGACAACGGCACCCTGTTCCTGGACGAGATCGGCGAGATGGGAACCGATCTGCAGGTGAAGCTCCTGCGCGTGCTGGAAGCGCAGGAGGTCATCCGCATCGGCGGAACACGCACGAAGCCGGTCGACGTGCGCACGATCGCAGCGACCAACGCCGTGCTGTCCGATCTGATGGGGGCCGGACGCTTCCGCGACGATCTGTACTACCGGTTGGGCGTGTTGCTGATCCACGTACCGCCGCTCCGGGAGCGGCTCCAGGACCTCGTCCAGCTTGCCTATCATTTTCTTCCGCCGCACCTCCGTCTGACTCCGCGGGCGATCGCGAAGCTGGGGGAGCACCACTGGCCCGGCAACGTGCGTGAGCTGCGCAACGTCATGGAGCGTGCCAGCCTGCTGGCGAGCGTGCAGCCGGGCGACCGGCGCACGGTGGATGCGAACGCGATCAGGTTCCAGTAGCACTCCATCCTTCCGCGCCGGCCAACCTCCCGAAATTGACCGCTCTCCGGGGCCGCCGCTATACTGTCGGGACCGTGCCGAGTGACAACTCCGAGCCCGGGGCCGGGCAGCCAACCGAAGGTCCGGATGTCCGGGAGCAGGGCTTCGGACTCCAGCTTCGTCCGCTCGGCAATATTGACAGCGGCGGGGCCGACGGCGGCGCGGTGCTGCATCTCGGCGGCCGGATCGATCCCACCAACGTCGGCCGGTTCCGCGATCGCTGCGACGCCGTGGTGGAGGCCGGTTACCTTCGACTGATCCTGGACTGTACGGCGCTGGACACGCTGTCCGGCACGGCGATCGGGGCGTTCGCGGCCCTGCAGCGACATCTGCGCCGGCGCGGCGGCGATCTGGTGCTGCTCAACCTGCGGGAACGGGACCACGAGCTCTTCCGGCTGCTCGGTTTCGCCGACCTGATTCCCGTCGCCCTGGACGTGGAGGAAGCGGTTTCGCATCTGGCATCGCCCGGGCAGGCCGCGCCCGCGGTCCTCTTTCCGCACGTGCTCGAGTGCCCGACATGTATGACCAGGCTTCGCGCCGTCAAGCCCGGTCGGTTCCGCTGCTCGAGCTGCCAGGCGGTCCTGGCAATCAACCACGGCGCACAGGTATTCGCAGCATGACCCGACAACGAATCGAGAGCTTTCTCCGCACGCTCGGCCTGTCATTCGACGAGCTGGACGCCGACACCTGGATCATCAATGACGAGGAGCGCGGCGTCGAGAACGTGATCGTCGTGCACGAGGAACCGGTGATCATCTTCCGGCTCAAGGTCGCCGACCTGCCGCCGGGCGACCACTGCGCCCTGTACGAGGAGTTGCTGCGCCTGAACGGCACCGACCTCTTGCATGGCGCCTACGCACTGGAAGGCGACGACCTGGGAGGTGCCTCCGTCGTGTTGATGAACACGCTGCTCAGCGAGACCATCGACATCGAGGAGTTTCAGGCAACGCTCGACGCGATCAGCCTGTCGGTCGCCGAGCACTATGAGCGGCTCGTGCCGCTGGTCAAAACGGAGGGCGGCTGAAATGGGCCTGTTCGATCGGTTCCGCAGGGTCGTCAAGTCGAACGTGAACGACATGATCAGCAAGGCGGAGAATCCCGAGAAGATGCTCACGCAGTTGATCGAGGACATGAGCGGCCAGCTCATCGAATCCAAGAAGGCGGTAGCCTCAGCCATCGCCGACGAGAAGCAGCTCGAACGCCAGCTCCTGCAGCAGCGCACCCAGGCCGACGACTGGGAGAAGCGGGCCGTCCTCGCGGTGCAGGAGGGACAGGACGATCTGGCCAAGCGCGCCCTGGTCCGCAAGCAGGAGCTCGACGAGTACGTCTCCAGCTATCAGGACCAGTGGCAGGCGCAGCGCGATTCGGTCGAGCAGCTCAAGGGATCGCTGCGCGACCTGACGCAGAAGATCGAGGAAGCGCAACGCAAGAAGAACATCCTGATCGCCCGCGCCAAGCGGGCGGAGGCGCAGCAGCGCATCCAGGCGACCCTGAGCACCTCTCGCGACACGTCGGCGTTCGAGGCGTTCGACCGCATGGCCAAGAAGGTCGACCAGATCGAAGCGCAGGCGGACGCCGAGCAGGAAATCGACCAGCTCGACGCCGGCGACAAGGCGCTCGAACGGGAGTTCCGGCAGCTCGAAGGACGTGACACGTCCGGGGACAGGCTGCTGGAAGACCTGAAGCGGAAGATGGGGCAGATCGAAGACAAGTCCCAGGAGAGCACGAGCCAAGGGCCGTCGCCGGGCGGCTGACGGACCGCCGGACGCCGCTTCCGCACGGTCGCTGAGGCTCGGGATGGATCATGGGGAGCGCGCGCTAACGGGTTTCTCGCGGGGGTCGGAAACAGCGAACCCGTTCGAACCGTCATGTTGAAGCCTCTGCCATGCGAAGCTCCGGAAACGGGTTCCGGAGCCCCGTCCAGGCCTTGCTGTTGGCGGAGGCGAGGCGCTCGTCGAGCAGGCACGCGTCGAGGCGGGCGCGTATCGCCGCCTCGTGCATCTCCTGGCCGATGAAAACGAGTTGCTGCGCGCGATCGCCGAAGCGGGGATGCCATCCCGGCTGCCGGTCAGGTCGCTGACCCTCGGGGTGCTCCCAGTGTTCGCGAGGCACGGCTGCCCACCACATCCCGGAGGGGTTCACGTCGCTGATCCCGCCGGCCTGAGCCCACTCGTAGGCGACCCGATGGTCAGCGGCGACCCAGAAGAAGCCTTTCGAGCGGAGCACGCCGGTCCAGTTCTCGTCGTCGTGCAGGAACGCCCACAGCTTCTCGGCGTCGAAGGGCTGC
>JAPPNY010000138.1 GCA_028818385.1 Spirochaetaceae bacterium
TCGCCCCATGATCCCAACCTGCCTCAAACCGTCCGCCCCGGCTGAATAGTTACGCTTCATGTATCGGCAGTACCGCACGCCGGGTGCAGGCCGGCTGCCGCGGGGTGCCGCGCCGCGTTGCCAAGGGGGCCGGCCGCCACTACGATCTGCCGCGTGCTCGGGCGAGCTCGGACGCCTCAGCGTCACGTCTACTCCGTGTCGGACGTCACACGGAGAGTCAGGGGCATGCTGGGGGGCGCGTTTCCGGACATCACCGTCGAGGGAGAGGTGTCCAACGCGCGCCGGGCGGCCAGCGGCCATCTGTACTTCAGCCTGAAGGACCGCCGCGCCGTGCTGCAGGCGGCGATGTTCCGCACGCAGCTCGCCCGGGCGGACTTCGTCCCGCACGACGGCATGCTGATCCGCGCGCGCGGCGCGATCGACGTCTATGAACAGCGCGGCACCTACCAGTTGGTGGTCGAAACGGTGCAACGGGCCGGCACCGGCGATCTGCTGGCGTTGCTGGAAGAACGCAAGCGCCGGCTGGCGGCGCGCGGCTGCTTCGACCTGGAGCGCAAGCGGCCGATCCCGCGGGTGCCGCGGCGCGTGGTGGTGATCACCTCTCCAGCCGGCGCGGCGCTGCGCGACATCCTGGACGTGCTGCGGAGGCGGCATGCCGGCATCGACCTGGTGGTCTTGCCGGCACAGGTGCAGGGATCCGGAGCCGCCGGCATCATCGCTTCGCGGCTGCGGACCGCCAGCCGCCACCGTATGGGCGACGTGGTCATCCTGGCCCGTGGCGGCGGGTCCCTGGAGGACCTGCTGCCGTTCTCGGACGAAGCGGTGGTCGAAGCGATCGTTCGCTGCGAATTGCCGGTGGTGAGCGCGGTCGGCCACCAGACCGACACCTCGCTCGCAGATCTGGCGGCCGACGTTCGTGCCCCTACCCCGTCGGCTGCCGCCGAGCTGGTGTCCAGCGAACGCTCCGATCTGCTGCGCCGGCTGCACGCCGCCGCCGGCTCGATGCGCAGCAGCCTGGACCAGCGGCGCGAGCGCGTCCGTTTCGCCCTGGAGCGGTTCCAGCCGGCCGGACTGGAGCGCAGCCTGCGCCTGGCGCTGGCACCGGCCACGCAGCGTCTGGATGACGCTGTGGCGGCCGCCACGCGTGCGCTGCAGGCACGCGTGCTCGACAACCGGCACCGCGTGGTGCTTGCCGCCGAAGCGATCCGCTCCAGGTCGCCGCTCGACATCCTGGCCCGGGGCTATGCGCTGGTGACCGACGCCGACGGCGCCGCGGTCACCGACGCATCCCAGGCGGCCCCTGGCGACCCGATACGCGTACGGCTGCACCGCGGCCGGCTGGCGGCCTCCGTCACCGGCACGGAACCGGTCGCTGCCGGAGGTAGTGATGACTGAACCGGAGACGCGCTCTCCCGGGACGGGCGAGTCCAGCTTCGAGGAACGCCTTCACGAGCTGGAAGTGCTCGCGGAACGGCTGAAGGACGGCGACGTGCCCCTGGCGGAGGCGGTCGACCTGTTCGAGTGCGGCATGAAGCTGGCCCGCGATCTCGGCGCGGAGCTCGCCAAGATCGAGCGGCGCATCGAGATCATGATCAACGAACCGGAGTTGGCGGACGGCGAGCCTCAACTGGAGCCGTTCGTGGACGAGGCCGGGGACTAGCGCCAGTTCCGCGGAAAGCCGACCAGATCTCCGACCTGGGCGCCGGCCTCCGCGAAGGCGCCGGCGTTGACTTCCAGCGCATAGCGCGCGGGTCGCCAGGAGCTCACGATCACTTCCGAGAACGGTGTCAGCGGCTCGATCTGCAGGATTTCACCGTCGGCGGACAGGAACGCGATCGACAGCGGCAGCGGCGTGTTCTTCATCCAGAACGACAGCACCTGTTCGTTCTCGAACACGAACAGCATGCCCTGCCGAGGCCCCAGGTCGGTGCGATACATCAGCCCGCGCGCCCGCTGCTCCGAGGTGCGTGCCACCCAGACGGTAAACCGCTCCTCCCCGACCCCGAGCCTGACGGTCTCCGCTGCCCCGCCCCGACAGGCGACGAGCGCGACGGCCAGCAGACCTGCCAGTGCCGCGCACGCGCACTTCCGGGCTGCCCTCACGTCCGCGGGCCGGTCACGTCAGCGGGCCCGGCCACATCAGCGGGCAGACAGTACGTGCGCGGTCGGCACGGCCCACCCGACCGCGATTCCGAGGAGTGCGCCCGCCAGAACGTCGCTCACGAAATGACGGCCGGCGGCGATCCGAAGAATCGCCGCCATCGAAGCCGTCGCGTAGGAGCCGACAGTGAGGATCGTCGTGTAGCGTTCGTCCCAGTACTGGTCGGCGATGGTGCTGATGAACGTGGCGCTCGCAAAGGCGACGGCGACGTGGCTGGACGGAAACGAGTTGGCTCCCGTCCGGTCGGCGGCACGCGCGGGAGAGACGTTCGGGTCGTACAGAAACGGACGCGCACGCCAGACGGCGGCCTTGATCAGGTATGAGCTGCCATAGGTGATGGCCAACACCTGGTAGTGGCGGGCCAGCACGTCCTGCGCGTCCCGGCGCTCCAGGCCGAACGCCGCAGCGCCGACCGGCACCAGGACCTGGCTGTAGGCGACCATGTCGCTGATGCCGCCGATGAGTGGCTGGTCCGGAAACACCAGCACCCGGTCCATTGGGGGCAGATCCTCGATGCGGAGTTGAAGGCGCTGCTCCTCCGTCACCGGAGGGACCCGGTTGGCGACCAGGAGGCCGCCGCCCGTGAGGGCCGAGCCCGCCAGAGCGAGCGTCAGGTCAAGCGGCTGAAGCGCGACGGCGCGGCCGGCGCAAAGCAGGAGACCGGTGGCGACGATCCTCCCCGCACGCACGGCGACGTGACGATAGCGGTGTGTCAGCGCACCCGCTCGACCGTGCGCTTGAATCGCTTGTACACCGCGTACAGCGGGAAGTTGAGGCGCTGCGATTCCGCCCACTTCCGCAGGTTGGTGCCGCGCTCGGCGCCCCGTTCTGCCAGGAAGTTCTTCAACTCCCGCTCTCCCTTGCGCAGGCGGGCGTAGTTGAACTGGTCCTCCAGCAGTCGCACGAACTCGGTCGCCTCCGTCCGCTCGGGCTCGTCCAGCGGCTCGTCGGCCGGATCCAGGATCTCCGAGACCAGCCCTTCCAGATTCTCCGCCTCATAGCGGCGCAGCGCCTCTTCGACCCGGACCAGGAACTGGCTGGGGACGAAGGTGATGCGGTCGATCGCGTTCTTCAGCGCAACGCGCTTCCTGGTCGCCATCTCCGACGCCAGTTCCTTCCTGCCTATCGCGAGGTACGCGACGACGCTGGCGCCCAGCGCGATCGCCAGCTCGTCGATCACCGGAATCGGCAGCCCGCCGCGGAACACATAGGCCATCACGAACATCGCCAGCACGAACACACCGGCGGACGCCAGAAAACGGGGAATGAACCGCTTCTCCGACAACCAGCGGCGAACGGCGGCGTCCACCGCCCGGTACAGCTCATTGCGATACAGCGTGAGGGCTTCGACACGCGGCTCGGTCCCGAAGCGACCTTCCACGGTGCGCTCCGCAAGGGTGCTCTCCAGCCGCTCCACTCCCCGGAACGGATCGAGCAGCAGCGACTCGCCGTCCTTCAGCAGGACGTGAAAGATGTAGGCTGTCGGCTTCTGGGGACCAGCTTGATCGGGCTTCTCAGGCACTGCCATGCTCCGCGCCATCCGGCACGCCACCGCATGCGAACCGTCGCCGGCGGCTCACCTGCTCGCTCATCACCACTATCCTAACGAATGTGCCGGAATCCCGACAAATCGGGACGGGCGTGGCCGATCGGGCGTGACAGTCCTTCCATCCGCGCGCCGGCTCTCATCGGGCGGCTTACCGGCCGACTCATCGGGCGGCCTTCACGCCGCCGCCCCTGCGGACACGTTCCGCCTCGGCTATCACCTGTTCCTGGCGGACCATGGTCGTGTCGCCGGGCGTCGACTGCACCAGGATACCGTGCGCGGCGCCCCACTCGACCGCCTGCTGCAGGTCCTTTCCCTGCAGGAGCGCGCTGACGACGCCGGCGGTGAAGGAATCTCCCCCGCCGGTGCGATCGGCTATGTGCACCCGCTCGCGGACCGGGGCGGCGTACCAGCGGCGAGTCGCGGTTTCATACAGCACCGCACCCCAACTCACCACGTCGGCGTCGTGCGCGCCGCGCCACTGCGTACCTATCAGGCGCAGGCGCGGAAAGTCTGCGGCCACCCGTTCGATGGTGGCCCGGTAGCGCTCCAGCCACGGCTCGAAACGATCGTCACCATCGGGGGTGTCGTAGCCCAGGGCATCGGCGAGATCCGAGTCGTTGCCGACGAGAAAGTCGATGCTCGGGATCAGGCGCCGATTGATCCGGCGCGCCCGTTCCCGGTCGGGCTCTACCTTGGAGCGGTAGTTGAGGTCCGCGGCGACGAAGGTGCCGGCGGCCCGAGCGGCCTCCGCGGCTGCGATGGCGGTCTGCGCGGTGCGGTCGCCGATCAGCGTGAAAATGCCGCCCGTGTTGAACACCCGCACCCCCTCGCGGGCGAACAGCCCCTGCAGATCGAAGTCTCCCGGCGCAAGCAGCGAGGCGGCGGTGTGGGCGCGGTAGTAGAGCGTCTCCGACGGCAGCACGCCCTTGCCGGCGAACGTGACCGAGATGCCGTTGTGCACCGTGCCCTTGGCGTCCGTGCTGTGGCTGTCTGAAGAGCGCGCGGTGTCCCACCAGATGATCCGGCCCGTATCGACCCCCGCCTCCGCAAGCTGGTTGCCGATGTTGCGGCCGATGTCGTCGGCCACCAGCGCGGTGAGGACGGCGGTACGCAGGCCGAACGTCGCCGAAACGCCACAGGCGACGTTGGTCTCACCTCCACCCTGAAAGACCCGCATCGAATCGCGCACACGGGCCAGCGGAACGTCGCGCGGGTCAAGCCGCCAAAGCACTTCGCCCAATGAAACCAGGTCGTAGCGGCACCGGTCGGCTGCGGGCAGGTCGATCACGGGCGCAGACTATCACACGGGCTTGGCACAGCGGGCCGGGCAAAGCGGGCCGGGCGCAGCCCGGCTTGTGCCGCGCGGTCGCTGGGGCCACCCTCACGGCATGTCTGCCACCCTGAGACCACTGTTCCCGATCGGCCTGGACCTGGTAGGTCAGCCGGTGCTCGTCATCGGCGGAGAGGACGAGGCGCGGGACAAGACGGCGCGGCTGCTCGACGCCGAGGCCCTGGTCACCGTCGTCAGCCCGGCGGTGGAGCCGCAGATCCGGTCATGGGCAGCGAGCGGTCGGCTCGTCTGGCTGCGCAGGACCGTGCGGCCGGCCGATCTGCGCGGGCGCCGACTGGTGGTCAGCACGCTGACCGACGGCAACCCCGCCCATCCGGCCGTCGCTGCCTGGGCGCGGCGCGAGCGGGTGCTGCTGTCCACGTATGACCAGCCCGACCGGTCGGATCTGGGGATGCCGGCGGTGGTCAGCCGCGGCCACCTCCGCATCGCCATAGCCACCAGCAACGCCAGCCCTTCCGTTGCCGGGATTCTGCGCCGGGAGCTGGAGCGGGTGATCGACGCTTCCGACCTGGTTCCATTCCTCGACGAGCTGGGCGAACTGCGCCGGGAACTGCGTGATCGCGTTGCCGATGGCGACACGCGCCGCGCGCTCCTCCGCCAGGCGGCGGCCGGGCTGACGGTGGCGGGCACGATCCGGACACCGGCGGGCTGGCGCGAACGGCTGGCCGATGTGCGACAGAGGTTCCGCGTGATACGTTCGGCACCACCTATGACAGGCCCCAAGGTGACAGGCCCCACGTGATAGACATCTCCCTGATCCGGAATGAGCCGGACGCGGTCCGCGAGGCGCTCCGCAAGCGGATGGACACCGTTGACCTGCAACCGATCCAGAACCTCGACGCTGCCCGGCGTGAGTTGATCACATCCGTGGAGCAGCTCAAGGCGCGGCGCAACGACGCGTCGCGAGAGGTGCCGCGCATCAAGCGCACAGGCGGCGACGCGACGGAGCTCATCGCCGAGATGCGCGCCGTGGGCGACCGGATCAAGGAGCTGGAGACCCGGCTCGGCACTGTCACGCAGGAGCTGGACGAACTGCTGGCCGGACTGCCCAACCTCCCGGATGCCGATGTCCCGCCGGGCGGCAAGGAGGCCAACCAGACCCTCCGCGAGTGGGGCGAGCGGCCCGCCGCATGCGCGGCCGGCATGGACCACGTGGCGTTCGCAGGCAGGCTCGGCCTGGTCGACTACGAGCGCGGTGCCAAGCTGGCCGGACACGGGTTCTGGATCTACCGCGGCTGGGGAGCGCGCCTGGAGTGGGCATTGCTGAACTACTTCATCGACACGCACGTGGCCGACGGCTTCGAGTTGATCCTGCCGCCGCACCTGCTGAGCTACGGCTGCGGCTTCAACGCCGGGCAGTTCCCCCGATTCGGCGTCGATGACGTCTACTTCCTGCAGGAAGGCGCCGAGCGCGGCGAGGCGCCGTTTCTGCTGCCGACCTCGGAGACCGCGCTGGCCAGCCTGCACGCCGACGAGATCCTGAAGGAGTCGGAGATGCCCAAGCGATACGTCGCCTACACGCCGTGCTACCGGCGTGAGGCAGGCTCCTACCGCACCCACGACCGCGGCACCCTGCGAGGGCATCAGTTCAACAAGGTCGAGCTGTTCCAGTTCGTGATGCCGGATCGCTCCGAGGAAGCGCTGGAAGACATGATCGGCCGGGCGGAGCGGCTGGTGCAGGGGCTGGGGCTGCATTACCGGGTGACCAGGCTGGCCGCCGGCGACGCCTCGTCGGCGATGGCGCGAACCCTGGACCTGGAGGTCTACCTGCCAAGCACGGGCAGCTACGAGGAAGTGAGCTCCGCGTCGAACGCCCGGGACTACCAGACGCGGCGCGCCAACACCCGGGTGCGCGGCTCCGGCGGCACCCGCTTCGTGCATACCCTGAACGCATCGGGCCTGGCGACCAGCCGGCTGCTGCCTGCGCTGCTGGAGACCCATCAGAACGCCGACGGTACCCTGACAGTGCCCGAGCCCCTGCGGCCGGCGCTCGGCACCGATCGGGTGCGGACCGGCACGGATCGCGTGCCGACGGGGACTGACAGGCTTCCGCCGGCCTGAACCGGGAGGAACGATTGGCAGTCGTCATCGACGAGATCTCACGGACGTTCAGCGAGTACCTGCTGCTGCCGAACCTGACCCGCAAGGAAAACGTGCCCGTCAACGTGCGGCTGCAGACGCCGCTGGTCAGCCACGCCGTCGGCGAGCCGGCACCGATCTCACTGAACATCCCGCTCGCCTCCGCGGTCATGCAGACCGTCTCCGACGACCGCATGGCGGTCGCGCTCGCGCGCTTCGGTGGTATCGCGTTCATCTACGGCTCCCAGCCGATCGACCATCAGGTGGATATGGTGCAGCGGGTCAAGAAGTTCAAAGCCGGCTTCGTGATTTCCGACTCCAACCTCACGCCGGACGCCACGCTGCGCGACGTGGTCGACCTGGCCGGCCGCACCGGCCACACCACGATGGCGGTGACCGCGGACGGGCGGCCGGACGGCCCGCTGCTCGGCATCCTGACCAGCCGCGATTACCGCGTGCACCGGCAGGACCCGGACACCCGCGTCGACACCCTCATGACCCCGTTCGACCGCCTGGTGGTCGGCCATGACGGCATCACCCTCAACGCCGCCAACGACCTGATCTGGGAGCACGGCCTGAGCTGCCTGCCGATCATCGACGGCGGGCGGCACCTTCGGCATCTGGTGTTTCGCAGGGACTACGACGACCACCGCGAGAATCCGGATGAGCTGATCGACGACGAGAAGCGGCTGGTGGTCGGCGCCGGCGTCTCGTCGCACGACTATCGCGACCGGGTGCCGCCCCTGGTCGAGGCGGGCGCCTCGGTGCTGTGCATCGACTCCTCCGACGGGTTCAACGAGTGGCAGGCGGACTGTCTGGCATTCGTACGCGAACGGTACGGCGGGGCCGTGAAGGTCGGCGCCGGCAACGTGGTCGAGCCGGACGGCTTTCGCTACCTGGCCGACGCGGGCGCCGACTTCGTGAAGGTGGGCATCGGCGGCGGCTCGATCTGCATCACGCGGGAGCAGAAGGGCATCGGCCGCGGACAGGCAACCGCGGTGCTGGATGTGGCCGCGGTTCGGGACCGCTACGCCGAGGAGACCGGACGCTACGTTCCCATCTGCTCGGACGGCGGCATCGTCTTCGACTACCACATCGTCCTCGCCCTCGCGATGGGCGCCGATTTCGTGATGATGGGCCGCTACTTCGCCCGATTCGACGAGAGCCCGGGGCGGCAGATTCGCCTCGGCACGAACGTCGTCAAGGAGTACTGGGGCGAAGGCACCAACCGCGCGCAGAACTGGGCGCGGTATGACGCGGTCAACGGTCAGTTGGCATTCGAGGAAGGGGTCGACGGCTACGTGCCGTACGCCGGCTCGCTCGCCTCCAATCTCAAGCAGACGCTCGCCAAGATCAAGGCGACGATGTGCAATTGCGGGGCGCTGGATGTCCCCGAGCTTCGCCGCCGGGCTCGCTTGACGGTGGTTTCCGCCACCAGCCTGCGCGAAGGCGGAATGCACGACATACTGCAGAAAGAGCGCGAGCTGGTAACGGAGCTGTAGCGTCGTGTGCGGGCGCTTTACGCTCACGACCGACCTCGATGCGGCCGCCCTGGCCGCGCTGTTCGGCGCGCAGTCCCGGGTTCGCGAGCTTCGTCCGCGCTACAACATCGCTCCGACGCAGCCGGCCGTCGCAATCCGGGTGGAACGCGGCCGGCGCGTGCTGGATGCGTTGAGGTGGGGGCTGATGCCGGCCTGGGCCCGCGACCGCAGCATCGCCGGCCGGCTCATCAATGCGCGCGCCGAGACTCTGGAGCGGCGATCGGCATTCCGCGATGCGTTTGCCGGACGCCGGTGCCTGATCCCCAGCGACGGGTTCTACGAATGGGGCGGACGCGAGCGCACACCGCACTGGATTCGGCTGCGTAACGGCGCCCCGTTCGCCTATGCCGGTTTGTACGAGCGGGGTTCCGGAGCAGGAGAAGACGACACCGCACCCGCGACCTTTACCATCGTTACCACCGAGCCGAACGAGCTGGTGGCCACGTTGCACGACCGCATGCCGGTCATCATCGCGCCGGACCGCTACGATCGGTGGCTGGATCCTTCACGGAACACCGACGAGCTGCGCGCCTTGCTGAGGCCCTATCCGGCGGCGAAGATGACCATGCAGCCGGTCGCACGCACCGTCAACCACGCGCAGGCCGAGGGGCCGGCGTGCGTTCTTCCGGCGCCCGCGCCGCCGATAGGCACGAATGTGAACCTGGAACTGTTCGAGGAGGGGACCCATGGGCAGACTTGACGACCGCGTCGCCATCGTGACGGGAGCCAGCACCGGCATCGGCCGCGGAATAGCGGTGGCCTTCGCCCGAGAAGGCGCCCGCGTGGTAGTGGCCGACCTGCAGGAGGAGCCGCGGCGCGGAAAGTACCACGAGACCGAGCCGCGCCCGCCGACCGCCGAATCGATCGACGCCGAGGGCGGCACTGCCGCGTTCATCGCCACGGACGTCTCCTCACCGGCGCAGATAGCCGCAATGGTTTCCTTTGCCGTGGATCGCTTCGGCGGCGTGGATATCCTGGTCAACAACGCCGGCATCGGCATCGTCGGCACCGCGGACCGGCAGACCGACGAAGAATGGGAGAGCGTGATCGACGTCAACCTCCGTGCCCCATTCCTGGCCACCCGGTGCGCGGTTCCCCATCTGCGCGCGTCCGCACACGGCCGCGTGATCAACATCGCCTCCGTGCACGCCTTCGGCGGCAGTTCCGGACCCGCCTACGCCTCATCCAAGGCGGCTCTCGTGAACATGACGCGCGACGCCTGTCTGACGCTCGGGGCGGACGGGATCACCGTCAACGCGATCTGCCCCGGTTACATCGAGACGCCCATCCAGGACTACCTCACCCCGCAGCAGATCCAGGCGGTCCGTGAGAAGACCGCAATGCCACGGCTCGGAAAACCCGAAGACATCGCGCACGCCGCGGTCTTCCTGGCCTCCGACGAGGCGGAATGGGTGACTGGCGCCACCCTGCTCGTCGACGGTGGCCTGATCGCGTCGATCTGAGCCGGCTGCGATGTGCGGGATCGTCGGATATACCGGGCCAAGGCGTGCGCTCGAACCGCTCCTCACCGGCCTGGGACGGCTGGAGTATCGCGGCTACGACTCGGCGGGAGTGGCGCTCGTCTCGCCGCACGAGCTGCACGTTTCACGGGCCGTCGGACCGGTCCGTGAGCTCCGCAGCCAGGTCGCCTCGGCCGCGCATGACCGCGTCCCGGCCACCTGCGGCATCGCCCACACCCGCTGGGCAACCCACGGAGCGCCCAGCGAGCGCAACGCGCATCCTCACCTTGACACTTCCGGCCGGATCGCGCTGGTGCACAACGGCATCATCGAGAACCATGCCTCGATCCGCCAATACCTGACCGGGCAGGGGATCGCGTTCGCGAGCGACACCGATACCGAGGCGCTGGTGCAGCTCATCGGCTTCCTGTACGAAGATGGAACCGGCTCCGGCCCCGAGGGTCTGTTGACCGCCCTCTGCGGTGCCTTGCGCGAAGTGCAGGGAACCTTCGGCATCGCCGTCTCCTGTGTCGAGTATCCGGGATTGTTGATCGCCGCTCGCCGCGGCAGTCCGCTGCTGATCGGCATCGGCGAGGGCGAGCACCTCATATCCTCAGACGGCGCGGCGATCGTCGAGCACACGAGCCGCGTGGTCTACCTGCATGACAACGAGGTCGTGACCGTCGACGGCCACACCCTCAATGCCAGCACGATCGACGCCGTTCCGCTGCGCAAGAAAATCGAACGCCTGGAGCTGTCGCTCGAGCAGATCGAACGAGGCGGCTACCCGCACTTCATGCTGAAGGAGATTCACGAGCAGCCGGAGGCGCTGAGGAACACGCTGCGCGGACGTATCGACCCAAGTGGAAGCGGCGTGAACCTGGGGGGCCTGGGAAGCGTGGACTGCTCTCCTTCCCATCTGCGGCGCATCGTAATCGCCGGCTGCGGCACCGCCTGGCACGCCGGTCTGGTCGGGAAATACCTGATCGAGGAAATCGCGCGCGTGCCGACCGACGTGGAGTACTCCAGCGAGTTGCGCTACCGCAACGCGATCGTCGAAGCCGGCACGATCGCGCTCTTCATCAGCCAGTCGGGCGAAACCGCCGACACCATCGCCGCCATGAGCGAGATGCGCGCCAAGGGAGCGACCGTGCTGGGGGTGATCAACGTCGTCGGCTCGACACTCGCGCGCGAGACTCAGGCCGGCATGTATCTGCACGCCGGACCCGAGATCGGCGTGGCCTCCACCAAGGCGTTCACGTCCCAGCTAGCGGCCCTGACCCTGTTCTCCGTCCTGCTCGGCCGCCAGCGCCATCTGTCGGCGGAGCGCTGCACGGAGATCCTGGAGGGCCTGCGCGCATGCCCTCGGGCAATCGAAGCGGTCCTGCGCTCCGACGACGCAATCCGCGAGCTCGTGGCACGCCACATCGACCGTCAGAACTGGCTCTATCTGGGCAGGGGTGTCAACTTCCCGGTGGCGCTCGAGGGTGCCCTGAAGCTGAAGGAGCTGAGCTACATTCATGCGGAGGGCATGCCCGCGGCGGAAATGAAACATGGGCCGCTGGCGCTCATCGATCGCGGCATGCCGGTGGTTTTCGTCGCGCCGCGCGACAACACCACCGACAAGGTCATCGCCAACATCGAAGAGGTTCGCGTGCGTGGCGGCCATGTGATCGCCATCGCCACCGAGGGCGATAGTGCCCTGGCGGCTGTCGCCGACGACGTCGTCTTCGTCCCGAGGGTTCTCTCTCCCTTGTCGCCACTCGTGACCACGGTTCCGCTGCAACTGATCGCCTACCACGCGGCTCTGCAGCGCGGCCATGACGTGGACCGGCCGCGCAACCTGGCCAAGAGCGTCACCGTGGAGTGAGCGGAGCGAAACTCCGATCGAAGCGTGGCCGGCGCCACCTTGGCGGCGCCGGTTTTCATGGCGATAGGAACGTGCTATACTCCCTCTGGACTCTCCTTGGCAGAGTCCTACATTCCATACAATACGAGGTGAAAACGTGCCGACACTCATCATCCCCGGTGATGCCAAGGAGGCAGCCGGAATCCCCCCGAAGGTCATCGCGCAGTACCGTCGCTTCATCGACCGCCTCCCTGACAAGCAGGTAGGCTTTCTGAAGTTCTCCGCCAAAGAGGACATCAACCAGGGGCGGGAGGCGCTTCTGGAGGCGGCCGCCAAGTCCAAGAAGTACGTCAAGATCCGCAAGGCGCGCGGCCAGGACCGCACGCTGCAGTTGCAGCGCTGCACGAAGGCCGAATTCGACAAAGCCAACAAGGCGGCGAAAGCCGCAACCACGACCACCACACGCAGGCGCGGACGCAAGCCGGGCCCCAAGCCCAGGGCCGCTGCTGAGGCAGCCGCGCCGGCTCCGGAGGCGCCGCAGCCCTCCGACTCGTCCGAGGGGCAGGCTGAGTCCTCTCAGGACGGGTCGTCTCAGGACGGGCCGCCCCAGGGGTAGATCTCGAAGGCATACCGCGCACCAGCGGTTGCTACCTGTTCCGGGACGCGGCGGCCGAGGTCATCTACGTCGGCAAGGCTGCCGACCTGCGCCGCCGCGTCCGCTCCCACTTCGACAGCCGCGGTCGCCAGGCGGTTGCCACACGAACGGCAGCCGTCGATGTCATACTCACCCGCTCCTCGTACGAAGCGGCCGTACTGGAGAGCGCACTCATCCGGTACCACGGACCGCGTCTCAATCGCGCCGACCCGCTCGATCTGGGACAGTGGCACGTGCGCTTGAGTGGAGGGCCGTTTCCGCGGCTGGAGCGCATCCGGCCAGGGGTCGCCGAGACCTCCGACCCCAACCGGGTCTTCGGGCCGTGCTTCTCCTACCGGGAAACCGAGGCCTTGATCGCCACGGTGAGCGACTACTTCCAGCTCCGCACGTGCACCCTCGACGGGACGGGGAAATGCGCGCGTTACCACGCCGGTCACTGCATCCCCGTCTGCGAGGAACCCCAGCGGCGGGATCGCTATACCCGGGCCGTGGCACAGGCGGTCACGCTGCTGCGGGGCGACACCTCTGCCCTCGAGCCGCTGCGGCGCCGGATCAGCGCCGCAGCGGGTGAGCGGCGCTACGAGCGGGCGGCGGCACTCACCCGGACCCTGCGAACTCTGGAGCGCGGCGCGGTCCCGCAGGCGGTGCTCCGGCCCGGCGGCGGCGATGCCGCCGCGGTCTGCACCCGGCGCCTACCGAACGGGCGCCGCCTCGCCACGGTGCTGCGGGTTCAGAGCGGCGCGCTGGTCGCTCTGAGCCGCGTCGACGCCGGGACCGGCGCCACGCCGGCCGGCGCCCGCCGCGCGGCACTGGCGCCAGCCACCCGCGGCCTGCACCATCCCGTCGTCATCACCGATACGCCCGCCGGGAGCACGCCCGACGGATGGGTGGAACCCGACCAGGCACGCGGACTGCTGGAGCTGGCGCGGCTCAACCTTGCATATCGCCCCGCGCCGACAGATTCCGCAGTTTGATGGCGTACTAACAGCGATCGGGTCCGCCCGATCCCGGAATCCAGCGGGTGCCCGCGAGCGGCACTCCGGCCATCGCGGCCGCCTCCACGGTCAGCGCCACCAGGTCCTCGCGCTCCAGGTGGTGGACGTCCGATTTGCCGCAGGCGCGCGCCAGCGTGGCGAGCTCCATGGTCAGGGTCGCCAGGTAGTTCCTCACCCGCCGCGCGCCCCACTCCGGATCCAGACGCTGCTCCAGCTTCGGGTCCTGGGTGGTCACGCCCACCGGGCACAGGCCGGTCTGGCACTGGTGACAGTGGCCCGGCGCGGTTCCAAGGCGATGGTAGTCGGCGGTGGCGTCCATCCGTGCGCCGTCGCGGACGTAGGTCGGGCTGTTGCAGCCCAGCGCCATCAGTACCGCCTGGCCGATCGACACCGCGTCCGCACCCAGGGCCAGCGCCTTGGCGACGTCAGCCCCCGACCGGATGCCGCCGGAGACCACGAGCTGCACCTCGCGCGCCGGATCGACCTCCTCCAGCGCCTCCACCGCCTGCCTCACGGCCGGCAGGGTCGGGATGCCCGCGTGCTCGATGAACACCTGCTGGGTGGCTGCAGTGCCGCCCTGCATGCCGTCCAGGACGATCACGTCGGCTCCGGACTTCACGCACAGCTTGACGTCGTCAGGCACGCGAGTGGCGCCGATCTTGATGAAGACCGGGATGCGGTTGTCCGTGATCTCCCGGAGCTCCTCGATCTTGATCGCGAGGTCGTCCGGGCCCACCCAGTCGGGGTGACGGCAGGCAGACCGCTGGTCGATGCCGGCGGGAAGCGTGCGCATCCTGGCGACCCGTTCGGAGACCTTGAGTCCCAGCAGCATGCCGCCGCCGCCCGGCTTGGCGCCCTGGCCGATGACGATCTCGACCGCGTCGGCGCGGCGCAGGTCGTCCGGGTTGAAGCCGTAGCGCGACGGCAGGCACTGATAGACCAGCGTCTTGGAGGAACGGCGCTCTTCCGGCGTCATGCCTCCGTCGCCGGTGGTGGTCGAGGTGCCGGCCGCGGTGGCGGCGCGGCCCAGCGCCTCCTTCACGTTGGCCGACAGCGAGCCGAAGCTCATCCCGGCGATGGTGATCGGCGTGGCCAGGGTCAGCGGACGCTCCGCGCGCCGCGTGCCCAGCACCGTCCGGGTGGAGCACCGCTCGCGGTACCCCTCCAGCGGGTAGCGCGACATCGACGCGGTCAGGAACGTGAGATCGTCGAAGCTGGGCACGCGCCGCTTGGCGCCAAGTCCGCGGATATCGTACACGCCGGTCTCGGCGGCGCGCTGGATATAGTCGAGGGTGGCCTGATCGTAGTGGTGGCTCACCTCGCCGGGCCACTGCGGCTCCGGGCCGCGTGGTTCAGTCATCGCCATGAGCCGCGCCGGCAAGGCGCTCCGAGTCCGGGCTCCAGTGGTAGAGCTGTTTGGCCGAGGCGACCCGGGTGAACGACCCGGGATCCTCGTCGCGGCCGGCGCGGCCGAGCATCTCGGCGAGCGCCTGCCGGTCCTCTTCGCCCAACGGCTCCACCTGGGCGTCGGCACCCAGTCCGTGGATGCGGCCGCCCACGTAGATCACCGCCTCGTACAGCGAGTCGCCGAGCCCCGCGCCGGCGTCACCGCAGACGACGATCCGGCCCGCCTGCGCCATGAAGGCGCTCATGTGGCCGACGCTGCCGCCGACGACGATGTCACCGCCCTTCAGGGAGATCCCACACCGGGACGACGCGTCGCCGTCGATCACCAGCAGCCCGCCGTGCGCGGACGCTCCCGCGCACTCGGAGGCGAACCCTTCGACGCGCACCGTTCCCGACATCATGTTCTCCGCCACGCTCCAGCCGACGTTGCCGTGGACGGTGACCGACGCGTGCTGGTTCATCCCTGCGGTGAAGTAGCCGGAGTGACCGCGGACATGCACGTCCAGCGGCGCGTTCAGGCCGCAGGCGATGTTGTGGCGGCCGAGCGGATGCAGGATCTCGACCGCGGCGGGATCGGTGAGCGCATGCAGCCGGCGGTTCGCCTCGGTGACCGAGCACTCCTCCAGGTCGAAGGTCAGGGAGGTCTCTATACGCTCCACGAATAGATCTCCTCCGGCGCGGGCTCGAACAGGTTGGCGTGCTCGATCCCCGGCAGATGCGCGAGCGTCCGGAACTCCGAGCCGATGGCGACGTAGTCGTCGGTCTCCGCCGCCACCGCCGGTTTGCACGCGAACGCGTCGCGCACCAGGACCAGTCGGTCGGCGGTGCCGATCAGGAGCGTGAAGAACCCGTCGAGGTCGGCGAACGCCTCGTCGATCGCCGCCTCTATCGTCGCGCCCTCGCTCATCCGCCACTGCAGGTACCGGCACGCGGCTTCGGTGTCGTTGTCGGTCTCGAACTCGATGCCGAAGCGGCGCAGGCGGCGGCGGATCTGCCATGGGTTGGAGATGGAGCCGTTGTGCACCAGGCAGAAGTCGGCGCCGGCCGTGAACGGATGCGAGTGGGCGGGCGTGACCGCCGACTCGGTGGCCATGCGGGTGTGGCCGACGCAGTGTGAGCCGCGCACCTGGTCCAGGCGGTAGGTGGCGATCAGGTCGCGCGGGTGGCCGGCGTCCTTGTAGACCCGCATGCGGCGGCCGTAGCCGAAGGTGTCGATCCGCTCCGGCCGTGCGGCGATCTCGGACTCGACCGCGTCCGGCGCCGCGGCGGTGGACAGCGTGGCGCAGCGGCCGATCGCATCGACACGCGCTCCCTGGAAGCGGCCGGCAAGGGCGTCCCAATCGACCTCGGCTCCGCTGAACAGGCTGTACCGGTAGATCTCCGGGTCGCCGTCCTCGGAGAACACCGCCAGTCCGGCCGAATCCGGCCCGCGGTCGCCCATGCAGGAGAGCATGGGCGCGACGAGCCGGCCGAGCCGCTGGCGGTCCGCAGGCCGCTTGGCCGCAAAACCGACGATACCGCACATGTCTGAAGCCTCCCCGGTCCGCTAGTAGTACTCGAGGTAGCGGTCGATCTCCCAGTCGGAGACGTGACGCTGGTACTCGACCCACTCCATCTCCTTGATGGCGATGAACTCCCCGATCACATCGGCGCCCAGCCGATCGCGGAACAGCGGGTCGGCATCCAGACGGTCCAGCGCCTCCCGCAGCGACTGCGGCAGCGTGCCGATGCCCATCTCCCGGAGCTGCTCCAGCGTGTAGTCGTACAGGTTGAGGTTGTGGGGATCGCCGGGCTCGAGCTTGCGGTCCACGCCGTCGAGTCCGGCCGCCAGCACGGCGGCCGTGGCCAGGTACGGGTTGCAGCTCGAATCGCTGAGGCGCAGCTCCAGGTGGCCGTGCGGGACCCGCACCATGGCCGTCCGGTTGTTGTCGCCGTAGGCGATGTGCGCGGGAGCCCAGGTGGCGCCGGACAGGGCGCGGCCGACCACCAGCCGCTTGTAGGAGTTGACCGACGGCGCCACCAGGGCGGCCAGCCCCGGTCCGTGGTGCAGCAGGCCGCCAAGGAAGTGGTAGGCCAGCTCCGAGAGCCCCAGCCCGTGCCGGTCGGATTCGTCCTCGAAGAGCGACGTCCCGTTCCCGTCCGCGATCGAAAGGTGGATATGCATGCCGCTGCCAGTGCGGGTGGACATCGGCTTGGGCATGAACGTGCAGATCATCCCCAGCTCGCGGGCGATCTCTCCGGCGGCCATGCGGAAGAACACGTAGCGATCGGCCGAGGTGAGCGCCTCCGTGTAGGTGAAGTTGATCTCGAACTGGCCGTTGGCGTCTTCGTGGTCGACCTGGTAGACATCGAAGCCCACCTCCTGCAGGGAGGCGACCAGCTTTTCGATGAAGTGCCGGCTGCGCGACAGCCCCTTGTAGTCGTAGCATGGCTTGTCGAGCAGGTCGGTGCCGTCCGCGGGATGGACGCCGCCGTCCTCATCCCGGCGCAGCAGCATGAACTCCGGCTCCAGTCCCGTGTTCAGCGTCCACCCGCGCTCGCCGAGCCCCCGGAGCTGCTCCTTGAGCACGTGGCGGGTGTCGTACGGCCAAGGCTGCCCGTTGACCCGCCCGTCGCAGACGATGCGCGCGTAGCCCGGCTGCCACGGCACCAGCGACAGGGTGGACAGGTCGCCCACCGCCATGAAGTCGGGGTCGTGCGGCTGCTGACCCATCCCCCATACGGCGAAGCCGGCGAAGCCGGCGCCGTCTTCCAGCACGTCGTCGAAGTGCGATACGGGCACCGCCTTGGTCTTGGCGACGCCGTGCATGTCCACGAACTGGGCGAGCACGAACTTCACGTCGTGCCGCCGGAGCAGTTGCTGCGCGTCCTCTCGTGTCATGTCCCCACCATGTCCTCTGTCGTCGTTGACCTGGTCAACCGTTCACCGGGCCGGCAGCACCGCCACCAGGGCCGCGTCGCCCACCGGGCCGCCGCCGCAGTCCCGCACGATCGCGAGCAACTCGTCCCACAGGTAGAGCCCGTAGCTGGCGGCGGCCCACAGATGGTAAACCGGACCGCCGGCCGCGTCTTCCTCCCCGTCGACCTCGGCCAGGCCTCCCTCAACCAGGATCGAGCAGGAGACCATCGCCACCCGCGTCATCACGAACGTGCCGGCGGCGCTGCGGAAGTCGTACGAGCATGCCTGCGCCAGCACTTCGAGCGCACGCTCGCCGCACAACAGGAACGCAGCGTCCTCGCGCCGCACCGGCCAGCAGGCAGTTCCGGACGGGGCTTCTGCCAGCCCTTCTTCGGCCGCGTCGGCGTGCGGCCCCTCCAGGAACAATTCGCCGCTTCCCACACGCACGCTCAATCCGCCGCCGGCTGCCCGTGTCCAGCCGTAGATCTCGTCCGGCACGGAGATCCCCTGCGCGCGCGCCCACCCGAGGGCATCCGGTCCCTTCAGGCCGATGCGCGGAATCGTGCCGCGGTCCGCCAGGGCGAGCACGGGCGCGATCGCGGCCTCCGCCTCCGGATCCCCGAAGTGCACGGGGCGCAGGGCGCCCTCGCGCACGGCGCCCTCGCGCGTGTCCCAGACCGCGCCGAGGCGCTCCAGACGCGCCTGCACGGCGCTAACGCGCGCGCTGCGGTGCACCGGCGGCGGCCTCATGACCTCAACCTCACGCCTTCCGGGTCGAAGAACGGCGTTGCGGCAACCCGCGCCGCAATGATCTCACCGCCTTCGCCCTTGATCTGCAGCGCGGACCCGATTTCCGCCGCGGACTCGGGCACGTAGGCCAGGCCGATCGTGCGCCCCACCGCGCCGCTGCGGCCGACGCTGGTGACCCGGCCGACGATCTCGCGGCCGTCATCGACGATCAGGTGGTTCTCCAGCGGCACGGGCGCATCGGGCGGCAGCTCGAACCCGGCCAGCCGGCGGCGCCGCGCCCTCGCGGCGATGATCTCGAGGCTCCGCTTGCCCACGAAAAACGGCTTGTCGAGCTTCACCGCCCAGCCCAGATGCGCCTCGAACGGGTCGGTGAGGCCGTCGGTGTCCTGGCTGACGATCAGGTGCCCCTTTTCCAGGCGCAGCAGCCGCTGCGCCTCCACCCCGAACGGGACGATCCCGTGCCGCTCTCCGGCGCGCAACAGCTCGTCCCAGACGCCCGCGGCGAAGCCGGCCGGAACGTGGACCTCGTACCCCAGCTCGCCGACGAAGCCCACCCGCGACAGGCGCGCCGACGCCCCCGCCACCGCCCCTTCGCGGATGCCCAGATAGGGAAATGACTCCGCCGACAGGTCGACGTCGGTGAGCCCGGCCAGCACCTGCCGCGCGTACGGGCCGGCGATGTTGAAGGCGCCGTAGGTGCTGGTCGCGTTCACCAGCGTGACGTCGAGCCGCCAGACCGCGGCCCACCGCTGCATCTCCCGATACACCTGATCGGCGCCCGACGAGGTGGTCGATACGTAGAACCGCTCCGCACCGAGCCGGCCGATGACGCCGTCGTCCACCACCACGCCGGTTTCGTCGCACATGACAGCGTAGCGGGTCATGCCGACTCGCAGCTTCGCAAAGCGTCCGGTGTAGATGCGCTCCAGGAAACGCACGGCATCCGCGCCCGAGATCTCCAGCTTGCCCAGCGTGCCCACGTCGATCAGCCCGACCCGCGACCGAACGTCGCGCGCTTCCGCGTCGATGCAGCCCTCCCGGTCCAGGCCCGAGCGCGGATATCGGGCCGGCCGCAGCCAGGTGCCGGCATACATCATCTCCGCTCCCAGACGCTCGTGGCGGTCGTGCGCGGGCGTGCGCTGGACCGGCGTGAAGCCGCGGCCGGCCAGGTGCGCCATGGGCACGGGGCTGGCGAACGGCCGCGCTGTCGTGAGCCGGGAGTCGCCGAGCGAGCGGCCGGTCAGGCGCGCCAGCACGCGCAGCGCGTTGACGCTGGCGTGCTTGCCCTGGCTCGGTCCCATGCCCACCGTCGCGTACCGCTTGAGCAGCTCCGCATCGTCGTAGCCCTCCTGCACCGCGTGCGCGAGGTCGTCGACGGTCAGGTCCTCGTCGAGGTCCACGAACGCCTTGGCGTGCGGCCCCGCGAACACCGGATACGGGTGACC
>JAPPNY010000179.1:0-7877 GCA_028818385.1 Spirochaetaceae bacterium
AATCCTCAATTCAGCCAACTTTCGGGCTGGAGCGCGAATAACCCGGGATGACGGTCTTCGGGGCGCTCCACCGCCTCGATGTCTTCCAGGTCGGGCAGCGCCGTGCGCAGATGCGCGATCCACGCAGCGTGGCGCGCGGGCTCGTCTTTCCGGAGGCGGCCGGCGACCCAGGAGACGTTGGACCCGTCGGGCAGGAATCCGGCGGCCCGCATCGGCGGACTTGGCTGCCGGATTGCGGCACTGTTGAGGGTGAACCTCTGAATGCCGGCGCCAAGGTACTCCCGAAACCACGTCGCCGTCGGAAACGAGCTTTGGTCGGCAGGAAGGTTGCCCAGCGCCGACCGCTGCGTTCCGAGTTTGAACGACGGCGCCCAGCTTCGGTTTGCGGGGCTGGACTCGTTGTAGAAGTTGTCGTTGCCGCCCGACGCCTTGTTGACCAACACCTTGTTGTCGCGCTGCTTACTGTCCAACAGCGACTCGGGCGGCGTCGGCGGCGTCGGGAACAAGTCGCGCTGACTCGGCCCCGATTCGGTGGCCTTCTTCAACAGCAACGTCTCAGCCTTGAATTCGAACTGGCGGTCGGTGTCATCGTAACCGAGCGCGACCTGATAGCGAACCGTGTTCCACTGCTGCGCATCGGGTTGGCGAAGCGCGTCGGGCACGGTCGCCTCCACCGCGAGCTCGAGTCGGCTGCCGCAGCGTCCGAACAGCAGTTCCTGCGGGTTGGGCGTGCGCTCGGACAGGGCGTAGTCCAGCCCACCTGACACGATGTCGCCCAGGAACCCGATGACGTCCAGGAACGTCGTCTTGCCGGATGCGTTCGGGCCGACCAATACGTGGAACGGGTTCATCGGACGGTGCACGTACCGCAGACAGCGGAAATTGAGCGCCTCGACGCGTGTGATCATGGGTTCCGTCGGCCGAGTCGCTCCGCCAACCGTTGCAGCGCAGGATCAGCGTAACGGTGCGTATCGAGCCAGTGGGACAGCTCGGCGAATCTCATTTCAGCTCTCGACGTTGATTTGACCGCGAATAGCTCTCATGGTCCTGACACAATCGAACCGCCTTACTTCGTCACTCGTCAAGTTCAGCCTCCTTCGGACCGTCTGTCAGGATTATCGGTGGAGCGGGGTCACCACGGAGTATTCGAGATCGCCCACGATGTTTGTCGGCGGCCTCGCCCTCACCTTTCAGCAGCAGGTCGGCCTTGCAGATGGCGTAGGTCTCAGCGTTGATCTCCTGGCCGTACAGGTGGGTGACGACCTCCTTGCCGTGCTCGGCGGCGAGCTGCCGCAGGGTCTCCTCGGCCACGGTCAGCATGCCGCCCGTGCCGCAGGCGCCGTCGTACAGCAGGTAGGTGCCGGAGCTGATCTGGTCGGCGATGGGCAGGAAGACCAGCTTCGCCATCAGCCGGACGGCGTCGCGCGGGGTCCAGTGCTCGCCTGCCTCCTCGTTGTTCTCCTCGTTGAAGCGGCGCACCAACTCCTCGAAGATCGTGCCCATCCCGTGGTTGTCGAGGCCGGGATGCTTGACCGAGCCGTCGGTGTGGTGCACCGGGTCGGGGCTCAGGTTGATGTCGGGCGAGGTGAGCTTCTCGATCAGGGTGCCCAGGGCGTCGGCGCGGGACAGGCGCGGGATCTGGTTGCGGAGCTCGAAGTTGTCGAGGATGTCCTGCACGTTGGGCGAGAACCCGTCGAGGTATGCCTGGAAGTCGGCGGTGAGCTGCTGGCGATTGGCGCGGGCGCGCAGGTCGCTCAGGGTGAAGCGGGAGGTGTTGTAGAACGCCTGCCCTGTCGATTGGCGCAGGGCGGCGTCCTGCTCGACCACGTCGGCGTCGTCGAGGGCGGCCTTCATGTCGAGGACCGCCTGCTTGCTACCCTCCAGCACCGCGTCGAGGCGGCGCAGCACGGTCATGGGCAGGATCACGTCGCGGTACTTGCCGCGGACGTAGAGGTCGCGCAGGACATCGTCGGCGATACCCCAGATGTAGTTCGATCCAGTTCAGGTCGCCGTTGCTCATCCTCGTCCTTTCCTCCGCAGGACCATGTCCGTCGATCGGACATGGTCGGTGATGATTATACCCTATCTTCTGTCGGGCCATCCCAGCGAACGACTGGTTACACTAATGCGACCCACGTTGAGCCGCCCGGATGGGGGCCGTTGACATCGAGCCAACTTGCCGTCAATGTCTCACCCGTCAGGGCAAAGCGGTGGACTCACACAAGGCGGTGCCGTTCTACACAACCAGCGTTACCCGTCAAGCAGAGCCCGTAGTCGACGAGGGCAGTGGACGAAGCGGCAGCCCGCGTAGATGCAACTACTCCACGTCAATCAGACCGAACGAACCAGACCGAGGTTACTTCACATGAGTTTCATTTTTCGTCCAACCTACAAGCTGAAGCGAGGGCCTAGCCCTACTACAACGCAGATATATTCGTCCCGATGTACGCAGCAGTACACGAACCTGTTGTCACAAGACGACGTAGATGAGCCCTGCCTGCAAACCTACTTTGAGCAACATCCCGCTATGCTCTTGCAGATAGTCGGACACTGCCCAATGCACTGCTCGCTGATTACGCAACCAGACCTAATTGGCACGTACATCCGCAGGCCAGACTTCATGATGATCGCCAAAGATAGTGGAGAGTGGCGTCCTATACTGATTGAGATTGAAAGCCCGGAAAAGAGAATCTTTACGAAAGACGGAAAGACAAGGTCGGATTTCAATCACGCTCGAGATCAACTGACAGAATGGCGGTCTTGGTTTCGCGATCATTCTAATGTCGATCAGTTCAAGGAGAGGTATGGGATCCCGAATTACATAGAGCGCGAGCTAATGATGCGGATGGAGACGGTCCTGATATATGGCAGGAGGTCCGAATTTGACGGAAATCCCAATCTAACCAAGTTTCGTGCATCTCTTATGAAGCCATCTGAGCACCTCATGTCTTTCGATCGACTCTCCTCCCTAAAGATGAACGACCTCGACTGTCAAATTGCGATGACAATTAAGCCGACTGGTTCGGGACATTTTCAGGCAGTATGGGTTCCAGAGACGTTCTCGCTTGGACCCGAGTTTGCAGATCGTCTCCACTATATCAGCGGCATTGAGAGCGCAATCTACAACAATCCAAATATCAGTGATGAAAGAAAGAGATTCCTGGTAGAAAGAATCGACTATTGGAAAACATGGTCACGATCAAATAGTGGAACATACGTTGGAGGTCACCGCGAATGAACGCACGGTGCCGAGCTGATTTCCGTCTGGCCTTCATGTGAGCACTGCCGTTGTTATGTCGTGCAAGCGCGCCAAAGGCACAGTGCCAACGGTTTGCCCTCAGCGATCGATGTTTGCTCCTCGTAGTTGAGACGGCTCAGCTTGTGTTCGAGATCCGCTGGTGGCTGCGCGGCGGATCCGCATCCACAGGAGCACATTGGCGGACCATGGGAGCCATCGGCTCGGTCGTGGTGATGGTCGTCCAACTTGGCCTAGGTCGGATCAGTCAACCGGCGAAGCCGTGGGGTCCATAGGCGCCCGGAAAGCAACCGGACGAAAGAGAGCTGCCTATGAAGACGAGCACTGACCGATTCGCCGCAGATCAGCAGGAAGAGATCGCGGCTCTTAAGCAACTTCCCGATGACCAGATCGACACGACTGAGGTGCCGGAGATGCGCGACTGGTCGACAGCCCAGCGGGGCGCACTGTATCGCCCCGTCAAACAGCAAATCACCCTCCATCTGGATGCGGACATCGTCGCTTGGTTCAAGAGCCACGCCCGCGGAAGACGAGGCTACCAGACCGGCATCAACCGCGCGTTGAGGAGCCATGTGCGGCGCTCCAGGAGGTAGGCAGCAGCTTCCGGTGGCCTTCCGACTCGCTACTTCTGGCGCTGGAGGCGGAGCGTCGCGGGCGGATCGACCGCGTGGTCGTCGATGTAGTCGAAATCGATCTCCAGCCCGGAGCCCGGCCCGCGTGGCATCGGCACGTAGCCATCCGCGTCCATCAGGGTGATGTCCGATTTGAGCCAGGGCGGCGTCGTCCACTCCCACGACGGGTTGGAGCCGACCTCCAGGTACTTCGCTGCCGCCGTCGCGCCGCAGAGGTGCACGCACTGGTCGGCCGGCCCGTGCGGTTCGGCAGCCATGCCGAATGACTCTGCCAGGTGCACGGTCTTCATGGCCGGCGTGAGCCCGCCCTCGTGCCCCAGCGCGACGCGGACGATGTCGCACGCTTCCGCCTTGATCCACTCCGCCCGCACCCGGTGGTTACCCTGCGCTCGCTCGGGGCCGAGGATCGGCGTGTCCAGTTGCTCGGCCAGCCACTGGTAGGACGACATGCTGTACTCGTCCATCGGCTCCTCGAACCAGTAGTAGCCGAGCCGGTCGAGCTCCCGGCCGATGTACAGCGCGTGCTCCCGGCTGTAGAAGTGCCAGCAGTCGAGCATCAGGTCGATGTCCGGACCGACCGCGTCTCGCACCGCCTGGCACGCCTCTACGTCCCGCTTCGGGTCCAGCTCCTGGTCTGGTCCGGACGGAAACCAGGTGTGGAGCTTGAATCCCTTGAACCCTCGCTTCACGCACGCCGCGGCCAGTTCCGCATACGCCTCCGGCGTGTCCAGCGCGCCGCCGCCGAAGGTGCCCAGCGGGCTCGATGCGTAGGCGGGCACCTTGTCCCGGTATGCCCCCAGGAGCTTGTGGATCGGCTGACCCAGGTAGCGTCCGGCGAGGTCCCACAGCGCCAGGTCGACGGCCGCCAGCTCCTGGGGGTGAAAGTCGCGGATCATGCCCTGCGAAATCGCCATCCGCTGCCACAGCCGCTCGCGGTCGAACGGGTCGTTGCCGACGAGCATCGGCGCTATCACCTGGTCGACCAGGTTGGGACTGGCGCCGAAGGAGTAGCCCGCCGCCCCTTCGTCGGTGCCGATGGTCAGCAGCGACTCGTACACGTCGTGCGCGGGTCCGCGAATCGGATGGCCCAGGTCGTCATGGCTGCTCGTCGTGGGATGGAGGAACGTCCTGGTCGTCACCTCGGTGATCTTCATGCCCGCCAGTGTACGATGGCGGCATGCCCGTAGCCGCGGGTACGCCGGATCTGCCGGCGCATGCACGCGTCACGATCATCGGGGCGGGCATCGCCGGCTGCAGCGTCGCCTACCACCTCGGCGAGCTCGGGTGGTCGGACGTCGTCGTCATCGACCAGGGCCCCCTCTTCGAGACCGGCGGCTCCACCTCGCACGCGCCCGGCCTGGTGTTCGTCGTCAACTTCTCGCAGGCGATGACGCGCTTCGCCCACTACACCGCCGAGCTCTTCGACCGCCTCCGCCTGAACGGCGCGCGCGTCTGGAACGGCGTCGGCGGCCTGGAGGTGGCGTGGACGCCGCAGCGGCTGGTCGACCTGAAGCGCAAGGTGAGCGCGGGGCGGGCGTGGGGCGTGGAGAGCCGTCACCGAACCGCTGCCCGCCCTGGCAGGCGAGGAGTCACGGGTACGGTTCCCGATCCTCCGGCACCAGGATCGCGCCATGTACTTCCGCCAGGAGGGGGAGGGGTTCGTGATCGGGTCCTACGACCACGAGCCGATGGCCGTCGAGCCCGAGGACATCCTCTCCCACGACGAGGCGCCCGTGATGCCGTCGATGGCGGAGTGGTCACCGAGCGCGTTCCGGTCCGCGATGGTGGCCGCCGGCGAGCTGCTGCCGGCGCTGCGCGGCGCCGCGCTCGGCCGGAAGGTCAACGGCATGTCCCTGTTCACGCCGGACGCGATGCCGGTCCTGGGCGAGTCGCCGCAGGTGCGCGGGTTCTGGGCCGCCGAGGCGGTCTGGATCACCCACGCCGGCGGGGTCGGCCGGGCGGTCGCGGAGTGGATCGCCGAGGGGCAGCCTTCGATCGACCTGTGGTCGTGCGACATCGCGCGGTTCCAGCCGCATCAGCTCACCCCGTCCTACGTGCGGGAGCGGGGCGCCCAGCAGTACCGCGAGGTCTACGACATCGTCCATCCGCAGCAGCCGATGCGCAGCCCGCGGCAGCTCCGGCTGCTGCCGTACCACGAGCGGCTGGAGGCGCTGGGAGCGCACTTCGTGGAGAGCGCGGGCTGGGAGCGGCCGCAGTGGTACGCCGCCAACCGCATCCTGCTGGGCGGCTCGACCGGCCACGGGCTGCGGCGCCACGGCTGGTCCGCCCGGCACTGGTCGCCGATCATCGGCGCCGAGCACCGCGCGGTGCGGGAGCGCGTCGGCCTGTTCGACCTGACGCCGTTCACCAAGCTGGAGGTCTCCGGCGCCGGCGCGACGGCCCTGCTGCAGAGACTGTGCGCCAACCAGGTCGACCGGCCCATCGGCTCGATCGTCTACACCGCCATGCTCACGCCGGCAGGCGGCATCAAGTGCGACCTGACCGTGACCCGCCTCGCCGAGGACCGGTTCCTGATCGTGACCGGCGGCGCCACCTCCGGGCACGACCGGGCCTGGATCGAGCGCCACGTTCCCGAAGATGGCTCCGTGCGAATCGAGGACGGCAGCGGGGGGCGGTGCTGCATCGGTCTCTGGGGGCCGCTTGCCCGCGAGCTGCTGCGGCGGCTGACCGGGGAGGACCTCTCCGACGGCGGCTTCCCCTACCTCACGGCGCGCCGGCTCAGCATTGCCGAGGTCCCGGCCCTTGCGGCGCGCATCTCGTATGTCGGCGAGCTCGGCTGGGAGCTCTACGCGCCGGTCGAGTTCGGGCGCCGCCTGTGGGATCTCCGGTGGCACGCCGGGGAGGACCTGGGCGTCGTCGCCGCCGGGCTCGGGGCGTTCGACTCCATGCGGCTGGAGAAGGGGTATCGACTCTGGGGCGCCGACATCCACACCGAGCACAACCCGTACGAGGCCGGCCTGGGCTTCGCGGTCAAGCTGCGCAAGGGCGACTTCATCGGTCGCGATGCGCTGCGGCGGACACGCTCGGCCGGCATCGCCCGCCGCCTCCGATGCCTGACGCTCGACGACGCCTCGGTGGCGCTGCGCGGCAACGAGCCGGTGCTCATCGACGGTGACGTCAGCGGCCACGTCACCAGCGCGAATTATGGCTACTCGGTCGGCCGGAGCATCGCCTATGGCTACCTGCCCGCCGACCGCGCCGAGCTCGGCGCGCGCGTGCAGGTCGAGTCCTTCGGCGAGCTGCACGCGGCCACGGTGACAGCGGAGCCGCTCTGGGACCCGGCCGGCGAGCGGATGCGGGCGTAACGCCCGCGACTGGTTCAGAGCTCCAGCCGGGCCCAGCGCACGTCGGTCGCCGACGCGGTCGCGCCCGCGTAGAAGACGATGAACACCGTGCCGTCGTGGAGCAGCGCGGCCCTCGGATGCCCGTAGCGCCACTCGGTCATGTCGCTCCACGTGTCCAGCAGCGTGCGGCCCGCGCGCGAGCCCGCCTCCTCGTCGTGCTCGCTCCGATACACGACGGTGCGGGGTGCCGCGTCCCACGTCCGGCCGAAGTCGTGACTCTCCGCCGCCATGATCGCCCGCAGGGCGTCCCGGCCCGCGCCACGGGTCGGATAGAACGCGAGGAGCCGGTCGCCCCCGACCGCCAGCGGCTGGGTGTGGTTGCCGGTGATGCCGGTGCCGACCGGCTCGGTCCAGCCGCCGCCGTCGGGTTCGCCCCAGGCGATGTGCACGTCGAGCGGCCGGCCGGCACGGGCATCATGGGTCCAGAACATGGCCACCAGCCGCCCCGTCTCCGGATGCACGGCCAGCCGCTGATCCCAGTAGAACCGGCCACCGCCCCGGTCGCGGGGCCCCAGCCCCAGGTGGGGGCCGGGGGCGCCCCCCACCCCCCCCACCCCCCGGTGGGCCCCCCGCGGGCCCCCGGGCGCGGGCAGGTGATAAAATAAGCCCGACGAAGGCGGGGCG
>JAPPNY010000179.1:7887-20107 GCA_028818385.1 Spirochaetaceae bacterium
TGCACGGCCAGCCGCTTATCCCAGTAGACCCGGCCACCGCCCCGGGCGCGCGCCACCTGCACGTGGTCGGGCCTGGGGGCGCCGCCGTCGCGCGACAGCCGCAGGTAGGCCGCCTGCGGCGCCGGGGCCGGGTCCTCGTACTCCTTCCAGCACTCGTAGGGCTGGGCGCGGACTCCGCCCGCCAGGTCGAGCACCGGCATCGAGCAGGGCGAGGCCGCCACGTGCGGCGTGGTCTCCATGCGTTGCCACGGCGACCAGGTCGAGCCGGCGTCGGTGGACCGGGTGTGGAAGATGCGCATCGGCAACAGACCGCTGGTCCGCGGATGGGAGAAGGGCCGCTCCGGTCCGGACCGGTCGATCCAGAGCCCGGTTGCCGTAAGCGCGCCATCGGGCTCCTCGCGCAGCGAGAAGCTGTAGACCTCGCCGGGCGTCCCCGCCCAGTCATCGGCGCCGCGCGTGTCGTAACGCCGATGCCAGGTAGCGCCGCCATCCCGGCTGGCGTGGATCACCATGCTGCCGTCGGCGCTCTTGCGCGCGCTCGCCTGCCGGAAGGTGACCAGTACGGTGCCGTCGCCGAGCGCACGCACGCCGGTGAAGCAGGTACAGTCGCGTCCGCCGTCCGCGGAGGCGGCCTCGAACACCACACCGCCGTCGACGACCCGCATGTGGCAAGGGTACCCACGACGCCGGTGCCCGTGAAGCGAACGCGTCAGTCGGGTTCCAGGTCCTGACGGTGCTCCAGGGCGGCTTCGATCTCGCGGCGCGTGCGGAGGATCGGCCGCATCCGCTTCTGCGAGGCCAGTTCCAGTTGGTCGGTGACGTGCTTCGATCCCGTGCGTGACCAGTTGCCGTAGCCGAGCAGGGCCTCGCCGCGGAGCGGGTCCGAGAACTCGACCACGGCGTAGAAGGTGTCGCCGCTGACGATCTGGGCCGTGCCGTCCGCGAACTGGCCCAGGCCGGAGGTGCGGATCGCCCCCATCTGGCTGGGCGCGCCGTTCCCAGGCAGGTCCAGGGACCCGCGGCGCAGGCGCACCGCGTCGCCCCAGCGTGCGTGCAGGGTGCCGTATTCCCGCTCCAGTTCCTCCGCCGCCGTGTCGAGCGCCGTCACCGCCCGCTCGGGCTCGGCGAAGCCGCGCGGCGTGGTCAGCGGTTGGGCTGGATCGGCCGGTACGCGGGACCCGCCGATCTCGTCGAGCTCGTCGCCGGCGGCGGCCAGAAAGTGGTGGAACAGGAGCGCGCCGACGCTGTCGTTGTCCGTGGCGCGGTCCCAGGTGCGCAGGACCGCCGCGGCACGCCGCGCCCGATCGCCGCCGAGCCGCTCGGCTGCCTCCGCCAAGTCATCCACGTAGTGGTCGGCCAGCTCGACCCGTGTCGAGAGCTTCATCGCCTTGAGGTCCTCAAGGCTGATCCTGCCCGCCTGCGACAGCAGCCGGATGCTGCGCATGGCGCGCGGCGTGTGCACGGGGTCGGGGGCGATCTGCGGCGTCCAGTCGGCGGGGTCCAGCACCATCGGGTCCGTGCAGGTCCAGGGCGAGTCGTTGCAGTTCTGCACCCAGCCGCCGGGCGGATCGATCACCTTGGGCAGCTCCGCATAGGGCACCACCGCCTCCGACCAGATCAGCGTGGAGTCGTTGCCCGGCACCAGGCCGTGCCAGAAGCGCTCGTCGGCGGGCTCGCGCAGGGGGAGCGCGGCGTTGTAGAGGTACATGATGTGCCCGTCGCGGTCGCCGTACATGGTGTTGAACAGCGGAAGCTGCTGCATGGCCATGGCGGCGTGGAACTGCTCCAGATTGCGCGCCAGGCCCATGCGCCAGAACTGCTCCAGCATCCGCGGCCGGGCGGTGCCGGCGACCCGGAGCGCCACAGCCCTGCCCTCTTCCTCCGCCACCACCGGACCGTGTGCGGAGCGGCGAATGGTCAACGGCTCGGAGTCCACCGTGCCGTCCGCCCGGAGCACCTTGAGCACCTGGCGCTCCACGTCGAACGGCTGCGTGCGGCCGTCCAGCTCGTAGCCGCCGCCGGTCAGCGACAGCCGGTAGAGGGTGGCCAGATTGGGCGGGTTGGTGGTCTGGGTCCAGCCCAGGTGCTCGGTGAAGCACTGGCGCAGGACCGGGAAGCCGACCCAGACCGCGCCGTACGAGGTCACTCCAGGTGCCGTGAGCTGCACCTCGAAGTAGGTGTGCCGGTCGCCCCAATGCAGGTGCGAGTTGCTCAACAGCATGACGTTGCCGGACGCGGACTTGGACGGGCCGATCGCCCAGCCGTTCGACTCGCTGGGTGCCGCGCTCGACTCGCTCAGCCGGGACGCCACCCGCTGCCGGCTCGCATGCCATTCGAAGTTGATGACCCGCATGGTGTGGGCGAGCACGTCCGCGACGGTGAACGGCAACACGCGGCGGGCGGCTCTGCCGAGCGAGTCGCCCTGGGCGGCCGCCGACGCGTTCAGGCCGGCGACGAAGGCGCGCAGCAGCGGCGCGAACTCCGCACTCTGTTGCGCGGCCCAGCGCGCGGCGCGCTGCGGGATGCCGTTGATCCGGACCCAGCGGTCATCGTCCAGCCAAGCGGCGCCGTAGAACTCGGCCGCGCGTCCCCGCCCCTGCGCGTAGAGGCGTGTCAGCAGCTCGCCGTGCGCCTCCATCTGCGCGTAGCCGTAGGCGTAGAACAGCCCGCGGTGATCGGGCGCAAAGATGTGCGGGATGCCGTAGCAGTCCCAGAGTATGTGCGTTCCGTTCACTCGATCTTCACGTCGCCGCGCTCGCCCAGCCAGTCGTACAGGGCCTTGTTGGCCTCCCAGTCGAGGTCGAGCATGCAGGTGCCCAGGATGACGACGCCGTAGACACTCCGCTCGCGGATCATCTCCTCGCATACCTCGAGCTGGCGACGCATGCCGGCGTAGGACAGCTTCCGCCGGTTGCCGAAGTCGTAGACGTAGATGCACATCAGGAGCGGCTTGTTGCCGGTCAGGCGGCCCAGGCGCACGGCGTAGCCCTTCTGCTCGTCGATGTTCGCGGCGTGCCAGAGCGGGTTGAGGAAGCCCGCGAAGTACGGCAGCAGGGGAAGCTGACGATCGTCGTCGAGCGACATCTCGTAGAACGTGGCCATGAGCGGCAACTGCGGCGGGCGCGCTGCGTTCTCGAACTGCAGGTCCGCCAGGTGCTGCGGCGTCACGCCGCCCTCGACGGTGCCGGTCGAGAAGTCGTCGAGCAGGAACGACTCGATGCGCGGATCCTCCGCGGCCAACTCCTTGGCCTGCAGCAGCGCGCTCAGTCCTCGGTCGTAGGCGACCCGGAACCGGCCGTCCACCTGCTCGTGCATCCCCCACTTGGCGATGATCCGCTTCGCCGCCGGGAGCTGGGTCATCGTCTCCTTCGTCAGCGGCAGGGCGCCGGCGATGAGCACGTTGCGGATACCCGTCCGCTCGATCGCCTGCTGGGTGGTCAGGGTCGAGGTCTCCTCCCAGAACGGATGCGCCTTGAGCTCCTGCAGGTGGTTCACCTTCATGCCCCAGAGCCAGAGATGGTCGCGTAGCGTCAGACTGCTCATCGGGTCGCCTCCATCGTGTACTGTCATGGTACCCGAATGGGCGGCACGGTCTCGATCGAACCGATCACCCGGCGGTACGCGCTCGTGTTCAAGGCCGTACGGCTGCGCGCGCTGCAGGATGCACCAACCGCGTTCGGATCCACGTACGCCCAGACTGCCCGGCTCACCGACGACGACTGGCGGCGGCGCGCCGAGGAGTGGAACGGCGAGCGCTCGGCGTCGTTCCTGGCGATGGACGCCGGCGCGCCGTGCGGCATGGTCGGCTGCTTCCTGGACCGCGAGGACCCTGCGCGCGCGCACCTGGTGGCGATGTGGGTGGCGCCGACGCACCGGCGGACCGGCGTCGGCCGTGACCTGGTCGACACCGTCGGGGATTGGGCGCGCGCCAAGGGAGTGCGAGATGTGCGCCTGACGGTGACGTCCAACAACGACTCCGCGATCGGCTTCTATCGGGCCCTGGGGTTCGCGTTCACCGGAGCCACCCAGCCCTATCCGAACGATCCTGACCTGGCCGAACACGAGATGATCCGGCCCGTCTGAGCGGTCACTCGATCTTCACGTCGCCGCGCTCGTCCAGCCAGTCGTACAGAGCCTTGTTGGCCTCCCAGTCGAGGTCGAGCATGCAGGTGCCCAGGATGACGACGCCGTAGACACTCCGCTCGCGGATCATCTCCTCGCATACCTCGAGCTGGCGGCGCATCCCGGCGTAGGACAGCTTCCGCCGGTTGCCGAAGTCGTAGACGTAGATGCACAGCAGCAGCGGCTTGTTGCCGGTCAGGCGGCCCAGGCGCTCGGCGTAGCCCTTCTGCTCGTCGATGTTCGCGGCGTGCCAGAGCGGATTGAGGAAGCCGGCGAAGTACGGCAGCAGAGGAAGCTGGCGATCGTCGTCGAGCGACATCTCGTAGAACGTGGCCATCAGCGGCAACTGCGGCGGGCGCGCTGCGTTCTCGAACTGCAGGTCCGACAGGTGCTTGGGCGTCACGCCGCCCTCGACGGTGCCGGTCGAGAAGTCGTCGAGCAGGAACGACTCGATGCGCGGATCCTCCGCGGCCAACTCCTTGGCCTGCAGCAGCGCGCTCAGTCCTCGGTCGTAGGCGACCCGGAACCGGCCGTCCACCTGCTCGTGCATCCCCCACTTGGCGATGATCCGCTTCGCCGCCGGGAGCTGGGTCATCGTCTCCTTCGTCAGCGGCAGGGCGCCGGCGATGAGCACGTTGCGGATACCCGTCCGCTCGATCGCCTGCTGGGTGGTCAGGGTCGAGGTCTCCTCCCAGAACGGATGCGCCTTGAGCTCCTGCAGGTGGTTCACCTTCATGCCCCAGAGCCAGAGATGGTCGCGTAGCGTCAGACTGCTCATCGGGTCGCCTCCGCCGCTATCAGACCGCACGCGGACGGTCCGGGTCCAGTTGCCCCTTGCTATACTCCGGCGAGCCATGGGCAATCGCGTCAGCACCGCCGCCAGCGTCGGTTCGGCGCCGGCCGCGTCGATCCGCCGCAAGCTGCACCGGTCGCGGTACCTGTACCTGATGTTCGCGGCGCCGTTCCTGTTCTACGTGCTGTTCGAGTACGCCCCCATGTACGGGGTGCTGATCGCCTTCAAGGAGATCAAGGTGTTCCGCGGGCTGGGAGCGATCCTCTCCGCCCCCGGCATCGGCTTCAAGCACTTCGAGCAGTACCTGACCGACCCCTACTTCTGGACGCTGGTGCGCAACACCGTGCTGATCCAAGTGCTCGGCCTGGCGGTCGGCTTTCCGGCGCCGATCGTCCTGGCGATGATGCTCAACGAGGTGCGCGCCGTCGCCTTCAAGCGCGCCATCCAGTCGATCACGTACATGCCGCACTTCATCTCGCTGGTGGTGATCTGCGGCATGATCGTCAACTTCGTCTCCACCGACGGGGTGGTGAACAACTTCCTGGCCTTCCTGGGCTTTCAGCGCACGGCCTTCCTGGTGCGGCCGGAGTGGTTCCGGCCCATCTACATCGCCAGCGACATCTGGCAGCACGTCGGCTGGGGCTCGATCATCTACCTGGCGGCCCTGACCAACGTCGATCCGCAGCTCTACGAGGCCGCCTCCCTGGACGGCGCCGGGCGCTGGCGGCAGCTCCGCCACGTCACCTGGCCCGGCATCCTGCCGACGGTGGTCATCCTGTTCATCCTGGCCCTGGGGCGGATCATGGAGGTCGGCTACCAGAAGATCATCCTGCTCTACACCGGCGCCACCTACGAGACCGCCGACGTCATCGCCACCTACGTCTACCGCCGCGGCCTGATCGAGTCCGACTTCTCCTACGCCACCGCCGTGGGGCTGTTCACGTCCGTGATCGGCATCGCCTTCGTGGTGTCGGCCAACCGCATCAGCCGCTCGCTCGGGGAGACCAGCCTGTGGTAGGCATCGCGCGCGCCACCACGCCGGCCGACCGCGTGTTCGACGTCTGCAACACGCTGCTGCTCCTGGTCCTGGCCTTCGTCACCCTTTACCCGCTCTACCACGTGGGCATCGTGTCGCTCTCGCACGGGCACGCCGTGATCCGAGGCGAGGTGACCTGGTGGCCGGTCGGTCTCAACCTGGAGTCGTACCGCGCCGTGCTGGAAGCGCCCTACGTGCTCGGCTCCTTCCGCAACACCGTCTGGTACACGTTCGTGGGCACCGCCGTGAACGTGTCCATGTCCGCCCTGTGCGCCTATCCGCTGGCGATGAAGTTCTTCTACGGCCGGCGCTTCCTGACCGGCTTCGTGGTCGCCACCATGTTCTTCAAGAGCGGCCTGATCCCGCTGTACCTGATGGTGCGCAGCCTGGGCATGCTGGACACCATCTGGGCGCTGGTGCTGCCGACCGCCGTGGTCACCTACTACATGATCATCATGCGCACCTTCTTCCAGAACATCCCCGAGGAGCTCAATGACTCGGCGTACCTGGACGGCGCCAACGACATCCAGATCTTCCTGCGCGTCGTGCTGCCGATCTCCACGCCGATCCTGGCGACCATGACGCTGTTCTACGCCGTCCAGCACTGGAACAGCTTCTTTCCCGCGCTGATCTACCTGAGCGACCGGGAACGGTTTCCGATCCAGCTCATCCTGCGCGCGATGGTGATCGAGGGCGACGTCGCCAACATGCAGGTCGAGTTCCAGGACGACGAGCGGATCGTCGACACCACCGTGAAGTACGCGATCATCATGGTCTCGACCGTGCCGATCCTGCTGCTCTACCCGTTCCTGCAGCGCTACTTCGTGAAGGGTATGATGATCGGCAGCCTGAAAGGCTGACCCCGGCCGTTGCCGGCCGGACACATCAACTGGAGGTTCTCTGATGAAGAGACTGACCGTCCTTTGCGCCGTGGGGCTGCTGGCCGCCGGCGGCGCATTCGCCGCTCCCGCGGCCGAAGAAGCCATGTCCATGGAGCCCACCGTGCTCACGGTGGTCCTGTCGGACCGCGGCACCGCCCCGATCAACGTCGACTCGGCCGTGATCGACGCCGTCGAGGAGAAGCTGAATATCCGCTTCGACCTGACCGCGATCGCCGGCGGCGACTACAACGCCAAGAAGCGCACGCTCATCGCCACCGACGACGTGCCCGACATCCTCAGGGTGCACCGCAACGACCTGAACGAGTTCGGCGACACCGGCGTGTTCCTGGCGCTGAACGACATGATCGACACCATGGTGCCCAACTACAAGCGCATCCTGGAGGGGAACGAGCGCGTGCAGAAGACGGCCATCGACGGCGTCTACTACGCGTTCGCGACCACCAAGCACTTCGAGTTCCACCGCGGCATCATCAGCGTGATCCGCACCGACGTGGTCGAGGACCTGGGCCTGGAGCAGCCGCAGAGCTTCGACGAGCTCTACGAGGTGCTCTCCGCCATCAAGGCGGCGTATCCCGAGAGCCACACGTGGACCACGCGCGGCGGCGGGCGCAGCCTGGTGCGCAACGTCTCCTACGCGTTCGGCACCGGCGGCGACATGTACTACGACCCCGACCTGGACGGCGGGCGCTGGGCGTACGGCCCGATCCAGGCGCGGTACCGCGACCTGCTGGAGTACCTGCACAACGCCTACGTGGACGGCATCCTGGACCCCGACTTCGCCACCCTGACCACCACGCAGTGGCGGGAGAAGCAGGCGGCCGGCAAGAGCTTCTTCTTCTACGACAACCCGACCTACGGCAAGCGCGCCAACGACGCCATCGTGCCGGTCAATCCGGACGCTTGGTGGGCGCCGACCGAGGTGCTGGCCAACGCGACCGGCAACCGCCGCTCGCTGTTCTACGAGGAAGAGGTGTGGAGCCAGATGTGGGCCGTCGGCCAGAAGACCGAGAACCAGGACGCGGTCGCGCGCTTCTTCAACTACGCCTACACCCCGGAGTTCGCCGAGATGAAGGCGTTCGGGCTCGAGGGCGTGCACTGGGTGCGCGACGGCGACGACTACAAGTTCACGGACGAGATGCGCGCCCAGTACACCAGCGAGACCGGCGCCTACCTGATCGACAAGTTCATGAACGAGGTCGGCACCGGCGCCTACAGCGCCTTCACGCCCTACATCGACATGCGCCTGTACCGGATGAACTGGCCCGAGTACCAGATCAACTGGTACCTGGAGATGGAGGCGAGCGGAAACTGGGACGACCCGAAGGTGGTGGCCCCGTTCAACGCGGACGAGCGTGAGCAGATCACCAACCTGATGGCCGATCTGAACACGATCGTGCACGCCGCCATCGACAAGGTGATCCTGGGCGACATGAGCCTGGCCGAGTGGGACGAGCTGGTCGCGCAGATCAAGCCCGACGGCATGCGCCTGGAGGAGATCCACAACGCTGCAGAGCAGCGCTACCAGGACAGCCGCTGAGCGCACGCGTGCGATCGGTCCCCCGCAGCAGGATCGCCTGCGCGGGGGACCATCCGCGCCGGCTCAGCCCTTCATGCCGGTCAGCGCGATGCCCTCGATGAAGTACCTGCCGCCGCTGGATTCCGAGTACGCCGTCTCCGAGGAGCAGGTGGCACGGTTCTGGCGGGACGGATTCATCGTCTTGCCCGGCGTGCTGAGCGACGAAGAGGTGGCGGCCTACGCGCCCGTGATTCGCGATACCGCCATGGCCCGCTATCGGGCAAACGGGATGCAGCCGGGCTCCGGCGGTGCGTTTCTGCAGACGCTCAACATGCGCTTCGACAACGACGGCATGCGCCGGTTCTGTCTGAGCCGCCGGTTCGGCGGGATCGTGGCGGCGCTGACGCGCTCGGCAGCCGTGCGCATCTATCACGAGCAGGCGCTGTTCAAGCAACCGGGCGGGACCGACTCGCACTGGCATCAGGACCAGTACTACTGGCCGGTGGCCACCGACCGGGCGGTAGGCTTGTGGACGCCGCTGGTCGACTGCACGGAGGAGATGGGCGCGATGCGCTTCGTCGTCGGCTCGCACCGCTACGGCAACCTCAGCGGCACGCACATCAGCGACGAATCGGCCCGGTTCTTCGACGACTTCATCGCGCGCGAGGGACTGACGGTCTACCAAGTGCCGCGCATGAAGGCCGGCGACTGCAGCTTCCACCTGGCCTGGACCGTTCACGGCGCCCCCGGCAATCGGTCGCAGGAGATGCGCGAAGCGATGGTCGTGACCTACTATCCCGACGGCACCCGCGTCGACGAGCTGAGCAACCCGTCCCGGGTCGCGGACGCGGAGGAGTTTCTTGGCGGCCGCTCCGAAGGCGAGCTCGCCGACAGCGAGCTCAATACGATCGTCTTCAGCACATAATCAGTTTTCGCATCCAGCCCCGCACGCGCCGTTGACGATCCGAGGCTCCGGCATGAGAAACTCGGATCCGATGAGTGCTTCGATCGACGACAGCGTGACGCTGCCGCTCCATGATCGGCGTCAGATGGACGTGCTGGTCGCCGGCGGCGGCGTGGCGGGGGTGTACGCGGCTCTCGGAGCGGCAGATCACGGCGCGAGCGTGCTGCTGGTCGAGCAGCACGGCTTCGTCGGGGGTCAGGGGACCGCCGGCGGCGTCCACTCCTTCTGCGGGGAGACCCGCATGGTCAACGACCGCTGGCGCGAGATGGTGCGCCGGCTTGGCGCCTTCGGCGGCATCTCCGCCTACCGGCCCAACGGGGACGGGCGCCCCTTCGACTGCGAGAGCCTCAAGTTCGTGCTGCAGGAGATGCTCGCCGAGGCGGGGGTGGAGCTGCTGCTGCACACCCAGGTATTGAGCGTGGACCGGGAAGGCGACCGCGTGGCGGCCGTGGTGCTTGCCAACAAGAGCGGCCTGACCCGCATCGAGCCCGCGATCGCCGTGGACGCCACCGGCGACGCCGACCTTGTGGCGCGCGGCGGATGGCCGTTCCGCAAGGGCGGACCGGTGCTGATGCCCGGTGACCCGCCGTCGGTCGACGCGTCGGCCGGCCGGCTGCAACTGCCGATGAGCCTCTACTTCACCCTGGTCGACTCGGGCCAGGAGGTGGAGCCGGTGCTGCCGCCGGGCTGCCCGGAGTACCGGGACGATGAGGACGTACCGATGATCACGGTCATCCCGCACGGCCACCACGTGACGGTGAAGATGAAGGTGATCGGCCACGACGCCACCGACGGACCGTCGCTGTCGGCGGCCGAGCAGGCCGGGCGGAGACAGATGATGGGCGTCGTCCACTACCTGCAGACGCAGGGCTTCCGCGGCGCGCGCTACCCCAACCACCGCCTGGCGTGGGTGGCGCCGCACATCGGCATCCGCGAGGGCCGCAGGGTGGAGGCGGTCTACCAGTTGACCGCCGACGACATCCTGGCCGGGCGCCACTTTCCCGACGGCGTGGCGGTGGGCTCCTACCACACCGACTACCACTGGCCCACGGTCGTGCAGCGCGCCGGCACCGGCGTCACCGTGCAGTGCCCGCCGCACCAGATCCCGCTGCGCGCCATGCGGCCGCGGGAAGCGACGAACCTGCTGGTTCCGGGCCGCTGCCTGGGCGGCGACCACCTGGCGACCAGCTCGTTCCGGGTCATGGGCACCTGCGCCCAGACCGGCTTCGCCGCCGGCGTGGCGGCCGCGATGGGGGCCCCCGCGCGGTCGGTCGACGCGGTCGACGTGCCGGAGCTGCGCGCGCGCCTGCGCCGCGCCGGCGTGCGGCTGGACCTGGCCCCGTACTACAGCTACCTGCGCCGCCGGCGCGGGTATGACCAGCAGACGGGCGCTGTCGCAGCGCCCGTCTCCACCCTGGCGGTCACCGAGTTGGCCACCGGCGAGGTGCTGATCGCGTACATCACGAGCGGCGCTCTGGGCGTGCTGCGCCGTCACGAGGAGTGCTGGCACCCGGCCGTGGCTGTGGACGCTGTTGTGCCGGCGGAGGCCGCTGCCGAGCTGGCGTTCGCCGTTGCCGACGGCGGACGCAACCGGACCGAGGGCTACGAGCGGGTGCCGGCGATGGCCACCGAGGTGACGGAGTCCGACGATCCGCCGGAGGTCGTGCTGCACGCAGGCGACCGTGCCTGGGTGTCGGCGGACGGCGGCGTCAGGTGGAGCGCCCGGGGCGAGGTCGCGGGCGGGAGCAACGGCGACGCCCGTCCGGAGCCGACGCTGCCGGACCCGCCGGTGCCCGGAGCGGCCGTCGTGCCCCTGACGCTGACCGGGCACGACCGTACCAGCCTGGAGGTCACGCGCCTGTACGCGGCGGCCTGGGCGACCGGCGAGGGCGTGGTACTCGGCACGTCGGGTCCCGCCGGGCAGTGGCGGCAGACCGTCGTGGCGGTCCCAGGCGGCACCGGCCCGTGCGCGCTGGCGGCGACGGCGGATGGCGTGCTGCTGGCCTGCGTCGACGGGAACGCCATTCGCTGTCTGCGCCTCTCGCTCGATGCCATCGTCGCGACGGGGGAGCACGGCAAGGCCGCGGAAGCCGCCTGGCACCACGACAGCGCCGACCTGATCGACGCCCTGAAGGAACGTCAGCCGGCGACCGTCCCGTGACCGGCCGTCCCCAGGCGGCGCGGCCCAACGTCCTGTTTCTGATCGCTCACGACATCTCGCTGCGCTTCGGCTGCTACGGCGACCCGCGCGCGGTCACGCCGCACCTCGACGCGCTCGCCGCCGGCGGCACCCTGTTCGAGAACGCCTTCTGCCAGTTCCCGCTGTGCGCGCCGGCGCGCACCTGTCTCATGACCGGCTGCCGGCCCGACACCGTGCAGCGCCACGAGAACGACGGCACGGAATTCTACGCCGGTCTGCGCCGCCGGCTGCCCAGGATCCGCACCATCCCGGAGCTGCTGCGCGCCGGCGGCTACCGCACGTTGAGCCTGCACAAGGTCATGCACGAGTACGACGCCGATCCGCCGAGCTGGAGCGAACCGCAGTGGCATGCAACCACGGGCGAGGAGCCGGCGTGGTGTCCGGACGACTTCGACTGCCGCGAACGGGCGCGGCGCTACCACTCGCCCGCAAATCGCGCTCTGATGGAGGAGCGCTTCCGTGCCCTGCTGGCCGCCGAGCCGGATGCCGCCACCCAGTTCAAGCGCTGGCGCGGCGGCCCGGTGGAGCGCGCGCCGGTGGACGACGGCGCCTACTACGCCGGTGAGGTCGCCGCCGAAGCGATCCGGGTGCTGCGCGCGCACGCCGCGGACCGGCAAGCCTCGCCCTTGTTCCTGCAGGGCGATCCCACGCTGACAGAGGACTGGTGATCCTGTGAATGAGTCGATA
>JAPPNY010000060.1 GCA_028818385.1 Spirochaetaceae bacterium
CACGCCGCCGCCGCCAGCTCGTGCGCCACCGCCGGATCGGTGGCGCGGGCCGGCCTGGCTCGCAGGGCCGTGGCCAGGGAGTCGTGATGGTAGCGGTCGTGCGCTTCCAGCACCGTCGCGGACGACCCGCCCACCGCGTGCAGCCACGCCAGGCCCTGCGTGCCGCCGGCCAGCTCCAGGACGGCCGCCACGGGCGCGGCGTGCACGGCGCGGACCAGATCCGCCCACGCCGCGGGGCCGTACCCCGCCCCGTCATGCGGATGGGCCGACATCTGCTACCCTCACCGCGGCATGGCGCGCACCACCACCGTCCTGTTCATCGCCGACCTCGTCGGCAAGCCGGGCGTCTTCTGCGTCAAGAGCCTGCTGGGCAACCTGCGGCGCACCCACCAGGTGGACCTGACGATCGCGAACTGCGACGGCGCGACCGGCGGCTTCGGGCTGGGCAAGCGCCATGCGGCCTACCTGCACAAGCTCGGCGTGGACGTGATCACGTCCGGAGAGTGTATCTATTACAAGCGCGACATGGTGCCCTACCTGAAAGAGGTCCGCTACGTGCTGCGGCCGTTCAACTACCCGCGCCACAATCCCGGCCACGGATGGACGACGGTAACCGCCCGCGGCGGTGCGCGCGTGACGGTGGCCTGCCTGCTCGGCCAGTCCGGCTACGACCGCGTGCATCCCGGCAACCCGTTCGCGGCGGCCGAGTGGCTGGCCACCGAGCGGCGCGCGGAGACACCGATCATGATCCTGGACTTCCACGCCTGCACCACCGCGGAGAAGCGCAACATGTGCGTGTGGATGGACGGCAAGGTGAGCGCGGTGTTCGGCACGCACGTGCGGGTCCAGTCGGCGGACGAAGCGATCAGCGCGAAGGGCACCGCGACCCTCACCCACTGCGGGCGCACCGGCAGCATCGATTCCGTGGGCGGGCTGGACCCGGAGATCGAGATCCGCAAGTGGCGGACCGGGATCTACGAACGGTCGGCGGACACGTGGAGCAACCTGCAGTTGCAGGGGGTGCTTGCCCGCTTCGATGATGACGGCCGTGCGGTGGCTCTGGAGCGCCTGCAGGCACGGTGTCCCGCACCGGAGGGAACCGATGCGCACGCCGGCTGACCGGCGTCGGCGCGGGTTCCGCGGCCGGCTCACGTCGCTTTCTGCATCGGCGGGGTTGGCATCGGCGCTGCTGCTGGCCGGCTGCTCCTTCGACTACCGATCCACCGAGCTCGACGAGGAGCTGGCCGAGGAGGTGCCGAACACGGTGCTGAACGGCGTCGAGCACACCGTGATGAGCGGCGACCGGGTGACGGCCGTCCTGCGCATCGATCGCGTGGAGAGCTACGACGAGCGCGACCTGCTGGTACTCTCCGGCATTCACTTCACGGAGTTCGATGCCGATGGCCTCGTGACCACCGAAGCGTGGGCGGAGCGGGCCGAGTACCGCAGCAAGACCGGCGACGCCCGCGCCGAAGGGTCGGTGGTGGTGTCATCGGACCGGGAAGATGCCCGCATCACCGCCACGGGACTGAACTGGAGCGACGCCGAACGCATGTTGACCGGCGATGACGGCGCGGAGGTGGTGCTGGAATGGGGCGACGGATCCAGACTGGCCGGCTTCGATTTCGAGGCCGACGTCGCTCGCCGGATCGTCCGCTACCTGGGGCCGGTCTCCGGCAGCCTGGTGTTCGACCGGGTGGTCGACCGATGAGGCGGCCCCGCCGTCCGGCCGCCGTCCGCCTGGCGTCCGCGGCGCTGCTCGCGGGCGCGGTCCTGTTGGTGTCCGCAGCCCTGCTGACGTCCGCCCCGGCGTTCGCCCAGGACGAGTCCGCCGAGAAGCCTGAGAAGACGACGATCACGATCAAGGCGCTCGACAGCATGGAGACGGTCGGCGCCAAGGGCCGGGAACGCACGGTGCTCACCGGCGCGGTCGAGATCGTCGTGGGCGACACGACCATCATCCGCGCCGAGCGCATCGAGCTGTTCGGAGAGGAGGCCGGCATCATCCTGTGCCAGGGCGCGGTGCAGGTGATCGAAGAGGACGAGAACATCGAGATCGGCAGCGAGCACCTGCTGTTCGACCGCGAGCGGTCGGTGCTGCGCATCCAGGGCAGCGCACTCCTGATCGACCGCGACAACGAGGTGGTGGTGAAGGGCGGCTTCATGGAGTACCACCAGGACACGGGCGAAGCGACCGTGCAGATCGGCGTGCGCATCCTCAAGCCCGACTTGGTGTCCCGGTCGGAGTTCGCGCGCTACCGCCGCGACGAGAACACCGTCGACCTGTCCGGCATGCCCGTGGTGACCTACCAGGGCGACGAGTACCGGGCGATGCGAATCTTCATCGACCTGGACCGGGAAACGGTTCGGATGGAAGGGGAGATTCAGGGCACCATAACGGTGTCGTGAACGACCGCCCCGAGGAGAACCGTCGCGCGGCGACGCTGGCCGTCAGCGGTCTCCGCAAGCGGTTCGGACGCAAGGTTGCGGTGGACGGAATCTCATTTCGCATGGCCGTGAGCGAGGTGGTCGGCCTGCTCGGCCCCAACGGCGCCGGCAAGACGACCGCGTTCTTCATGATCGCCGGCTTCATCGAGCCGTCGGAAGGCAGCGTCCTGCTCGGGGACCGGGACATCACGCGGCTGCCCATGTACCGCCGTGCGCGCCTGGGCATCGCCTATCTGCCGCAGGAACCGTCCGTGTTCCGCAGGCTGACCGTCCGCCAGAACGTCCTGGCGGTGCTCGAGACCCGGCGGCTGCCCCGCGGCCGGAGGCATGATCTCTGTGACGAGCTGCTCGCCGAGCTCGGCATCGAGGAGGTCGCCGACCAGAAGGCGCACACGCTCTCCGGCGGCGAGCGCCGACGGACGGAGATCGCTCGCTCGCTCGCCAGCGACCCCCGCTTCCTGCTGCTTGACGAACCGTTCGCGGGCATCGATCCCATCGCCGTCCACCATCTGAAGGAGGTGGTTCGGTCGCTTGCGGGCAAGGGCATCGGCATCCTGCTCACCGATCACAACGTCCGCGACGCCCTGGAGATCACCGACCGCTCCTACATCATCGACGGCGGCCACATCATCGCCGAGGGCAGCCGCGAGGCGTTGCTGGCCGATCCGGCGGCCCGCAGCGCGTACCTGGGCGAAGAGTTCCGCATGTAGCTTGCCGCTCACGCCGCAAACCCGCCAGCGCCCCAACAGTCGTCGCCGCAGGCTCCGCCTGTTGGCCCATCCCACCGGTTCAAGGAGTCTGGCGGGCTTGCCGCTCACGCCGCAAACCCGCCAGACTCCTTGATGGGCGACAGTCACCATGCAAGCGCAGCAACCGGTGCTTCGGCAGGAACAACGCCTGCGGATGACGCCGCAGCTCTATCAGGCGATCAAAATCATGGCGCTGCCGCTTGCCGACCTGCAGCTCACCATCGACCAGGAGCTGGAACGCAATCCGGCGCTGGAGATCGTGTCCGACGATCCGACCGATTCGCTCGACGAAATCGAGGAGCGCCCGGAAGAGGAGTTGTTCGGCGACTCCTCCGATCCCGGATTTCAGGGCCTGCGCAACGACGGCGACCCGGACGCGAAGCAGCGTTTCCTGGAGGGCGCGCTGCAGCGGCCCGAGACGCTGCAGGAGCACCTGCTGTGGCAGTTGCGCCTGCAGCCGGCCGACGCCGAGGTCCTGGGCGCGGCCGAGCTGCTGATCCGCCACCTGGACGACAACGGGTTCCTCCTGGAACCTCCCGAGGTGGCGGCACCGGACGCCCGGCCCCGGACGCTCGCCCGCGCCCAGGCGCTGGTCCAGGGGCTGGATCCGGTCGGCACGTGCGTCGCCGGCTACCGGGAATCGCTCAGCGTCCAGGTACGGCATCACGATGCACCGGCGCCGCACGCCGCGACCGTGATCGAGGGCCATCTGGACGCACTGGAGCGCGGCCGGCTCGACGAAATCGCGCGTGCGCTGGACATCCCGGTTGCCGCGGTGCGCGAGGTGCTCGCGTTCGTGCGCACGCTCGATCCGCTGCCCGGCCGCAATTATCAGTCCGAGCCCACTCGCTACGTGGTGCCGGACGTGATCGTGCGCATGCACGACGGCGAGCTGGCGATCATCCTCAACGACGAGGTGATCCCCGTCCTGGGCGTCGACAGCTTCTTCGAGCAGATCGGCGGCAACGGCCACGGCGGCACCGCCGCCGGCAGGGAAGCGCGCCGATTCGCCAAGGCGAACCTGCAGGAGGCCCGCTCCTTCATCCGCAACGTCACCGCGCGAAACCGTTCGCTGGTGCGGGTGACACAGGCGGTCGTCGGCCACCAGCGCGAGTTCTTCCGCAGCGGGCCGAAGCAGCTCCGCCCGCTGACGCTGCGCGACGTGGCCGCGGAGGTCGATCTGCACGAAGCGACGGTTTCGCGCATCGTCAACGGCAAGTTCGTGCAGACCGAGTGGGGGATCTACGAGCTCCGCCACTTCTTCACCAACTCCATCTCCGGCGCCGGATCGAGCGGATCGCGATACTCGAAGGCCGGCGTCAAGGAGATGGTGCGCGAGATCATCGAAGCCGAGCGGCCCGACGGCAAGCGGTTGTCCGACAGCCGCATCGCCGCCATCCTTGCCGAGCGCGGCGTCAGGATCGCCCGGCGTACGGTCGCCAAGTACCGTGGCGAGCTGGACATCGAAAGTTCCCTGGAGCGCTGAACCCCATATGGCATTCACCGTCCTCGACCTGCTGCGGCTGGACCTGCGGGAGAACGAAGCGCTGCATCTGTCGTGCATCGGCGGACGCGCAGGGATCACGCGCGAGATCAACGCGCCGGAGCTCAACCGGCCCGGACTGGCCCTGGCCGGGTTCTACGAACGGTTCGCGTTTCAGCGCATCCAGGTGTTCGGCCGTGGCGAGCGCGCCTACCTGGAGAAACTCTCCGCCGAAGGCAAGACCGACACGCTCAAGCGCCTGTTCGACCACGCGGTTCCGTGCTGCGTGTTCACCGACAGTCAGCAGCCGACCGAGGACTTCCGCGAGCTGTGCGAAGCCGCCGGCTGCCCGATCCTGCAGACCACGCTCTCATCCTCCTCCTTCACGGCGCGGGTGGTGAGCGCACTGAACTCCATCTTCGCCCCCTCCGACCGCGTGCACGGCGTGCTGCTGGAGGTGTTCGGACTGGGTGTGCTTCTGCAGGGGCCCTCGGGCGTCGGCAAGAGCGAGGCGGCGCTGGCGCTGATCGAACGCGGCCACCGCTTCGTGGCCGACGACGTGGTGGAGATCCGGCGCGTCGGCAACACCCTGATCGGCAACGGCGTGGAGGTCACCAGCCACCACCTGGAGATCCGCGGCATCGGCATCATCAACATCGCCCACCTGTTCGGCGTCGGCGCCATCCGCGAGTCCAAGCACATCCAGCTGGCCGTGCAGCTTGAGGAGTGGGACAACTCGCGCGAATATGATCGAATCGGCGACCAGGACATACAGGTGGAGCTCATCGGCACCCACGTCCGCCAGATCGTGATCCCGGTGCGGCCGGGACGGCCCGTGCCGATCCTGATCGAGACCGCGGCAATGAACGAACGGCTCAAGCACATGGGGTACCACTCGGCCCAGGAATTCAACCGCAGCGTCATGGCATGGATGTCGGCGCGCAACCCGCAGACCGCCGCGGTCGAAGAGTGGTAGGTGAGACCGGATGGTGGAGCGTGAGGTGATGATCGCGAATCGGGCCGGCGTCCACGCGCGGCCCGCGGCGCTGCTGGTACGGACCGCCAACCGGTTTCAGGCCGACATCTACCTCGAGAAGGACGGCGAACGGGTCAACGGCAAGTCGATCATGGGGATCATCGCCCTCGGCGCCGCCTATCGGACGACGCTGCGCGTGATCGCCACCGGCGCTGACGAAGCGGAGGCCGTGGAGGCGCTGGTCCGCCTGGTGGACAGCAAGTTCCAGGCGACGGACGACCTGCCGTGAGAGGCCTTACGCAGCGCCAGCGGCAGACCCTGCAGTTCATCGAGCACTACCTCGACCTGCACGGCTTCGCGCCGACGGTGCGCGAGGTGGCGTCCCACCTGGGAGTCACCACCAAGGGTGCCCACGACCACCTGCGGGCGCTGCAGCGCAAGGGCTGCATCACGCGCGGCAGCCGGCGGTCGCGGGCGATCGCCGTGACCGGGAACGGCTCGGAGGCGCCGGAGGTCGTCGACATACCGGTGCTGGGCACGGTGATGGCGGGACAGCCCCTGCTCGCCGAGGAAAACCTGGACGGCACCTACCAGTTGCCGCGGTCCAGCATCGGCGCCGGGGACCACTTCGCGCTGCACGTGCGCGGCGACAGCATGAAGGACGCAGGCATCCATGACGGCGACCTGGCCGTGATCCGCCAGCAGCCCACCGCCACGGATGGGGACATCGTGGTTGCCGTGATCGACGACGCAGTGACGCTGAAGCGCTTCTTCAAGGAGAGCCACCGGGTCCGGCTGCAGGCGGAGAATCCCGCCTACCCACCCCTCTACGCGACCGACCTCAGGATCCTGGGCAAGCTCGCGTGCCTGGTGCGCGACTACCGCTGAGATGCCGCGCCGCGCCGTTCCGGCGCCGCTGTGATGGCTGAAGCCCCCATCCATCTGTTCTGCGGCCCCGACACGGGTGAGAAGCGCCGCGCGGTCGAACGGCTGCGCGCGCAGCTTCAGCGCGGCTCGGGCGGTGTCACGCTCGCTATCGAACGCCACTATCCGTTCGACACCGTCATCGTCGACGTCATCGCATCGCTGCGCACGCCCAGCCTGTTCGCACCGCGGCGGCTGGTGGTGCTCAGTCAGGCGGAGGCTCTGAAGGCATCCGACGCCGCGGCGCTGGCCGACTACTGCCGGGAACCTGCCGACGGGACCACGCTCGTGATCGAGACCGAGGAGCTGCGCGTCGCCAAGCGCCTGCAGGACGCGATGCCGGCGTCCTGCAGGCGGGTGTTCTGGGAGCGCTTTCCCGATCAGCGGCGCCGCAGCATCAGCGCATTCTTCCGCGAACGCGGAATCGCCATCGACGACCAGGCGGTGGAGACACTCAACGAGGTCGTCGGCTCCTCATCGGCGGCGCTGGAGAGCGAGTGCGCGGCGCTGGCCGCCATGCATCGGGCGACGTCCGGCGAAGCGGACATGCTGACCGCCGAGGACATCGACCGGTGGGTGCACCACAGCAGGGCCGAGACGGTGTTCACCCTGTTCGACCACCTGGGAAGCCGCGACCTGGCAGCCGGTGCGCGCACCCTGCAGGCGATCATGCTGACCCGGCAGGCGACCCCGTCGCAGCTCCTTGGCGGCCTGGCCTCACAGTTTCGAAAGACGGCCGATCTGCAGCAACTGCTGCCGCGCATGGACCGCCGGGAGGCGTGGCGGGTGCTCAAGGTGTCCGGCAAGCGGGCGCAGGCCAGCCTGGCCCGCGCGGCCGAGCGCTACCAGGCCGCGGAGCTGCAGGCGATCCTGCGGGTACTGGCCGAGTTCGACCTGCGCATCCGCGCCGCCGCCGGGCACATGCAGCTCAGCCTGCTCCGGCTTCTGCTCTACTACGTCGTCGTTCGAGGTGGGCAGGGCGCATGGCGGTGGTTTCCTCACTGACGCCCGCGCACGGGTCTTCGCTCGAGGTGGGCCAGGAGTGCCGTGGCTGTTTCCTCGCTGACGCCCGTGCAACGGCTGATCTGGCCCGGCGTGGCGCGCGCCACCCCCGCAACGGAAGCGAACCGCTGCAACAGGCGCTTCGAACGCGCCGGTCCGATGCCCTGCACCTCCTCGAGCGCCGAGCGCGCCACCCGTCTGGTGCGCAGCCGCTTGTGGTAGGTGGTCGCGAAGCGGTGCGACTCGTCCCGCACCGCCTGCAGGAGGCGCAGCGCCGCGCTCCCATCGGGTAGCGCCAGCGGCGTGCCGTTGCCGGGCAGGTAGATCTGCTCCTGGCGCTTGGCCAGGCCGGCCAGCGGCAGATCGGTCAGCCCCAGTCCGTCGAGAATCCCCTTTGCGGCGCTCACCTGGCCGGCGCCGCCGTCCACCAGCACCAGATCGGGGCGAGGCAGGCGATCGTTGAGCACGCGCGCATAGCGGCGCGCGACCACCTCACGCATCGCTTCGAAGTCGTCGACCCGGCCGCCCAGCGACCTGATCCGGAAGTGGCGGTACTCGCCCTTCGCCGGCTGCCCGGCCTCGAACACCACCAGCGACGCCACGGTGTCGCGCCCGCCGAGATGCGAGATGTCGAAACCTTCGATCCTCCGCGGCGCGGCCGGAAGGTCCAGCGCCCGGCCAAGCTCCTCGACACCTCGCTCGCGGTCGACGCCGGGGTTGGCGCGTTCGGCGTCCTGGCGGGCGTTGGCATCCGCCAACCTCAGGACCTGCGCGTGCTTGCCGCGCCGCGGAACGTGCACGCGCGGCGCGGCCCGCCGGCGGCCCGAATCCGACGGCAGCAGGGTGCGCAGCGCCGCCGTGAGCGCCTCGGGCTCCTCCACGGTGCGGATGAATATCGTCAGGCCGGCCAGTGCCGTCCTCCTGCCGCCGTAGTAGCCCAGCACGAACCGTGCGCGGGCCGCCGCTTCGTCGGACTGCGGGTCGGGGTCCTGCACGTGGAAACGCTCGCGACCCACCAGGTTGCCGCCCCGGAACTGCAGCACCAGAAACCGGTGCCAGTCGCCGCCGGCAAAGTGGCCGATGTAGTCGCGCGCATCAGCGTCCACGCCGGCGACGTGCTGCTGTTCGGTCACGTCGCGAATGGCCTGGAGCTGGTCGCGGATCGCCGCCGCACGCTCGAACCGCTGCTCGGCCGCCGCCTGGCTCATCCGGCGGGTCAGATCGCGGGTCAGGTCGTCCGCGCGGCCGGAGACCAGCGTGCGAACCGCACGCACGCGCTCGGCGTACTCCCCGGCGTCGATGGCGCCGACGCAGGGGGCTGCACAGCGGTTGATGTAGTGGTTGAGACAGGGAGCGGGACGGCGCCGGAACACCTCGCCGCGCTTGCGCAGCGGGAACAGCCGATCGATCAGGTCCAGGTAGACGTCGATCTGGTTGGCCTTCGCGAACGGCCCGAAGTACTCGGAGCCGTCGAACACGATGGTGCGCGTGCGGTAGACCCGCGGAAACTCCTCCGCGGTGAGCCGGATCACGGGATAGGACTTGCCGTCCTTGAGATTGATGTTGTATCGCGGCGCGAACCGCTTGATGAGAGAGTTCTCCAGCAGGAAGGCCTCCGACTCACTGCCGGTCAGAACCGTCTCGATCGAGGCGGTCCGCGCCGCCAGCATCAACGTCCGCGAGTCGCGCGGTCCCCGGTTGAAGTAGCTGGACACGCGCGCGCGCAGCTTCTTGGCCTTGCCCACGTAGAGGACCGAGCCCGACGGGTCCTTGAAGAGGTACACGCCCGGCGCCTGCGGCAGGCTCGCGGCCGTCGCGCGAAGGTCCGCGGGAGCGCGAAGATCTTCATCGGACATCGTGCGCGAGCTCCATATCTTTCCGCAGATTGTGCTTTTCTCAGGGTACCGTCGTGCCGATGGTCAAGTGTAGACCTATCGTCGCGGCCGGCCGGGACCGGCTGCGCAGGCGGTTTGTCGAAGGAGTTGCATCTTGATAGGTTGTGTCATCACCCGGCGGGGGATTAGCTCAGGTGGTAGAGCGATAGGTTCGCAATCTATAGGTCAGGGGTTCGAGTCCCCTATCCTCCACTCCGCCACGTCCGCGGCACGCCCGCGCGCCCGGCACGCGGCGCGGGCGGCGGCGGTGCTGCTGGCCACGGTGGTCACGCTCAATTGCGCAACCAATCCCGAAGTTCCCGGACTCGACCTGAGGCCGGTCGTACCCCAGGAGATAGACGCCCCGCAGAGCGCTACCCAATCGGGCTCGGAAACCACCGTCACGGAGCCTGCGCAGCCGGCGACCACCGAGGCGGCGGACGAACCGGCGACATCCACCTCCGCCTCAGAGCCCACTCAGCCCACCGCGCCGGCCGCGACCGCGTCCATCTCCGAGCCCGACGATCCGATCGAGGCCCGCATCGACGATCTGCTGGCCGCCATGACCCTCGAGCAGAAGGTCGGGCAGCGCTTCATGACCTGGATTCCGGGCACGGCCGGCTCGGAGCGGGCTACCGCCCTCATCGATCAGGCTCACGTCGGCGGCGTGATCATCACCGAGCACAACGTGGAGAGCCACGACCAGGTGCGGGAGCTGATCGACGGGTTGCAACGTATGGCGCAGGACGGTCCGTCGTCCGTGCCCCTGTTCATCGCCACCGACCAGGAGGGCGGCCGGGTGACGCGCCTGCGCCTGCCGGAGCTCACCCTCTTCCCGGCGGCGCTCCACCAGGGAAAGCACGGTGACAGCGACTACGTGGAAGCGGCCGCCTACGTGACCGGCGTGGAGCTGCGCCGCCTGGGCGTGAACATGAACCTGGCGCCGCTGCTCGACCTGTACGACCGGGACGACGGCACGGTGATAGACGGCCGTGCCTACGGCGACGATTCCCGGCTGATCGCCGACTACGCGCGCGCCTACGTCCGTGGCGCCAACCGCGCCGGGATCATCTCGGTGGCCAAGCACTTCCCCGGCCACGGCGTGACCGCGTACGACTCGCATGACCGCCTGCCGGTGGTGCGGCTCACGCGGTCGGAGCGCGCGGCGATCCTGGCACCCTTCATCGCCGCGATCGACACCGGCATCGACTCGGTCATGGCCGCGCACATCCTGTATGAGGACCTGGACCCGAACCTGCCGGCCAGCGTGTCGCCGGCGATCGTCACCGGCCTGCTGCGCGAGCAGCTCGGCTTCGACGGCGTGGTGATCACCGACGCGATCGAGATCCGGGCCCCGGCCCCGGCGCTGATGGAGCCCTACCTCGTGCGCAACAGCTTCGATGCCGGAGTCGACGTCATCCTGGCGGCCCGGTCCAGTGACGTGCTGCCGCTCATCGAGGAAGGGGTCCGCCTGGTCCGCGCCGGGATGGAGAGCGAGGAGCGGCTGGACGAGTCCGTGCGCCGCATCCTGCGTGTCAAGCTGCAGGCGATGACGATGGAGCGATGATCGTATCCGATGCCACCATGCGGGAACTGCTCGACGCGGGCACGGTGGAGATCGTCCCGCTCGAGGAGTACCAGCTCCAGCCGGCATCGGTCGATCTGCGGCTCGGCGACCACTTCCTGAAGGTCGACGAGAACACCGCCGAGAGCATTTCGCTGACCGACCCGGTCCGCTACACGGAGTTGCGGGCCGAGCAGATCGTCATCCCGCCGCAGTCGTTCCTGCTGGCGGTCACCCGCGAGCGTATCCGGTTGCCCGACGACATGATCGCCTTCGTCGAGGGCCGCAGCTCGATCGGCCGGATCGGCCTGTTCATCCAGAACGCCGGCTGGGTGGACCCCGGCTTCGACGGCACGATCACGCTGGAGCTGTTCAACGCCAACCGCCTGCCGATCCGTCTCACCGCCGGCCGGCGCATCTGCCAGATCGTGTTCGCCCGCATGGACCGGCCGGCGGCCCGGCCGTACGGGGGCAAGTACCAGAACCAGCGCGAAGCCGTGGGCAGCCGTGTCTACCAGGACACCGCCTGAGGGGCGGGCTGGCCGGCTGAGCTGAGACCCGTGCGGGTTCCGCGCCGTCAGCGCTTGCCGATCGGCACGTAGTCGCGCTCGGTCGGCCCCGTGTAGATCTGCCGCGGCCGCGCCAGGCGCGCGTCGGAGTCGAGGATCATCTCGTGCCAGTGCGCGATCCAGCCCGGCAGCCTGCCGATCGTGAACAGCGTCGGGAACATGTCCACCGGAATACCCAGCGCCTGCAGGATGATCCCGGAGTAGAAGTCCACGTTCGGGTAGAGCTTGCGCGCGATGAAGTACTCGTCGCGCAACGCGATCTCCTCCAGCTCCACCGCGAGGTCCAGCAAGGGGGTCGAGGCGTTCAGCTTCTCGAGCACCTCGAAGCATGCCTTCTTGAGGATCTGCGCGCGCGGGTCGAAGTTCTTGTAGACCCGGTGGCCGAACCCCATCAGGCGGACGCCGGCGACCTTGTTCTTGACCTTCTCCAGAAATTCCTCGCCTTTGTCCCCGGTCGCCAGGATCTGCCGCAGCATCTCCACGACCGCCTGGTTGGCGCCGCCGTGCAGCGGTCCCCAGAGCGCGTGCACGCCGGCGGCGATGGAGGCGAACAGGTTGGCCTTCGAGCTGCCGACCATGCGGACGGTAGAGGCCGAGCAGTTCTGCTCGTGGTCGGCGTGCAGGAGAAAGATCGTGTCCATGGTGCGGGCGATCTCCGGATCGACCACGTACTCCTCGCACGGGGTGGCGAACATCATGTGCATGAAGTTGGCCGCGTACCCCAGGTCGTTGCGCGGGTACATGAAGGGCTGGCCGATCGAATGCTTGTAGGAGTACGCGACGATGGTCGGCAGCTTCGCGATCAGCCGGTGGATGGAGATCTCGACCTGCCGTTCGTCGTGCATGTCCAGCGAGTCGGAGTAGAACGTGGAGAGCGCCCCGACGACGGCGCCGCAGATGGCCATCGGGTGTGCCCGCTTCGGGAAGCCTTCGTAGAAGCTGCGCACATCTTCATGCACCATGGTGTGATAGGTGATGTCGCGCATGAAAGCGTGCAACGCGTCGCGGGTGGGCAGCTCACCGTCGAGGAGCAGCATCGCCGTCTCCAGGAAGTGGCTGGACTCGGCGAGCTGCTCGATCGGGATGCCGCGGTAGCGCAACACGCCCCGCTCGCCGTCGATGAACGTGATCGCGCTCCGGCAGGAGCCGGTGTTGGCGTAGCCCGGATCGACGGTGATCGCGCCGGTGTCCTGGCGCAGCGCGCCGATGTCGATGCCGACCTCTCCCTCGGAACCGCGCGCCACCGGGAAATCGAATTCCTTTCCGTCCAACGAAATACGGGCCGTTTCGGCCATGTCGTGAGCCTCCGAACCTGACGTTCGCCCATCTTATCACGGGCCGATCCCGGCGAGGGCTGACCCGAGATGGGACTAGTACCCCATCAAACTGTCGTTTGGGGATGCGTGCTACACGATTCGGCCCTGTGCGCGCTGTTCCAGCGCGCTTGAAGCCCGTGCAGCGCCCCATGTCACCCGTCGACATCAGTTTGATGGGGTACTACGGCGGGATCTGCAGGGTGAACGTAGTGCCGGAACCTGCCTCGCTCATCACGCTGACGCGGCCGCCGTGCGCCTGCACGATGTGCTTGACGATCGCCAGGCCCAGGCCCGACCCGGGGATGCTCGAATCGCGCTCGACCCGGTAGAAGCGCTCGAACACCCGATCCAGGTGCTCGCCGGCGATGCCGGGTCCATCGTCGGTCACGTCGATGCGCACGCCTCCTTCGCTCCGGGCGCCGTCCCCGCTTCCAGCGCCGTCCTCGCTTCCAGCGCCGTCCCCGGAACTCGCGCTGATGCGCACGGATGCCCGGTCGCCGCCGTAGAGCAGTGCGTTGTCCAGCAGGTTTGCCAGCGCCCGCTCCAGCAGAGGGGCGTTGGCGCGCACCCGCATGCCGTCGACGCCGGCGATTCCGATGCGTGCGCGCCCCCCACCGAGTCGCGACCGGCAAGCGTCGACCGCCCGCGTGACGATAGGGGCGAGCGGCTGCGCGGTAGCATCGATGCCGTCGTGCTCTCCCTGTTCGATGCGGGACAGGCTCAGGAGATCCTCTACCAGCGCGTCCAGACGCTCCGCCTGCGCACCGGCAATGCGCAGGAACCGCTTGCCGTTGGAGCCGCGGTACAGGCGGCGGTCGAGCATCGTCTCCACGAACCCCTTGATGGCTGTGATCGGCGTGCGCAGCTCGTGGGAGACGTTGGCCACGAAGTCGTGGCGCAGCCGCTCCAACCGGCGGAGCCGCGTGGCGTCGGACGCGCAGATCAGCACCAGCAGGCCGTCCTCGTCCGCCTGGACCCGGCTCACGCGGACGTGGATCACCGCCTCCGGCACCAGATCGGCCATGTCGCGGGTGCCGTGCTCGGCGGTGCCGGCCAGAACCGGCGCCAGGAGGTCCCGCAGCGACGGCGCGGGCATGGCTTCCGCGAGGGGCCGGCCGACATGCTCGGCACGGACCCCCAGGAGCTCCCCGGCCGCCGTGTTGGCGACGCAGACGACGCCGCGCGGGTCCACCGCCACCACCGCGTCGGGAAGCTGGGCCAGCAAGCGCTCGACCCGACGGACGCCGCGGGCCTCCGCGACCGTCGTGCCGGCATCCCGGCGCGCCCTGACGGCCGCGGCCCACGCGCGCCTCAGGCACCACGCCAGCACGCCCGCCGACGCCCCCAGCAGCGCGATCGCCAGCCGGCCGGCCCCCCGTGCCAGGAAATCCGCCGGCACCAGCACCGCGGCCGCGATACCCGCGGCCGCCACCCCGGCGCCGGTCACCGCCGCCGCGACCTGCCGGCCGCGATCGCCGGGATCGTCCGGTCGCTCCGGTGCGCTCATTCGCGCATGCGGAAGCCGACGCCGCGCACCGTCTCCAGCCGCCACGCCTCGTCGCCCAGCTTCTTGCGCAGAGAGGCGATGATGACGTCCACGGATCGGTCGGTGACCGGGTAGTCGGCACCGTGCACGCCGGTGACGATGCGCGACCGCGACGACACCCAGCCGGCGCGCCCGGTGAGGAACAGCAGGGTCCGAAACTCGGTGGCGGTCAGCTTCAACGACGTGCCGGCCACGGTCGCCTCGTGCCGCCGCGGGTCGAGCCGGATGGGTCCGGCGGAGACCGGAGCGGCCGGTTCCTCCCCGCCGGCGGCGGCGCCCGCCGAGCTGCCGAGCGGATCGAGGCGCCGCAGTAGCGCGCGCGCCCGTGCCACCAGTACGCGGGGGCTGAAGGGCTTGGTGATGTAGTCGTCGGCACCGATCTCCAGGCCGGCGATCACGTCCTCCTCCTCACCGCGGGCGGACACGATCAGGATGGGAATGGCACGCGTCTGGGCGTCGTCCTTGAGCCGGCGGCACACCGTCAGGCCGTCGACGCCGGGCAGTGCCAGATCCAGGACGATCAGCTCGGTCGGCTTGCGGGCCACCGAGTGCAGCGCCTCCTCGCCGCTGGTCACCCGCCGCGGCTCGAACCCCGCGCTGTCGAGGTTGAAAGCGATCAGCTTCGCGATGTCGCGGTCGTCCTCGACGATGAGCGCGTGCGGCCGCGGGTCGCGTTTTTTTTTCACGCCGGCTCGTACATGCGGATGAACGCGCGCGGCAGCGTCCAGCACAGAAGCCGCACCAGCCGCGCCACAGCCAGGGTCGCAAGCCGATGTGATCGACTGGGGCGCGCGGCGGCAGCCCGCTGGAGGATGGCGGCCAGCCGGTCGTATTCGGCACCGCTGAAGCGTTCGGCGACATCCTCTGCCCCGCGCTCCGCCACGCGCGCGGCCTCCTCCGGGTTGGCCAGCGCGTGGTGGATCGTGCGCACGTATGCCGCCCGGTTCGCGGCCAGATAACCGCCGACCGTGCCGTCGGTGATCTGCGCCGATACGCCGGCATCGTCGGCCAACGCCACGATCGGCAGCCGGCAGAGCTTTGCCTCGGTGATCACCAGCCCGAAGGTGTCGCCGAGGCTCGCGTACAGCATCAGGTCCGCTTCCACCATCTCGCGCAGCATGCGCTCACGGCTGACCGCGCCGGCCAGCCGCACCCGTTCGGGCGCCCGCACCGATCGGCGCACCCAGTCGGTAAGCGGTCCCGGTCCGACCAGATGCCACTCGGCCCGCGGGTAGCGGTCGGCCAACTCCTCGTTCCAGATCGAGACCAGGAACTCGACGTTCTTCTCCGCGGACAGCCGCCCCGGCGTGATCAGGCGGGGGGCGGCATCGGTACCCGCGTCAGCGCCCGCGTCAGCGGCCGATCCCGGACGCGGCCGGGTGCGCGGCGGAGGCGTGGCGCGTTCCGGGAACCGGTTCTCGACCACACGCCAGGCTGCCACGCGCAGGACCTCCACCAGATACCGCCGCATCTTCTCACAGAGGATGCTGAGGAGCACGCGGTGCATGCGCCGCTGCGTGAGGCCGAGCAGCCCCGTGAGCATCCAGCGGATGAAAGCCTGCGCGGCCGGACCCGAGCCCGGCGGATAGGTGTAGACCATGTAGTCGGGCGCGTAGGTGGTGAAGCGATTGATCGCCGGCACGCCGAAGCGGGCCGACAGGTACAGCAGGAAGAACAGCCCCTGCGGAGCCACGCAGTGCCCGTAGGCCACGTCGAACCGGTATCCGCGCAGCCGCCGTGCCAGGCGGCGCGGATCGGCGTCGAACACGTGGTAGAAGCCGCGATAGGCGACCAGGTGGTAGGTGCGCGTGTGCTCGGTATTGGTGGAGACCACCACCACCGTGTCGCCCCGTTCCCGGAAGTACGCCAGCTCGGCCTCGATGCTGCGGCTGACGCCGTCCACAAGGCCGTACGAGTCGCTGACGAGCAGGATGCGCACGTCAGCCGAGGGCGCGCTCCATGACCCGGTTCAGGCGCTTGGCGAAGGCGATCGGATCCTCCGGCCGGACCCCCTCGATGAGCAGGGCCTGTTCCAGCAGCAACCGGCTGGCGTCGTCCAGCAGGGCGTCGTCGCCGCGCTCGGCGAGCCCGACGATGATCGGATGTGCGGGGTTGACCTCCAGGATCGGCTTGCTGTCCGGCAGGTCGCGCTGGCCGAGCTGCTTCAGCACGTTCTGGAACGCCAGGGTCGGATCGCTGCCGTCGGCGACCACGCAGGACGGTGAGTCGGAGAGCCGGGCGCTCGGGCGCACGTCCTTGACCTGCTCGGAGAGGAGCTTCTTCATCTTGCCGAGCAGCGGCTCGATCTTCTTCTCGCTCTCCTCATCGCGATCGTCCTTGAGGTCGTCGGCGGTGTCCGAGCGGTTGACCGACTTGAGCTCGAGATCGCCGTAGGTGCCGATGGCGGACACCACCAGCTCGTCGATCTCGTCCTCCATGACCAGCACCTCGAAGCCCTTCGCCCGGTACGCCTCCAGCAGCGGCGAGCGGCGCAGGTCGGCCGAGCGGTCGCCGGTGATGTAGTAAATGGCCTTCTGCTCGGAGGACATGCGCTCCTTGTACCCGGCCAGGCTGACCAGCCCCTCCTCGGAGCTCGACCGGTAGCGCACCAGCTCCAGGAGCTGCTCCCGGTTGCCCGGGTCCTGGTAGAGGCCCTCCTTGAGCACCCGGCCCAGCTCGGTGAAGAAGCGGTCGTAGGCGCCTGCGTTGTTCTTCGCCAGGCCGGCCAGCTCCGACAGGACCTTCTTCACCGACGCCTGCCTGATCGCCGCCATGGTGCGGTTCTGCTGCAGGATCTCGCGCGAGACGTTGAGCGGCAGGTCCTCGGAATCGATCACGCCGCGGATGAAGCGCAGGTAGGTGGGCAGCAGGTCGCGGTCGTCGTCGGTGATGAACACGCGCCGCACGTACAGCTTCACGCCCGGCTGGTAGTCCGGGTAGTAGATGTCCGGCGGCGCCTTGGCCGGCAGGTAGAACAGCGTCGTGTACTCCAGCGTGCCTTCCGCGTGCGTGTGCACCCAGTGCAGCGGGTCCTCCGTGTCCACGGTGAGGGTCTTGTAGAACTCCTGGTAGTCGTCGTCGGACAGCTCCGACTTGGGGCGCTTCCAGAGGGCGGAGGCGGCGTTGATCTGCTCCACCTTCTTCTCGGGCTTGGCATCTTCGGGCTTGGCGCCTTCCTCGGTGCCGGCCTGATCGGTGCGGGCCGGCTCCGCGTAGTGCAGGTGGATGGGATGCGGGATGTGGTTGGAATAGCGCTTGACGATCCCCTCGATCCGGTACCGGGAGGCGAACTCCTTGCCGTCGTCGTTCAGGTGCAGGGTGACCGTGGTGCCGGACTGCGCCCGCTCGGCCGGTTCGACCTCGAACTGGCCGCGACCGTCGCTCGTCCACGTGTGCGCCTGGTCGTCCCCGGCGCGCCTGCTTACCACCTCGACCCGGTCGGCGACCATGAACGACGCGTAGAAGCCGACCCCGAACTGCCCGATCAGGTTGGTGTCGGCCGCAGCATCACCCTTGGCGTCGTCCAGGAAGCGGCGCGTGCCCGAGCGGGCGATCGTGCCCAGGTTCTGAGCCAGCTCGTCGGCGTCCATGCCGACCCCGGTGTCGGAGACCGACAGCGTCGCGCGCTCGGAGTCGTCGAACTCGACGTCGATGCGCGGCACGAACGGGAAGCCCTTGTAGTCGTCCTCGGTCAGGGTCAGGTACTTGAGCTTGTCCAGCGCGTCGGAGGCGTTGGAGATCAGCTCGCGCAGGAAGATCTCCCGCTGCGAGTACAGCGAGTGCGTGATCAGGTGGAGGAGCTCCGCGACCTCCGTCTTGAACTTCTTCTTGGCCATCGGTCGAAAGGTAGTACCGCGGTTCAGGCGCCGGCCAGCACGCCGGCGGCCGCTGCCGCGAACTTCAGCCCCATCGCGGCGCGCACCTGCTCCATCGTCTCCCGCGCCTCGCGCCGCATGCGCGCGTTGCCGGCGTCGATGATCGCCTCGATGCCCTCCGGGTCGGCCGCGAACGCCGCGCGGCGCTCCCGAATCGGATCCAGGAACGCGTTCAGCGCGCGGGCCAGCTTTCGCTTGACCTCCACGTCGCCGACCGCGCCGCGGCGGTAGCGGTCCTTGAGGTCGTCGACCTCCGCCGTTTCGGGGTTGAAGGCGTCGTGGTACTGGAAGACGGGATTGCCCTCCACCGTCCCCGGGATATCCGCGCGCACCCGCTTGGGGTCGGTGTACATGCCCATCACCCGGCGCTGCACGGTCTTCTCGTCATCGGACAGGTAGATGGTGTTGTCCAGGCTCTTGCTCATCTTTGCCTGACCATCCGTTCCCAGCAGGACCGGAAAGTCGCCGAGCAGCGTGCCGGGCTCCGGGAAGACCGGGCCGTACAGCTTGTTGAAGCGGCGGCAGATCTCGCGGGTGACCTCCAGGTGCGACTCGTTGTCCTTGCCGACCGGCACCAGGTGGGCGCGCGGCAGCAGGATGTCGGCGGCCTGCAGCACCGGGTAGCCCAGCAGCCCGAACGGCAGGGCGTCCAGGTGCGCCGCCTGCGCCATCTCCTTGACCGTGGGCACGCGCTCCAGGCGCGGCACGGTCACCAGCATGCTCAGCAGCGTGGTGAGCTCGAAGGTCTCCGGGATGGCGCTCTGCACGAAGATGGTGGAGCGCTCCGGGTCGATGCCGACCGCCAGGTAGTCCAGCACGACCTCGCGGATGGTGCGCTCCAGCTCCGCCAGGTGGTGCTTCTCCGGCCGCGTGGTCATCGTGTGCACGTCGGCGACGATGAAGAAGCACTCGTATTCGTCCTGGAGCTGCACCCGGTTGTGCAGGCTGCCCACGTAGTGGCCGATATGCAGGGGACCGGTCGGCCGGTCGCCGGTCAGGATCCGTCTCTTCGCTCCCATCTTCCGCTCACCGTAGGGGCACGACGCCGTCCCGGTCAACGCCGGCAGCCCCGAGCACAACCCTCCCGTGTGCGCGGATTTGCCGCCATGGGACGATGCCCCCGGATCGGCGACCGCCGGTGCAACGGCTGGCGCGGAGACGATCAACACGCGCCGGATCGGAACACAAGTGGCTGATCAGGTGGAGGGTCTCCGTTCCCTACCATCTTGAACTTGTGATTGGCCGTCCTGAAACCGTATCGCCACGTGGCAGCCGCTTCCGCGAACTCCAGCCCTGGCCTCGTGCACCCGCGCCATCGTCTCCGGCCGGGGCGCATGCGTGCGTTGCCCGCATCGATGATCGCCTCGATGCGCTCCGGCTCGGCGGCGTAGGCGCGCTCACGGATCGGATCCGCGAATGCGTTCAGCGCACCGGTCTTGCGCTTGACCTCCACGTCGCCCACCGCCCCCCTCGCGGTAGCGGTCCTTGAGCTCGCCGACTTCGGCCATGTCCGGGTTGAATGCGTCGTGATACCGGAAGAACGGGCTGCCTTCCCCCAAGGCACGAACCGATGCCGGTCAACGCGCGTCTCTGCCCCAAACTCCCGTCCTACAATACCCATGCTCGCTGCTTCGCACGCCACCGACACCCTCGACCGTCTCCAGGACGATCCCACGCTCGGGTCCGTTGGTCGGGGCGGAACCCTCGATCAGCGG